>JALEQJ010000045.1 GCA_022764505.1 Phocaeicola sp. | reverse complement strand
GAAACTCCCTTGACGAGTACGAGGCACTTTCAGATGAAACTCATAATGTCCATAACAGAAGCGACGTGGGCGAAAACCATTACCACTATCTGCGGTTTCATCAAGAAACATTCTTCGTTCGTGGTGCATCAAGCTATTGAGGATTACCTCGATGAGCTTATTAAAACTATCAGATCTACTTGTTGCTTTGAGGATAAATTCCGAAATTTGGTCATGTGTAAGTTCCATTTTTTTTATCTGTTTTAGGTTTGCATCTCTAAGATAGGAATTTTGGAGCTTACACACTTTTTTAAGACACTACCGTACGGAATAGAGATTTTCATATTAACCCATATAAAAGAGATGAATGAAAATCAAAGAAGGGCTCCTGCTATAGGAACCCTTCTTCTTCGTTATCCCGAATGAATAATTTTAGATACCTATGCTAATACCAGCCCATAATGAATCAAATCCACTGTTGTTTAACCCCTTACGATAAGTAAGGTCAAACATAATAGGTTTCCAAGTATTCCAAAGATATCCGGCACCTAAAGTAAGCGCATTGTTATCTTTCATAATCTGCATACCGGTACGGATAAAACATTTTTTGGAGAAACCAGCTTCCAAGCCTACTGCTCCCATATAGCGTGAACCGTTGCTTTCCTTAAAGAACATACGGTGAGTCATGGACAAACCCACTTCTACATTCTCAAAAGCAGTAGCAAAAATATCGCCACCCAAAGCTATAGAACCGGGCATATTGCCTTCATAACCTTTCTTTCCGTATTGCACTTTACCACCTATATTGTCTACAGAAAGACCTACGGTATAACGTGTAGGTGTATTCTGAAGATTCAAAGAATTTCTATAATAAAGCCCGGCACTACCACCACCGGTAAATGCTACCTTACCTACATAAGACTGAATAAATGAAGCCATCACATATCCGGACCAATGTTCATTGAAAGAATAAGCATACGCTACATCTATAGAATAATCCATAGGTTTCAAGACCTTACGTTCTCCATACTCATCTTCTTTAGCTGTATGCAAACCCTTATAATAGCGTCCACCTACCAAGAAAGCATGGCGAGTTCCTAAGCGATAGCCTCCGGAAAGTGCATGAAACTGAATACCTGATAGTTCTTTCGTAGTATAAGCACCGAAAGAATAAGAACCGTAGATAGGCTTTTCTGCGATGAGAAAAGATGTAGGGTTGGTATATAGATAAGCAGTACGAGCTTCCCCCATAGTACTACCTCCCATAGCTGCACTACGAGCATCTGAAGCGACTTCCAAGAAAGGAAGTGAACGAGTCTCCTGTGCGCTTAGGGGTGCGATAGCCCCCAAGCCCAAAAGGAAAGCACAAGAAAATCTTATTATACTTTTTCTGGTCATAATTCTGATTTATAGCGTTGATTAGTATTTAATAAATGATTGTTTATAAGTCTCACCGCCTGCTTTCACTATAAGCATATAGTTTCCACCTGAGAATTTGGAGAGATCCAATACCACTTTTCTCTTGTCTACCGAATCATTAGCAGAGAGAGAAACAGCTTTACTGAGTACCAATGCTCCGGAAGGAATACTGCGTACTTCTATAGTAGCGTTTTCTACGAAAGAGCTAAGTCTTACATTCAGTTCGCCATAAGTAGGGATAGGATATACTTGGTACACCAATTCATCTTTCACTACTTGTACAGGAATTGAAACACGAGTTTCTGCATTTTCGGAGTCTTTGATACGAAGCTCTATAGAACCTACACCTTTATCCTTAGCCACAACTTTCAGCTGTGAGCCATTTACAGTTACATCTGTGTACAACTTATTGAATGTAATCAGTTCGTAAGAAATAGCATGACCGTCTTTATCTTTGAAGTATTCGTTCAAATTGTATGTAGTTTCTTTTCCTACCGGCAAGAACAATTTCTCAAAAGGTTTAACAGCTACAGGAGGCGTATTTTCATACGTTTCGAACGTAATGGTTTCTATGGTTTCTGCACCGAAAGAATCTATTACTACAAGAGAAGTCTCATGCTTACCGAAAGCAGCCTTTGACAAGATAGTTACTATCACTTCTCCCGCTTTTTCTTCCAAAAGTACACCTTGAGTTTCGCCTCTAAGTACAGCTTTAATGAGATGACCATCAGGATCCGAAATTTTATACTTCAAGACAGCAGTTTCCTTACCGGTAAGACGAATCGTCTTAGGACCGGATACAAATTCTATCACCGGACGTTTGTTTTCCAAAGTCTTTCCGGAGAAGAAGAATGGCTGACTCTCGTGTCCCCAACGGTCTTTGGCTACTACTGCAAAATAATAAGTTGTATTCAGACCCAAATTGTCCATGTTATACTTCACAGTTTGACCTGCCAAATATCCCATACCTTTCTTCACGATAAGCTCTCCCGACTTATAGTTGCTTGCGTCCAGTTTATCTGTAGAACGATAAATGTTGTAGAAAGAAGCAGTCTTATCGTCTTCGTCTTGTACAGCTGTCCAAGAAAGCTTCATACTTACATAGTCCGGTTTAACGTCGACCTTAGCTACCGCCTTAGGAGCTTTATTTTGGTCTGCGTCCAAAGCTCTGGCTGCATCTATATAACCTATACCAAGCTTTCCTACTTTCTTAGGATTCACGGCATCAATATCCACAGGTCTCAATGCACCCAACAACATCTTCTGACATTCTTCGTTGGTAAATCCTTGACGACCATAGTAAGAAACAATAAGCCCTGCGATACCCGATACGTGAGGACAAGCCATAGAAGTACCGCCCTTATAACCATACTTATTGCCTGGTAGGGTACTATAGACTTTACCATTAGGGAATCTACCATCACCACCGGGAGCTGTGATGTCTATCCAATTTCCGTGCACAGTATATTCTGCAAATCCCCAGTTGGGCGCACAAGCTGCTACAGCTATTACGGCATTGTAAGCTGCCGGATACACTGTACCTTCTATACCATCGTTACCGGCGGCAAAGATTACCACACCACCCTTCATAGGAGAGTCCGGACGTTGTTTTCCGTCTTTATCACAACCTGCATTCTTTATAAAGTAGTCTATCGCAGCCTTTACACTACCGGGCATAGAACCTCCGGGTGCACCTCCCCAAGAGTTTTGGCTGATGACTGCACCATTGTCCGCTTGGTAAACGATAGCCTTCGCCATTCCGGAAGAACTATATGATTTACCATCGAAAATCTGTGTAAGTAACAGACGAACACCACTATCCGGAGAACCATCTCCTCCGGCTACACCTGCTACACCAATACCATTGTTGGTACGAGCGGCTACGGTTCCTGCAACGTGAGTTCCATGTTCTTCTGCACTCATAGTAGCTTTATTCATAGCGAAGTTATATCCGTAGATATCATCTTTGTAGCCATTTCCATCATCATCAACGCCCGGAGTTCCATTCAACTCTTTTGTATTGATAATAATGCTGGCAGCCAAGTCTTCATGTTGATAATCTACACCGCCATCACTGATACCTATGATTACATTCTTTTTACCTGTAGTTTTCTTCCATGCTTCGTACAGGTTAATATCTGCACCCGGTACAGATCTCAAAGCTACTTCTCCATCATTGTGATAGTGCCATTGTAACTTCAGATCCGGGTCATTGTAAGGAGGATTTATTCCTACGCGCACAGGCTTAAAATCTATGATTTGTGCAGGTTCTTCGTTGTCAAAAAGCTGGAATGCAGGGAGTTTTTCCACACTTTTAATCCCAGTTACAGTAGACATTTGACTGGATACGGAACTTACAGAGAATTCCGGGTCAAACTCTATATCGTACCACAAGTGTAAGCCTGCTTCACGATGTCTTTTATCAAACTCTTCGTTGTATGGAAACACACGAGTAACCTTTTTTGCACCGATTTCGTTCAACAGGCGCTGTAATTGAGGTACATCTTCCGAGAAAACTCTTAAATCTGCTTCATGCGGAAGAGCGTCTGCTGTCTTTTCGTCCAGCTGAACACGAATGACACCTTTTTGAGCATCTACATCGTATAGATCAGAAGATGCAGAAAGGCTTGTACGCTCCCCTTTCTTCGGTTCCTCTATTTCATTCGTACAGCTACTGAAACAACTCGCAACCACGATGAAAGTAGAAACTAAATATAGTATTTTCTTCATACTTAATTCTTAATGATATTGGTAGTTCAAATATAGGGGTGGCAAAACACTCTGGAGTTTTTTTACCACCCCATTATTCACATTAGCTTATTTGCCTATTGCCTTAGATTTCTTATTGAGCTTAAGAATTTTATCGCTCAATGAAGAAGTGGTTTGCATCAAACTACTTGTAGAAGCATTCTTCACCTTTGTAAGAGGAGACAACACAATTTCCAATACAGAATTTGCAGAACCTTCATAGTGAGCTACACGTGTAAGAAGACGGAGTTTCTTTGTCTCATTGTGGAACTCATCGTGACGAGCAGGAGCCGGCAATGTAGTGTAGTATTCAAATCCTTCTTTTTTGAGCAATTCTCTGAATTCATTTGTCAAGTATACATTTCCATTGTAAGTATAGTAACCTCTATCCACGAGCAAGAAGTGCTGGAATGTACCCAAAAGACCAAGGTTACCATCTTTGTCTCTTTCCATCATGTAAAGTCTGCGTTGGATTTCCTTATCATTTGGAATGAATTGGATAGCCAAACGACCATCTGTTTCTTTTTCCCAGTCTTTGTCATACTTGTATGTACCGCCATTTGCAGCTTCGTAATCTTCTACTTCCTTGCGTGTAGCTCCCCATTTCAAGAATCCGTATGGGAATGCAGCAAATGTTTCGTATGCTTGAGATTGTTCTGCTACGTAAGTAAACATCACGTGAGGCATATAAGTATTCTTTACTTCTGCCTGTACTCTCAATTCGGGGTTGTAGTAGATATCTTCTGTTTTCTTTTCTACGAATCCGTTACCCTTGATAAACTCAATGTATGCTTTCTTTTCTTCGCCTGTGATAATTTGTGCAGAAGAAGCTTCCAAGCGTGCCAATGTCATCAATTTATTAGGAGCTACTGCATAAGTAATTTTATTGAACGCAGGGCTTTGTGTAGTAAACTCATAGTCTGTAGCCCAAGAACCGGATACATAACTTCTTCTGGCAGTTTCGAAATCATTGATTGCGCCACGTGAACCATTCTTGAAATCAAGATAAGGAAGAATGTAGTACATGATACCGCTTTGTTTTACAAAGAATTCTTTTGTGAGTTTACCTTGACCTACCACTACAGTGATTTTCGCTGCACGAGCTTCACGTTTCGTATTTTCATCTATATCAATGATGATTTCTTTCTTGAACTGTTTAGCGCGAGCACGACACCATTCCGGAGAATCCGAAGCTACGTCCCAACTGTCTGTATTTACGTCCATATCTATCACTTGTTGGCTACTCCATTGGTCTACCAAGAGGTTGCCATCTTTATCTTGAGTAATGATATTGAGAGATACGGAAGAGGCGTTTTGTAACACTTCTATTTCTTCTACAGCAGAACCTGCTATAACAAGCAGTTTAGTTCTACGTTCGTGTGGTTCTTCGTTCTTGGTAGCAGTGAAAGTGATATCGTTACCGGACTGTACCACAGTAAGCCAATCGCTTTTACTGAAAGCCACATACTTAGGTTGGTTTGTTTTTACACTGATAGTCTTACTTACTTCTGTATTTTCTATTACGATCGTTCCTGTTTCGGACAAACTGAGCGTAGCTTCTTCTACATCATTATTTGGAACACAAGCTACCATCATGAGCAAAGTCCAAACAAAAAGGAATATTTTTTTTGCTTTCATTTTATGTATCTGTTTATGTTAAATATAAATCCTGCTATAACTTAACTGCACCGGTTAATAGAATTAGTGTGCATGTCCACCCATCTTAGACATAATGACTTTCACCTGCTCTTTGGTTTCATTGGAAGCTTTATGGTAGTGAATTCTGAACTCAAGACCGTTACTCTTGTTTGTAAAGACGTGTCTTCTATTGTCTATCAGATCCAGTCTATCATACTTGAATCCTTCTTTTGCAGCAAGTGCTATAAATTCTTCTGTAAATACAGGGTATGAACGATAATCCCAGAATGCCAAATTGAAATTGTCATAATAAGTTACAGAAGTAGTCATCACGCCACTTTCTACTTCACTGAAGAAGTAGTTTCTTCTGGTAACAACTCCTTCTTTGGGAGTTTCGTAAGAACGGAAACGTGGGAAGCCATTGGGGAATTTTATTTCTCTCAAGAATGAACTGCCTTGTTTCTTTTCGTAAGCTTCTATATCTGCCAAGGTGATTTCCTTCTTGGCTTCCTCAGGAGACATACCAAAGGTATAAGGGAACTTATCGAAAGTCTTGAATGTTCCTTTTTGCTTAGGATAATAAGTAAACAGAATATGTGGAGTACTATCCTTATAATCTGGTTTGATTTCTGCTAAAATTCTCTTTTCCGGGTTATACATTATGCGCTTAGGCTCTCTTATTTCTGTGAAACCCATAGCTTGAAGTCTTGCTACCACAACGTCCAAGTGTTCTCCTTGGAGATAAGTCTTATCCACCGCATCTATCTGTGCATGCATCATAGCATTCATTCCGTGTATGGTATAAGTAACCATAGGGAACATAGAGCTTTGTGTATAAAAATCTATCCAACCGGAGTAATCGCCGGTATCTTCTTTGTTCAAGAGGCTCTTGCGTGCCGCTTCAAAACGTTTCACACTATAACGTGAACCGTCTTCAAAATCCAAAAATGGCAAGATATAAGAGAACTTACCTGTCTGTTGAACCGGAATTATAAATGTATCCTCCTCATTATCGTTCAGTTTGACTTGGATATTCGCAGTACGTTCTTCTTCCAGTTTGTTCTCCAAGAGTCTTACTTTGACCATTCTGGCATGAGGTAAGGCTTCTACTTTCACCCATGCCGCATCGCAAGTAGCAGTCCAGTTATTGGTATTGGCCATCACGTCTATTTGGAAATCTGTTGCCCACTGACTTGATGTCAGCTTGTTTGGGAAACATTGTACTTCCAATCCTGCTTGTGCTTGGACAATAGTCAGTACTCTTTGAGCAGCACCGGAAGAAATCAGCACTTGTGCTTTTCTTTCCTTTCTCACTATGTTCTTCTCTACAGCGATAGTCAGTGTTTCTCCCTCTTCGGTAGTAGTCACCCACTCTGCATTACTTGTAGCCCGCCAACGTGCCTGATTGGTCGTAACCTGAATTTTTTGTTCCGAGGCATCTTTAGTAAAGACCAAGACCTCCTCTCCCGAGACTTCTAATGTAGCTTCTTCCACATCACCGTCTACGGTACAACTTCCCAAAAACATCAATAGGGGAAGCAGTAAGGAAAATGTTGCTTTCATTTTCATACTTTCGTACAATTAGTTAGTTTTTTGAATAAACTTTGAATAATTAAACACACACAATAAAGTTATAACTACGGCAAAAGTAAATTCTCCAAATTAAATTCACAAACAATTCGTAAACAAAAAAAAAGAAATAAATTAATTTTCCTCTACTTATTCACATTTACAACAATTTTATTAACAAATAGCCGGTGAAAAATTACGCAATTCACGTAATAAAACAAATTCAGTAGAGAAGAATGTAAAAGAAACATAAAACAAAGCATTTGTAATACTTATTCTACACGCCATAAATATGATTGGTATTTTCGGAATAAATATACCTCATATCTACAATACAATATCTTAGAAATGGCATTATGAAACTTTATACCACGAATAAAGTTTATGTAAACTTCCACTATGGTTTATATAAACTTCCATTGAGGTTTATGTAAACTGTGGTACGGAACAGAGATTGCAAGCGCAGAGGCAAACATATCGGTAGCACAATATGACAAATCTTATCTATGCAAGGATTTTTCTATGCAGTTTTACAACAAAGTATTGTCTACTCAAAAAAAGTTTTTACCTTTGCACCCATCATTCCATTTGCGGAAATAGCTCAGTTGGTAGAGCATAACCTTGCCAAGGTTAGGGTCGCGAGTTCGAGTCTCGTTTTCCGCTCTCTCTGCTCGAATGGTGGAATGGTAGACACGAAGGACTTAAAATCCTTTGGCCAGTAATGGCTGTGCGGGTTCAAGTCCCGCTTCGAGTACGAAAGAAATTGCAAGCCGAAAGGTTTGCGATTTCTTTTTTTTGTATACCTATACATTTCTAAAAAAGCAAACGAGTCGAACTGCTTTCCCCAACAAGACGGGACTATATATCTCACACATCAAGAACAGAGAGACTTGCTCAAACTTCATCTCAAAATCTGTCCTCACGGTTTAATCGGAGAAAACATAAAAAGAGTAGCTTATATTTGAAAAAATAACTTTTCAGATTACTTTTACAGCATCTACGAAAAGACAAAACGAACATAAATAAATCTATATGGAAGAAAAATACGCTTTTCATAGGCGGGACATCAGTTGGTTATCCTTTAACAGACGGGTCTTGATGGAAGCAGGGAATGAGGAGATTCCGCTTTTTGAACGCATCAAATTCATGGCTATCTACTCTTCAAATTTAGAGGAGTTTTACCAAGTGAGAGTAGCTATGCATAAAGCCGTAGCTCGTGGCGGTAAAAGTGAAGACTACACTCCTGCAGAATCCATAGAAATCCTGAAACGACTACATATCCTCATTGCCCAGCAAATAAAGGAACAACTCCATATATATAACACCCAACTCATTCCTGCCCTCTTGGCACACGGCATCAAGCTCTACCACGGAACAGAGCCACTCGCCACAGAGCATACAGAAGAAATAAGCACCTACTTCCAAGAAGAAATTCTCCCTACCCTGCAACCTGTAAAAATAGAGGCTCAAGAGATAGCCTATTTTCTCAAAAACAAGCAAGTATATCTCGCCATTCAAGCCAGAAGGAAAGCAGATGGCGAACGACATTTTTTTATGTTGCAAGTACCTCATGCAGAGCTACCTCGTTTCGTTCACTTACAGAAGAAAGACAGGTTTCACTGCTTCGCTTATATAGAAGATGTAATAAAAGCCAATATCCAAATCCTCTTGCCCGGCTACAATGTAGAAGCCTGCCACTGCTGTAGAATTTCCAGAGATGCAGACATTTTCGTAGACGATCTGCCTACAGAAAAAATGATCAAGGAACTTCCAAGAAAAGTAAAAAAACGAAAAATAGGAGCAGTATCCCGTTTTGAATACGAACAAGGTATGCCCACATCTTTACTCCACACGCTTATGGCATTTTTCCAGCTTAAACCGGAAGAAGTCATAGCCAGTGAAACCTATCTTTGTCTGGAAGACTTGGCAAAACTCCCTAATCCTACAGAACACTCCTTATCGGATACACCTATGGACGCCATTCGCCTGCGTGGTTTGGACGAGCGAAGACGTTTCATGTTTGCACGTATAGCACAGAGAGATCTGCTTATGCACTACCCTTATCATAGTTTCGAGCATTTTCTCCGCTTTCTACACGAAGCGGTAAACGATCCCTATACAGACGAAATTCTCATCACGCAATACCGTGTAGCAGCTCACTCGGAAGTCATAGAAAGCCTCATCTCTGCTGCCAGAAACGGGAAGAAAGTAACCGTATTCGTAGAACTGAAAGCGCGTTTTGACGAACGCAACAACTGGGAAACTGCAGAAATGATGCGCAAAGCAGGGGTAAATATACTCTTCAGCATACCCGGGCTAAAAGTACATGCCAAAGTAGCCCTTGTAGTACGCAGAAACAAAGCAGATAGAATGCTCCGAAGCTATGCCTGCATCAGTACAGGAAACTTCAATGAAACTACCGCCGGCATCTATGCGGACACTGCACTATTCACGTGCAGACAAGCCATCGTAAACGATTTATACCGACTTTTTCTCCATCTGAAAGGAGAAATGGAGAGTCCTAAATTCAGGCATCTGCTCATCACACGTTTCAACCTTTTGGAGCAACTCCGCACACTCCTGCTACGAGAAATAGCACATGCCAAAGCAGGAAAAGCGGCACACATCATACTTAAAATGAACGCTCTGCACGATAAGGAAATGATTTCTCTCCTCTATCAAGCATCGCAAGCCGGAGTAAAAGTAGATCTCATAGTGAGGGGTATCTGCTGTTTAGTAACAGAACAGCCGTATAGTAAGAATATCCGTGTAGTACGTATCGTAGACCGCTTCCTTGAACACGCACGCATCTGGTATTTCTCCAATGCCGGCAAGCCCGAAGTATATTTAGGTTCTCCGGACTGGATGAGAAGAAACCTGTACAAACGTATAGAAGCCGTAACTCCCGTCTTGGACGAGGTTGCACGTAAGGAACTTATAGAACTCCTCCACTTACAAATAGCAGAAAGGAGTAAAACTGTATGGGTAGATCAGTCTTTAGAGAATCATTATTTCTCTACTCCCACCACACAAATTCCTGCGCAAAAAGCATGGTACGAATATCTCAAACACAGAAAAATACAGACACCTGTATCTATCCGGCATAAATAGCCGGAACACGCCATTGCATAGTTTCCATTTCTCTCAATAAAGCCTGCCTCTCCTTCTTGCTTATATAATAATGAGAGGAAAGACAGAAAATCTTATACTTTTTACTGCTGTTACGAAGAAAAGCACCTAACTTTGTTCTAAATATAATCTTACACCAACATGAAAACTTTACACTATGCTTTTATTGGTGCAGTAGCTTTCTTGATAGGATTGACAGGCTGCCACGAGAAACAACAGCAAGCACAAGATTTAGATATCAGCACTTTCCGGTTGGATAGTGTCTACTATCTCGTAGAAGGAGATACTGCCTCTCCTACATTTACACTTCATATCGCTGTAGATCAAATGAAGCCACGCTACGATGGAGACAGCTTAGCTAAACAGCTAAACAACCTTGGTTATAAATATACAGAACGTACCTTAGAAGACTTTATAAAAACAGAAGTAGAGAGTTATAGAGAAAGCTATACCGAACTGTACTTGGCACAGAAGGCTGCAAAAGAAGAAGTCTCTCCAATGTTCTCCAATGATCTCACCTACGAAATCAAACTTACAGAAGCATACCCCAATATAGTAAGCGTAAAAATTTCCAGTTCGGGATATGGAGGGGGAGCGCACGGATATTCACAATATACCCTTGTAAATTTCCATAAAGATACAGGAAAAGAAGTAGGCATACACGATATATTCAAACCCGAAGCAGAAAAGACCATCATTTCTATGATAGAGAAGAGGCTGATACAACTATGGGGAGCCAAAGATGATGAAGAAATGAAAGAGTTGCTCTTCGTAGAAGATCTCTATATCCCTGCCAATTTTCTTTTGGAAAAAGATAGCGTGCGTTTCCTTTATAATGAGTACGAAATTGCTCCTTATGCTATGGGAACTTCCGAAATACGCATTGCCTACAGCGACTTAAAAGATTATCTACAAAAGCAATAAACATCGTTTTTCTCCTTTTTATGAAAGAAATTTCACATTACTTCCCCACCCTCAGCACCATACAGCAAGAGCAGTTTGCAGCCTTGGAAATGCTCTATAAAGAATGGAACAGCAAGATCAATGTCATATCCCGCAAAGACATTGATGCACTGTACCTGCACCATATATTACACTCATTGGGGATCAGTAAAGTAGTTTCTTTTCGGTCCGGCAGTCAGATTATGGACTTAGGAACCGGAGGAGGTTTCCCGGGTATTCCCTTGGCTATTCTTTTTCCGGAAAGCCATTTCCACCTCGTAGACAGTATAGGAAAGAAAGTACGAGTAGCTACAGAGATAGCTCACGCCATAGGACTGAAGAATGTAACCACTGCACATACCCGAGCCGAAGAAGTGAAAGAGCAATTTGATTTTGTGGTAAGTAGAGCCGTTATGCCCCTTGCAGACCTGCTAAAAATCTGTCAAAAACTTATCTCCCCTACACAAAGAAATGCTATACCGAACGGTCTCATTTGTCTCAAAGGAGGTAATTTACAAGAAGAGATAAAAGTAGTAAAGCGCAAGTGCATTTGCACCCAGCTTTCCGAACATTTCACGGAAGACTTCTTTCAAACCAAGCAAGTAGTCTACGTGCCTATAGTACATACATAATACAACTATGCAAATCAAAACATTCGTATTCAATATGTTTGCAGAAAAGACTTATCTCATTTGGGACGAGACGAGCAAACATTGCGCTATCATAGATGCAGGCTGTTTTTACCCCGACGAACAAGCCAAACTGAGCGAGTTCATAAAAGAACACAGCCTTATACCTACCCACCTGCTCAACACACACCTGCACTTAGACCATATCTTTGGCAATGCTTATGTGCATAAAACCTATGGATTACTTCCTCAAGCCTCACGAGCCGATGAATTTTTACTGGATAGTTTTGGGGAACAATGCCATATGTTCGGCTTTCCTACCAATGAACCTACCGTAAGAATAGGTACTTACCTGGAAGAAGGACAACAAATTAAAATAGGAGAAACAGAAATTGAAATTCTACACATACCCGGGCATTCTCCCGGAAGTTTAGCATTCTATATACCCTCTCAAGGCTGTGTTTTCTCAGGCGATGCGCTGTTCTGTGGAAGTATGGGACGTACAGACCTTCCCGGAGGTAATTACGAAGAGCTTCTACACAGCATACGTACCAAACTCTTTACACTACCTCCTGACACCATCGTATATGCAGGACACGATGTAGAAACCACCATAGGAAAAGAATTAAGAACCAACCCCTTTTTTCAATAAGCACAGCGTATGAGTAAGCTATCACAATACACAGATTTCTTGAAGAGACACAAGATATTGGTCATCATTGTAAGCTATATCTTTTTCATAGGTATCATAGACAAGAACAGCTTATGGAACAGTTTCAAGTACGACAGAGAAATAAGTGGGCTACAAGATGAGATAAAAGAATATCATAGACAATACGAACGTGATTTAAGTCTATTGGACGCAATAAAGTCCGATCAAGAGGCAATGGAAAAAGTAGCCCGAGAAAAATACCTTATGAAAAAGGATAACGAAGACATTTTCTTATTTGAAGAAGAATAACATATATGCAAACCAAGATATTACAAATACTCTCTTTCTTGCTCTTCATCGGGCTATTTCTGTACTTTCTGAAACTAAGTTTTGCTCCTTATATATATATAGCAGGAGCTATGTCTTTTGCTACCCTCCAACTGACTCAACGATATAAAGGGAAAAACTTTATTATTAAGCGGCTTCAGGTACAACAAGCCTTGGGTGCTGTGTTACTCATCGTAGCAGGAATTCTTATGCTCACACTACGACGCAATGAATGGATTGTCTGTATGAGTATAGCAGCTGTACTGCAACTATACACAGCCTTTCGCATACCGCAAGAACTACGCAAAGAAAAAAACACTCCGAATACTCACTCCTAATCTCTCAACATCACACGACCTATGGAATGGTTAGAAAATCTATTCTTCACACATACAGGACTACAAGCCGTACTTATTTTGGGCTTGATTATTTCTGTGGGGGTATTATTGGGGAAAGTGAAGATAGCAGGAATCTCGCTGGGTATTACATTCGTGTTCTTTATGGGTATTCTGGCAGGACACTTGGGACTGAGCATAGACAAGCAGATGCTTCTTTATGCGGAGAATTTCGGTTTAGTACTTTTCGTATATGAGTTAGGACTTCAGGTAGGACCCGGCTTCTTCAGTTCTTTCCAAAAAAGCGGTTATCAACTCAATATACTGGGCATTCTCTTGATACTGGTAGGTACAGGTATGGCACTTCTGCTTACTTTCGTCACCCCTATTCCCCTCTCAGAGATGATAGGTATTCTCTGCGGTGCTACCACAAATACACCGGCTTTGGCTGCCGCACAAGATACTCTCAAGCAAATGGGACAACCTTCGGAAACAGCAGCCTTAGGGTGTGCTGTTACTTATCCTTTGGGTGTAGTAGGTGTGATACTGGCTATGATATTCATACGCAAATTCTTCTCCAGACCTACAGATTTCGAACCATCGGAAGATGATAAAGGGAACACCTTTATCGGTACGTTCTGTGTACATAACCCCGCCATCTACGGAAAGAGTATCAAAGAAGTAGCTTCTTTAGGGAAGTATCATTTTGTAATTTCCAGAATTTGGAGAGAGGGCATCGTAAGTATTCCTAATTCCACTTCCATTCTGAAAGAAAACGACCGCTTACTCATCATCACCCATAAAAAAGAAGTAGCAGCACTCACCGTACTCTTCGGAGAAATGGAACAAATGGATTGGAACAAGGAAGATATAGACTGGAATGCTATAGACAGCCAGTTGGTTTCTAAGAAAATCCTCATCACACGTCCCGAAATAAATGGTAAAACCCTCAGTTCTCTCAAACTAAGAAATACCTACGGCATCAATATCTCACGCATTATGCGAAATGGAATGCAACTCTTGGCAACGCCCGGCTTGGTACTCCAAATGGGAGACAGAATTACCGTAGTGGGAGAAGCTGCCTCCATAGCCCAAGTAGAAAAACTATTGGGCAATACCGTACGCACCTTAAAAGAGCCCAATCTTGCCTCTACCTTTATTGGCATTATTCTTGGGCTGATAGTAGGTTCTATCCCTATTATGATACCCGGCATTAGTGCGCCTATCAAATTAGGATTGGCAGGAGGACCTATTGTGGTAGGCATTCTTATCGGAGCTTTCGGTCCTCGTTTACACTTAGTTACCTACACTACACTAAGTGCCAATCTTATGCTACGAGGTTTAGGATTATCTCTCTACTTGGCTTGCTTAGGACTGGAAGCTGGTGCACAATTCTTTGACACCGTTATGCGTCCGGAAGGCTTGCTATGGATAGCAGTAGGCTTCTTCTTGACCACAGTTCCCACCATTATAGTAGGCATCATCGCAATGAAAGCTTGTAAACTGAGCTTCGGCAACACCTGCGGTATGCTGTGTGGCAGTATGGCCAATCCTATGGCACTCAACTATGCCAATGATATTATCCCCAATGACCACGCTACCGTAAGCTATACTACAGTATATCCACTCAATATGTTTATGCGGGTCATTTTAGCACAACTTTTATTGATGTTTTTCTTATAACTTAAATTCCTACGCTATGAGTATTAAAAAAGAGATTTCCACCGCTACCGTGAAAAAAGACTTGCGATACTTAGAGTTACTCTCGCACAAGTTTCCTTCCATTGCTTCAGCAAGTACAGAAATTATCAACCTGGAAGCTATTCTCAATTTACCTAAAGGTACAGAACACTTCTTGGCAGATCTGCACGGAGAACACGAAGCTTTCCAACACGTGATAAGAAATGCTTCCGGAGCCATCAAAAGAAAAGTGAATGAAATCTTCGGCAATACGCTGAGAGAAAAAGAAAAAAAGAATCTTTGTACCCTCATTTACTATCCGGAACAGAAATTGGAATTAGTAAAGCACAGCGAGGAATACTTGACAGACTGGTACTTTATCACGCTCAACAGATTGGTAAAAGTTTGCCAAAACGTGTCTTCCAAATACACTCGCTCCAAAGTGCGCAAAGCATTGCCTCAAGAATTTTCTTACATTATCCAAGAATTGTTGCACGAAAGCAGTGTAGAGCCTAACAAACAGGCATACATCAATGTTATTATGCAAAGTATCATAGATACACAGCGAGCAGACGATTTCATCATAGCTCTCTGTAATTTGATACAACGCCTTACCATAGACAAATTACACATCTTGGGCGATGTCTTTGACAGAGGCTCCGGTCCACATATCATTATGGACACACTCTGCGAATACCACAACTTTGACCTTCAATGGGGAAATCACGACATTGTCTGGATGGGAGCGGCAGCCGGAAACGACTGTTGTATAGCCAATGTATTGAGAATGGCTATGCGTTATGGGAATTTGCCGGCTCTGGAAGAAGGCTATAGTATCAATCTACTGCCTTTGGCAACCTTTGCGATGGAAGCCTACAAGAACGATCCTTGTAAACCTTTCTTGCCTAAGGTAAGCAAAGAAAACTTAGAGGTAGACGACAAGACATTTCAGCTCATCGCACAGATGCACAAAGCTATCAGTATCATTCAGTTCAAACTTGAATATCAAACCATAAAACGTAGACCGGAATATAAGATGGAAGACAGGAACCTGCTTCATCTCATAGACTACGAAAAAGGTACTATTACCATAGATGGTAATACTTACAAGCTGAAAGATTCTTATTTCCCGACCATAGACCCCAAAGATCCTTATCGCCTCACACCGGAAGAAGAAATCGTAGTAGAAAAACTTCATGCTTCTTTTATGGGTAGCGAGAAAATGCGCAGACATATGCACTGTATCTATAGAAACGGGGCTATGTACAAAGTATGCAATGGAAACTTGCTCTTCCACGCATCTGTACCACTGAATGAAGATGGAACACTGAAAGAAGTAGAAATAGCAGGGAAGGTGTATAAAGGACAGGCACTGATGGACGAAGTAGAAAGACAAGTAAGAATAGCCTACTTCGGTACAGATGGAGATGAAGAAACAGACTACGCATTGGATTATATGTGGTATTTATGGTGCGGTTGTGATTCTCCTGCTTTTGATAAAGACAGAATGGCAACCTTTGAGCGATATCTGCTAAGTGAAAAAGAGACCCACAAGGAAGTAAAAGGACATTACTACACACTACGAAACAAAGAAGAGATCTGCGAAATGCTCTTGGAAGAATTCGGAGTTGTAGGACAACACAGACATATCATAAACGGGCACGTTCCTGTGAAGGTGGGAAAAGGAGAACAAGCTATCCGAGCTCATGGCAAGCTTATGGTCATAGATGGTGGATTCTCCAAATCGTATCACTCGGAAACAGGTATTGCCGGCTATACCCTCGTATATCACTCTCGTGGCTTACAACTCGTACAGCATGAGCCTTTTTCTTCCACTCAAGAAGCCATAGAAGAAGGGAAAGATATTATCTCAACCATACAAATCGTAGAGCTTAGCGGTAGCAGAGTCTTGGTGAAGGACACAGATAAGGGAGCCGAACTCCGCATACAAGTAGAAGACTTGAAACGCTTACTCGTAGCTTATCAGAATGGTATGATCAGAGAGAAATCTTGATAGAAATTTCACTGCATAAAAATAGTACAACTCAACACTTCGGTTGAGTTGTACCATTTTATTCCTTGCGAAGAATATCTCTCTTCTTTTTTTTAACCTTTCGATATCCTGATAACATCCGAAAAGTATATAAGCTGTTCTTGTTCTTCCTCAGAGGAACTCAGTTTTAACATATTCATGAATTCACTTTTTCTATCTCTCTTCTGGGAGATCTTTGTTCTGTTCTCTCAACGCCCATTCTATAGAAAAAGAACTTCCTCTGCATCGGGCATTGCCTCTCTCATACTTAGAGCTCACTTATAATCATAATTCAGGCACTATCATATTTACAAACTGATAGTCTATGTTCCTATTCTTGTACTTATTCTTGAATTCTCCAGAAAGAGTATGAGAATAAATCTTATATCCTTTTACTCCCATCATAAAGCATCAAAATCACCAGTTTAATGTTTTTGTATAAAGCTTTTTATTACTTTTAAAATCAGATGGAAGTAATTTATGTTTAATCCCATAATAAATTAAATTATAAAAAGAACACATCGTATTATTTTTCAAGCTAAAATGATATAGGTTCCACAAATAACACTGGCATGAAGGAGATATACAAATTCGATGTATTTCATAATCAAATATATGAAATTCTTTCTTAGATATATTTTTAGTCTGTCTCAAATAACATACATAGTCAGCATAAGAAAGTAACTTGTCTATTTTCTCTTCTATTTCATTTCCATGAAAACTTATATCATACCAATCCAATTTGTAATCTATGATATACATAGACTTAACCATCTTATCATCAAATCGAAGTTTTTCTAATAACTGATGCAAGAACTCAGCTCTACGTATCTGAATACTTCTATTCCATTGGAAGTAGACGAACATACCTCCGATACATACAAATACTAGAGAAATAATATTAAGCCAATTATCAACAGAAAGCAATCGTAAAAAATCCATAAAAATTTCACTGTAATATCAATAAATTCCATACATCTATTTTACTATCATGACTATATCTTTTCTATCTCCAATATGAAGAATCCATACTAATAACTACATATAGGATAGCTTGTTTTGAGCTATTCTAAATTCATGTTCTATTTAACTATTAGCCATTTTCCTCCGTTGGTGGAGCTTTCATGCTTAAAGAACCCTTCCTTTGTCTTCTTTAGAAATAATATATTATCTCACTCTTTGAATTTCCAAACATCATTCCTATTCCTTTTCTCACTGCCTCTTGTCCTGTTTGATCATATATAGTAGTTCTTCTTGGGTAAATTCCAGTATCAAATGCAAATTTGTGAAATCCTTTTGTAAAATGATGTTAGTCGTCATAACTACTTTGCTAAAGCTGTTACATTCTTTCCTTGTAGCAATTCCGTTATAAACACCTAACCTAGACTCCTTGCTATAAGCACAAGAATAACTCCCTTTCCTTATATAGTGTTCATTTCCCAATATTCGAAACGCATTCCCATCTGCTGCTTTCTCCCGCGAATCTCTCTATCCTCAATATTTGCACTCCTTAGTGGAAGTATTAGATTAATCTGATAGTGTCTACAAAGAAAAAGTCATTTCTTCACTATCAAAAAGATAGATTTTTCCTCTATTTATTATTATTTTACAGAGTGTTTACTATCTTTGTGCTTTCCAAGCGTATAGTACCATGAATAAAACAGATTATCCTTCGGTTTTACTTATTTACACAGGCGGAACTATCGGTATGATAGAGAATCCTGAAACCGGAGCATTAGAAGCCTTCAATTTTGACCAGTTACAAGAGAATGTACCGGAACTTAAACGGTTCAATTATCAGATACTATCCTACCAGTTTACTCCGCCTATAGATTCTTCCGATATGGAACCGGACTTATGGAAAAAGCTGGTTCAAATCATTCAATACAATTATGACAACTTTGATGGCTTCGTGATACTACATGGTACAGACACGATGGCATACACCGCTTCCGCACTCAGTTTTATGTTGGAAAATTTGAGTAAACCGGTTATTCTCACAGGTAGCCAGCTACCTATAGGTGTACTGCGCACAGATGGAAAAGAAAATCTTATCACAGCCATAGAATTGGCCGCAGCCAAGAATAATAAAGGAGAAGCCGTAGTACCGGAAGTTTGTATTTTCTTTGAGAACAAGTTATTAAGAGGAAACAGAACTTCCAAGACCAATGCTGAAGAATTCAGTGCTTTTCACTCTTACAACTACCCTTCACTGGCTACCTCGGGAATTCATATTCACTATGATATTTCCAAAATAAAACCTATGCCCGAAAACAAGCAATTAAAGCCTCACTACGCATTGGATCCCAATATCTCTGTACTCAACATCTATCCCGGTATCCAAGAAAAAACTGTACGTGCCGTACTGGAAACACCGGACTTGCGTGCTGTGGTAATGCGTACCTATGGTTCCGGGAATGCACCACAAAAGCCGTGGCTTATCCGTCTGCTGAAAGAAGCTACAGAAAAAGGTATTGTCATAGTGAATCTATCTCAGTGCCATACGGGTATCGTAGAAATGCACAGATACGAAGCAGGTCTGCACTTATTGGAAGCAGGTGTCATCAGTGGATACGATGCTACACTGGAAACGGTATTGACCAAGCTTATGTTCTTACTTGGACACGGACTTTCTTCGGAAGAAGTGAAGCGTATGATGGTAACAAATATCGTAGGAGAAATTACCATAGAAGAATAAAGACCATTATACCCCCATTATAAAAGATGCTATCATAGACACGCTATGATAGCATCTTTTCATTTTGTAAAACTCCTATTTGCCATAAGGAATTTTCGTAGTTCTTCTTTCGGAAGAGCTCTACGTCCAGCATATTCTTCCACTTGGTCGTCCCCCAATTCTCCGATAGCAAAATAACGAGCCGAAGGATTTGCCAGAATAAATCCACTCACAGAAGCATTGGGGTACATCACTCCATTTTCTGTAAGGCAGATACCTATCTCTCTGCTCTGCAAAGACGTATGCAAAGAAAAACCTATTGACTGATCCGGCAATGATGGATAACCTACGGCAGGTCTTATCCCCACATATCGCAAGGCAAAAAGATCTTCTATCGTGAGTTGCTCTTCTGCAGCATATCCCCAATATCGGGTACGTATTTCTCTATGCAACCATTCCGTAGTAGCTTCAGCCAATCTGTCCAAAAGAGATTTGAGTAGCAGAGTGTGATACCCATCGCTTACTCCTCCAAATACATCTCGGATATACATATCTTCTGCCCCTGCCGTAACAGCAAAAACTCCTGCATAATCTACAACTTCACTCGCTTTTGGAGCCACAAAATCTGCCATACAGAATGTAACACCTTCCATTCCCTTAGCTTGTTGCATACGGAGAAGAGGATACTTCTTTCCACCTATATATATATCATCTGCTACACTATAAGCCTCTTCTATAGAGAATACTGCTTTAATATGTGATATGCCGGAGGCTATCAAGGATTTAAGCAAATGCTGTGTTTCTTCCCAAAGTTTCAGTGCCGTTTCTGCTTGCTCTTGTTCACCTTCCTTCCACATTGCCAACCACGAATTTTTACACCCCATACAAGAGAGATCTATCTTCGTTACAGAATGAAATTTCGCAGATAGACTCCACGTATGAAAGAAGAATTTCCAGTTGATAAATGGAACTATCTCTGCTATAGAGATGTGTTCCAACACTTTTCTACCTATAGTCTTGGGCTTAACCGGTGTATATTGCTCCCACGCTATCCGATAGGACTTTTCTCTTGCTTCCACAAGGGGAAGCAGTGCAGGTTTCTCTTTCTGCTCTACGGCAGCTCTCAGTGCGGCATATTCTTCTTTTACACTTTGTATATAGGAAACTCTATCTTGCTTATGAAGCAATTTTGCAGCTATAGCAGGTATTTGCGAAGCATCTTTCACATACACCACAGTTCCCGTTTCGTATTGAGGAGCTATTTTCAGGGCTGTATGCAGTTTAGAGGTTGTAGCTCCACCTATCAATAAAGGTAAAGTAAGTCCGGATTTTGCCAATTCTTTTGCTACAACAGTCATTTCTTCCAAAGAAGGAGTTATCAGACCACTTAAACCTACCAAGTCCGGCTGTTCTCTTTGAATAGCTTCTATGATTTTTTCCGCAGATACCATCACTCCTAAGTCTATTACCTCGTAATTATTGCAAGCCAAAATGATACCCACGATATTTTTTCCTATATCGTGTACATCGCCTTTTACGGTAGCTATAACTATTTTCCCTGCCTTTTTACCGGTAGATGCCTTTTTTTCTTCCTCCAGTATCGGCTCCAATATAGTAACCGCCTTTTTCATAGTGCGAGCCGCCTTCACCACTTGAGGAAGAAACATTTTCCCACTCCCAAATAACTCTCCTACCCGATTCATACCTGCCATCAGCGGTTTATCTATTACGTCTATGCCTTTCGGATAGCTACGCAAAGCCTCTGCTATATCTTCTTCCAAATACTCAGAGATACCTTTGACCAAAGCATAGCTCAAACGTTCCTCTACCGTACAGTTTCTCCATATCTCTTTCTGTACACCGCTCTCTTCTTTTGCGGTGGAACAAGTTACACGAGCATACTCCAGCAATTCATCTGTAGCAGTGTCCGTACGGTCAAATAATACATCTTCTATCTTTTTCAGCAATTCCGGTGCTATATCTTCGTAGGTTATCGTTTGCGATGGATTTACGATCCCCATATCCATACCTTCCGCTATAGCATAATAGAGAAATACTGCGTGCATAGCTTCTCTCACATAGTCATTGCCACGAAAAGCAAAAGAAAGATTACTCACCCCTCCTGAGACTTTAGCATACGGAAGATGAGTTTTTATCCACTTGATGGTACGAATAAAATCTATAGCGTATCTTTTATGCTCATCTATACCTGTAGCTATGGTCAGTACATTGGGGTCAAAAATAATGTCTTCGGCAGGAAATCCTTGATTGACGAGTAAATGGTAAGCTCGTTCACAAATAGCTATTTTCCGCTCGTAGGTGGTAGCTTGTCCCTCCTCATCGAAAGCCATAACAACAACAGCCGCTCCATATCTACGTATCTGCCGGGCGTGTGCCAAGAAAACCGTTTCTCCTTCTTTGAGAGAAATGGAATTCACTATAGCTTTCCCTTGTGTACACTTCAATCCGGCTTCTATAACAGACCATTTGGAAGAATCTATCATAAGAGGTACTCCGGCTATATCCGGTTCTGAGGCAAGCAGATTCAAAAAGCGGGTCATCTCTCTTTCTCCATCTAACAAGCCATCGTCCATATTTATATCCAAGACCTGCGCACCATCTTCTACCTGTTTACGTGCTATTTCCAATGCTTCTTCATATTTCTCCTCCTTGATAAGACGAAGAAACTTGCGTGAGCCGGCTACATTGCAACGTTCTCCTATATTCACGAAATTGATAGCAGGGCTTACCTCCAATTGTTCCAAACCCGAAAGACGCAATAAACGTGAAGAAACAGCAGGTACACGTGGAGAAACTCCTTCTATGAGTGCAGACAAAGCCTCAATATGTGCCGGTGTAGTCCCACAGCAGCCTCCCAAGATATTGACCCACCCTTCCTCTACAAATTCACGCACTTGAGTTGCCATACTTTCCGGTGTTTCATCGTATGTTCCCAGTGCGTTTGGCAAACCCGCATTGGGATATACACTCACATAGTAAGGAGCTATACGGGAAAGTTCTTTGAGATAAGGTTTCAGATCTGCCGCACCGAAAGAGCAGTTTAAGCCCACAGCCATCAGATCTGTATGCCTCACAGAAGTAAGAAAAGCAGAAAGCGTCTGCCCGGAGAGAGTACGTCCAGCCTTATCTGTTACTGTAACGGAAAGCATCACAGGCAATTTCCTACCTATAGCACTGAAGACCTCTTCTGCGGCGAATATAGCCGCCTTCGCATTGAGTGTATCAAATATGGTTTCTATAAGCAATAAGTCTACGCCTCCCTCTATCAAAGCAGTGATTTGTTCTATATAAGCACATTTTAAGTCATCGAAAGTTACAGCGCGATACATAGGAGAAGACACATCGGGACTCATAGAAGCCGTTTTATTGGTAGGTCCAATGGAACCGGCTACAAAACGTGGTTTATGAGGATTTTTATCGGTAAAGGATTGTGCTGCTCGTTTGGCTATTTGAGCTGCTACTTTGTTTATCTCTGCCACCTGCGTTTCCATACCATAATCCGCCATAGAAATACGTGTAGCATTGAACGTATTGGTTTCTATAATATCTGCTCCGGCTTCCAAATAAGCACGATGTATTTCTTCTATGATATGTGGCTGAGTAAGAGACAAAAGATCATTGTTCCCCTTTTGCAAATGTGCCACATCTGCAAAACGAGCACCTCTATAGTCTTCCTCCTTCAGTCCATATCTCTGTATCATAGTACCCATAGCACCGTCCAAGAGAAGTATTCTCTCTTTCAATAACGCTTGTATCTTCATTGCGCAGTTTTATATATAAAGGATAGAGAATTAAGCCGTCAAAATCTCTCCCAAGTAGTTCATTATCTTGCGAGCTGTATCTCCTTTATTCATTGTATATATATGTATATTATTCACACCATTGGCTACCAGATCTATAATTTGATGACAAGTATAATGGAGCATAGCTGTCTCAAAAGCTACAGGGTGATGCTTAAACTTGTCTGCTATAGCAATAAAAGGAGCCGGATAAGTTCCTCCCGATAATTTTTCTATCGTCTTTATTTGATGATAAGCAGAAATGGGCATAATACCTGCAATGATAGGAATAGTTACGCCGGCATCTCTCAGTCTGTACATAAAATTGTAGAATATATTATTGTCAAAGAACATTTGAGTGGTTAAGAAGTCGGCTCCAGCCTCTTGCTTGAGCTTCAAATGCCGAATATCCTCTCTCTTGTCTTCACTTTCTACGTGTCCTTCCGGATAGCAAGCGGCACCTACACAAAAATCCCCTTGCTCCTTAATGAAACGAATGAGATCACTGGCGTGCAAAAAATCTTCCTTGAATAAATGCGCACGTTCCGGAAACAAATCTCCCCTGATAGCTAAGATATTTTGGATACCGTCCTCTGTCAGTGAGGACAGTATATCTCCTACTTCCTCCCGAGAGAGCGTTTTCCCCGTAAGATGTGCCAAAGCTGTTACTCCTAAATTTCTTTGCACTTCCGTAGCCACTTTCACCGTATTGTGAGTAGCTCCTCCTGCCGCTCCGTAAGTAATGGAAAAAAAAGCAGGATTGAGTTTGGAAACTATTTCCGTAGCTTCCTGCACTGAATCAAAAGGCATATCCTTCTTGGGAGGGAAAAATTCAAAAGAAAGATTGACCTTGTCTTGCTGTAGTATCTCGCTTATTTTCATCGTATTCTCTATCATTACACTACGTCCAATGCCGCAGCCAAATCTTCCAATATATCATCTATATGCTCCAAACCTATGGACAGACGAATGGTACCTGCATAAATACCTTGCTCTTTAAGCTCCGTTTCTGTCAGCTGGGAATGCGTAGTAGTAGCAGGGTGAATGACAAGAGACTTTGCATCTGCGACATTCGCCAAGAGAGAGAATACTTTCAAGTGGTCTATAAAACGGTGCGCCTCCTGAGTTCCTCCTTTTATCTCAAAGGTAAAGATAGAACCTGCACCTTGAGGAAAATATCTTTCATAGAGAGCGTGGTCCGAATGTTCCGGCAAAGATGGGTGATTTACTTTTTTTACTTTGGGGTGATGTTTCAAGAATGCCACTACCTTCAGCGCATTCTCTACGTGCCTTTCCACACGCAACGAGAGTGTTTCCACACCTTGCAATAACAAGAAAGCATTGAACGGACTGATAGCAGCACCCGTATCTCTGAGCAAAACTGTACGAATACGCACGATATAAGCCAAATTCCCTACTATATCTACAAACTTCAGACCGTGATAACCGGGTTCCGGCTCTGTAAATTGCGGAAACTTATCCGATGCTGCCCAATCGAATTTTCCTGCATCTACAATTATTCCTCCCAAAGAAGTACCATGTCCGCCCAAAAACTTCGTAGCCGAGTGTATCACGATGTCTGCTCCATATTCTATAGGTCGTATGAGATAAGGCGTACCGAAAGTATTGTCTATGATGAGGGGTAAGCCATACTTATGCGCTATATCTGCCACTGCCTTAATATCTGTAACATTACAATTAGGATTACCGAATGTTTCTATAAAAATAGCTTTGGTATTCTCTTGGATTGCCTCCTCAAAATGCAATAAGTCTGAAGGGTCTACGAAAGTAGTATGCACCCCATAAATAGGAAGCGTATGTGCCAATAGATTGTACGTACCTCCATAAATAGTCTGCGCTGCTACTATGTGATCTCCTGCACATGTAATGTTTTGTATGGCATAAGTTACTGCCGCTGCTCCCGATGCCAAAGCCAAAGCAGCCGCACCTCCTTCCAATGCCGCAACACGTTCTTCCAATACACTTTGTGTAGGATTGGTAAGCCTGCCATAGATATTGCCCGGCTCTGTAAGGCTGAAACGGGCAGCCGCAGAAGCGGCATTGGGAAAGACATAAGAAGAAGTCTGGTAAATGGGCACTGCACGTGCATCTGTAGCAGAATCTGCCTGTTCTTGTCCTACGTGTAACTGTAAAGTCTCAAAACGAAAATTATTCTTTGCCATATCTTTTCCTTGTTAGTTGTACTTATAATACTCTGATTTATTCAATCTTTTTGCTACAACAAAAGTAATAACACAGAGTTTCATTCTATACATATAACACAAAATAGGAAAACTATACTAAAACAACAAAACACAAAAGAAAATTCAGCTGATAAAGAACAAGCGGCAGGCTATTAAATAGAATTTTATTCGGCTCATTCTTCTCACCAAAAACCGGAACTTCCATTCCGTACCGAAGTTTATATAAACTTCCACCATAGTTTATATAAACCGCGATGGAAGTCTATATATTTCATAGTACGAAATAAAGATAGAGAAGAAGCCGTTACGAATATCCTATACACTTCTTGATTTTTGGGATAGCTCATCAGAAAAAAATCATTTTATAAGTAGACAAAAACACATACAACTTTCTCTTTTAATAGAGAGTTTTCTTTATTCTTTTTATTCTATATTTCATTAAATACAATAAAAATAGCTCAAAAAAACTGCCATAACGTCCTTTCGAGCTATTTGCTCACTCCAGAAACAAGTGCATAACCACGAATAAATATTTTGAAAATTTTAAGAATAGTAGAAAAATTCATTGCGAAAAAAAATGTCGGTTTTTTGCTTTAGTGTTATTTTTTTTTCAACTTTGGAACCGAAAAGACCAAAAGACACAATAAATTTCATCAGAAAGAAAAAATATACAAATAACACAAGACCTTTCACACGCTCATTGAACAAAAGAAAAACAATCATATTTATTACATGTTTAACAAAAAATATCATATTATGAACAAAAAACTTCTTTGCTTACTTACAGCAACAGCACTCTTAGGACTAAACAGTTGTTCTAATTTAGATGAACCTGTTGGTGTAGAACGACAAAAAGGCATTATTAGAGATCAAGCAGAAATACAAGCTTATCTCGGCAGTCTTAAAACTCCCGGAGCTCCTCTTTCAAGAAGTGGTGCATCTCCAGATGCATACGACGTTACGACAGAACAGGTGCCCGGTTATAATGAAGGAGTACCCGGACATTGGGTTATAACAAAGAAGCATTACAAAGCTTCACAAATGTTTGATGAGACAATCATACTTGATCCTAATGCTGAAATTCTTTACCCCGGTTGCGTTCTGCAAGGTAGCTCTGTAGAAGATGGCACTTATGCTGCACTGACAGAAGCAGAAGTGGGAGACATTACTTTCTCTATAAGTAAGGTAGTAGATGCAGGAACTTCTCCCGCAAGCATCAAAAAAACCATTTATAACCCACGTATGAGCGACTATCGTGAAGCTTTCAACGAGTGGGCTAAATTAAATTATCAGCCAAACACAGTAACATCTATGCACAGCGTAGAATCTGTTACATCTAAGGAAGAAGCTATGGCAAAAATCGGTGCAACATTCAAACATAAATACGTAGATGTTGCCGCTAATCTTGGCTTTGATTTTGAAAAAGATCAAAACCATATCCTTGCTAAATTTATCCAAAAGCAATACACAGTTACTACAGACTTCCCTAAAACAGCAACTATCTTTGCAGCTATCAATCCATACTATATAGATCAATATCAACCGGTTTATGTAAGCAACCTTACATACGGTCGTATGATATTTATGAGCGTTGATACAAAGCACTCTCTTACCGAAGTACGCGCGGCTCTCAACTGTGCTGTGAAAGCTATAGAACTCAACATTGACCTTGAAACTCAATATAAGAAAGTGCTTGATGACAGCAAGATCAACATCACTATTATTGGTGGTGGTGCAAACCGTCAGAACTTAGCTCTTACCGATGGCTGGGCTGGATTCAAGGAATATATGACTGCCGATATTGCAATGCAAGAACTTACTCCTATCAGCTTCTCTTTGCGTTATGCTAAGGATAATTCCATCTGCCGTGTAGTATCAAGAGGTGAATATGACGTAGTAAGTCGCTCTTTTGTTCCAGAATTTAAGGAAATGAACCTCGAAATAGCTCTTACAGGTCTCAAAGGAACAGAAGGAAACCGTCTACGCGAATATGGTAAAGAATTTGAAATGTATGGAACAGCATGGGCTACATACAATGGTGAAAAACTTACTGACATCTTCAATATCGGTCGTCGTAGCTATATCAATGTAAGAAAAGGTGGTAACTTTACACAAGTTAATGGACAAAAATGCGTCCTCACAGTGAAGAAAAAAGCAGAAGAATCATTTGCAGACTTCCTCCAAAATCGTGTAAGAATCTATACTCATATGCGCGATTACGATGCACGTATCATAGCTCGCAATGACAAGGATTATGGCGAAACATACCAAGAATTTTCTATTTCAGAACTCCTTGCTATGCAAAAAAGCGGTGAGTCTAAGTTCTCTGTAATAGGCAATGGCGATGGTGTAAATGTTGAAGTACAATTCAATATATCTAGCGTTTATTTTAAGAAATAACTTATAGAAAAGATTCTGTTACGACATTACTCTGTTGTAACAGAATCTTTCTGTTTTTATGAGAAATTCTATTTTCCAACCTTAACTTATTTACAGTGAATAAAACAATGAGAAAAATATTCAAAGCAGTATTTGCTCTCTTTGGAATGATATGCTTATTCTCATGTACGGATCAAGTGGAAACACCCGTCCCCAGTACTGATGAGAATGTTTACATCAGCCAGGAAGAAGCTATTGAAATAGCCAAACGCTTCATTAAGAGCAACGGAACCGATGCCGCCATCACACGTGCAGCAGGTAGTGGGGAGCTGAAAGTTGTTATGACCGATGCTATGACCGGCACCCGTGCAGGAGGAGACTCACACCCTTCATACTATGTTATCAACCTTGACTCTTCGGCATTCGTGGTAGTGTCCGGCTCAAAAGTTACTTACCCTGTCCTTGGCTTCTCTTTTGATTCACCTTTCATTACAAAAGAAATTCCCGATGGCGTCCAATATATGCTTGGCGAGCTGGCATCACAAGTTAAATTCGCCAACAAGAATATTAAACCTTCTGCCGAAATAGAAAATATGCGTGAAGCTCACTTAGCACCTGTTCCAACTCGTGCCGGTGCTATTGTTGAACCTTTGCTAGGTAATATAAAGTGGAATCAACGCCCTTACTACAACTATTATTGCCCCAAGAACACGCCTGTAGGCTGTGTTGCTACAGCAACAGCGCAGATTATGCGTTACTATAAGTACCCCAAACGCAGTACAGGATATCACAGCTACTACTCTGCTTATGGTACATTGTCTTTTGATTATGACTATGAGATTGATTGGGACGCAATGCCAGCAGCACCACTTAGACAACATAATAAAGAGGTGGCACTTTTCTGCTATGGTGTTGCAGTAGCACTTAATATGAACTTCAGCACATCCGGTAGTGGTACATGGCAACAATACGTACCTAAGGCTTTGAAAACATATTACAAATACCCTTCAACCGTACAAAATGCAGAACGCTCAGATTATACTTACAATGACTGGGTTGCTCTTGTAAAGCGCGAACTCAATGCCGGACGCCCGGTGCAATACTGTGGTGGAGGTACAGGCGGTGCTCACTCTTTCGTTTGCGATGGTTACACCTACAACAACTACTTCCACTTCAATTGGGGTTGGGGAGGTATGTCTGACAACTACTTCTTGCTTTATGCACTCAATCCGGGTTCTTTAGGAACAGGTGGTGGAGCCGGTGGTTATAACAATAATCAATCTATCGTTATTAACTTTGCTCCTCCTGCTGGTGTTAATCCTAACCCTAATCCAAACCCGGATCCAGAACCAAACCCTACAGATTATGGTAAAGCATGGGGACAACGCTGTGCTACTACATTTATCAAGAATGTACAAATAGGCGATGTAAGTAACATAACAGGTAGTACCGGTACAGGATATATGCACTATACCCAAAACCCTATGATATTGGCTCCCGGTGCAAGTTATGATCTCACTCTTACTCCCGGCTTTACAGGAACTGTATATACAGAATATTGGACTGCATGGATTGACTTCAATGGCAATAAGAAATTTGAAAGTAATGAAATGGTAGGCTATGGTCTTACAACAGACAGAAATAGCTTAAAACGTCGTTTCACCGTGCCGGAAAATGCAACTCGTGAGAAGACACGTATGCGTGTTTGTATGAGTTGGGAAGGTTACGCCAAGGCTGTTGGAAGTTTTACTTCCGGTGAAGTGGAAGATTATGACATTTATGTTTCAGATAAAGTAAAGCCAACACCCAAACCGGAACCTAAGCCGGAACCGGAACCTACTCCCAAACCGGAGCCGGAGCCAACTCCTAAACCGGAGCCTAAGCCGGAACCTACTCCCAAACCAAATCCTACCAATTACTGCAAGAGCGGGTCTACAAGTCCCTCCACTGCATACATTCGTTTCGTAGAACTTGGTGATGTAGAGAATTATTCTACATATACATCTATCGGTTATGCCGATTTCACCAGTAAAATTGTAAAGGGATATTCCGGTTACAGTTTACGTTATACTTTAAGTAATGATGGTCAAGAAGGAGATTGCTATTGGCGTATCTGGATAGACTTAAATAATGACTACGAGTTTGACAGTTCAGAACTGGTACTTCAAAAAGTAGATGACAAATCTATTTATGGTCGATTTACCGTACCACGTGGTGTAGCAAAAGGCAACTATCGTATGCGTGTTGCAATGAAGCAAGGAGGTTATCCCGATGCTTGCGATCGTTTTGAAGTTGGAGAAGTTGAAGACTACACGCTTTATGTAAGATACTAATACGTATCTCACCTTTTTAACAACCCAATGTTTGGAATAAAAAGCCTTACATTGGGTTTTTTACGATTGTACTATTATTTTTGAAAATCAAATGAGATTATTTTCTTAATAGATATAGCATGAAATTTCCCGTTTTATCCTCATGTGTCGTATACAGAAGTTTAAAGTCTATCGGCTGTAACATCTTTCTGTTTTTCTGCCTGCTTGCTTCTTCAATCTTGGTCTCGTGCAAGAAAGATCATATAGAGCCGGACGACACAAGTTATAAGAAAGAAAAAACCATTTTTGTTTATATGCCTTGGACCGGTAGTAAACAAAACTTGTATGATTATTTCAAGAATAACATTGAGGATATAAAGAAAGGAATTGTAGAACAAGGAGGACTGAAAAATACCAATCTGCTTGTTTTCATAGCTAAATCCAAAGATAAAAGCCACCTTATCAGGATCGGTTATCAGAAAGGAGCCTGCTACAATGATACGCTTACTGTTTACCCTGACGGAGCGATGAATACCCCTCATAAGCTGGCTGCTTTATTAGACAAAGTTACCGAAGTAGCTCCTGCCCCCCTTTATTCTATGATCATAGGTTGTCATGGCGTTGGTTGGATATACTCAGAGAGTGTTTCTCCTGCTATGCGCAGACGCATCTCAACGGCTCTTGACAAGAATCAAGCTATGGGATTGCCCATTACTCGCCAAAGTCGTTACTTGGGAGGAACAGATATTCAAATGGATATAGATGACTTAGCCAATGGAATCAAGCGGTCTAAAGTTCAACATTTACAGTTTCTCCTCTTTGATGACTGCAATATGGCTAACATTGAAACAGCTTATGAACTTAATCGTGCTACCGACTACATCATAGCTTGTCCTACTGAAATAATGGGACATGGTATGCCTTATAGCGATATGTGGAAGTATTTGGCTCCCACACAGCCTGATTATAAAAATGCAATAGAGAGCTTTCACAGGTTTTATTCCAATTATTCTATCGGTTCGTTGCCTTATCATTTCGGAACAATATCTGTTACCGATTGCCGAAAGATTGATGAGATGATAGGAGTACTGGAAACGATCCATAATAAATATACTTTAGGAACCGATGTTGGCTCAGAACTCCAGATTCTTGACGGCTATGTTCCTTCTGTATTTTTTGATTTCTCGGATTATATCCATCGTCTTTGCGCCAATGATACAGAACTGATAAAACGCTTTGATGCTACATTATTGCAACTGGTTCCATACGAACGACATACCGAAGCTTATTTTTCCGCCTTAGAGAATGCAGGCGACCATTATATAAAGTCCTGTTGTGGACTTACCATTTCCGCCTCTTCCACAAACAATATGGTAAGTAGAAGTAAGTACAGAAGTAATTTCTATGCTCTTTTCCAATAATCTTGAAAAGAGATATTATATTGGGGTCGTATCCAATAGGACTGTTTCATAAAAATAAATTAGAGAAGTTCTTTGTTTCAATACGTGCTTATTCCTACGTAACAGGTTATTCAATGTATACAAAACCGTGTATATCACTATAAAACAGAGAGCCGTCCTCACTCACTTCTTTGTTTCACAACTCACACTTTTTTCTGCCTGCGAATTTTTGATATTTTTCTGTGCATTTTTTTTGAAAAACACTTGCACATTTCTAATAAGCCTATACCTTTGCACCCTATAACAATATCATATTGTCATACCTTAAATAAATTTCAATCATGGAAGTCAAAAAGATTATGGCTGCGCTTGAGGCAAAGCACCCAGGCGAAAAAGAGTACTTACAAGCAGTACACGAAGTATTAGAATCTATCGAAGAGGTGTATAACCAACACCCCGAATTCGAAAAAGCAAAAATCGTAGAACGTATTGTTGAACCGGATCGCATCTTCACCTTCCGTGTAACATGGATAGACGACCAAGGACAAGTTCAAACAAACTTGGGTTACCGTGTACAATTCAACTCAGCAATTGGTCCTTACAAAGGTGGTCTTCGTTTCCACAAAGCAGTGAACCCTTCTATGCTCAAATTCTTAGGATTTGAACAAACATTCAAGAATGCCCTCACTACACTTCCAATGGGTGGTGGTAAAGGTGGTTCAGACTTTGACCCAGTAGGCAAATCAGACAGTGAAATTATGCGTTTCTGCCAAGCATTTATGTTGGAACTCTGGCACAACATTGGTCCTGACCAAGACGTACCGGCAGGTGACGTAGGTGTAGGCGGTCGCGAAATAGGATATATGTTCGGTATGTACACCAAATTGGCTCGTCAATATAACACAGGTGTATTGACAGGTAAAGGTGCTACTTGGGGTGGTTCTATCCTCCGTCCGGAAGCTACCGGTTATGGTGCACTTTACTTTGCAGAACATATGCTTGCAAAAGCCGGCAAAGACCTCAAAGGCAAGACAATCGCAGTATCCGGTTTCGGAAACGTAGCATGGGGAGCTTCTCAAAAAGCAAAAGAACTCGGTGCAAAAGTTATCGCTATCTCCGGACCTGATGGTGTTTGCCACGTAGCAGATGGTTTGACAGACGAAATGATAGACTATATGCTTGAAATGCGTGCTTCTAACCGCAATAAGGTAGAAGATATGGCTACAAAATTCCCAGGAAAAGCAGTCTTCACAGCAGGAAAGAAAGCATGGAGTATCAAGTGTGATATAGCATTGCCTTGTGCATTCCAAAATGAATTGAATGGTGATGACGCTAAAGAACTTTTGGCAAACGGAACTTGGTGCGTTGCCGAAGTATCAAACATGGGTTGTACACCAGAAGCTATCAAAGCATTCCAAGATGCAGGTATCCTCTTCGCACCAGGTAAAGCAGTAAATGCCGGTGGTGTGGCTACTTCCGGTCTTGAAATGACACAAAACGCAATGCACTTAGGATGGGCAGGTGAAGAAGTAGACCAAAAACTACACTTCATCATGGAAAGTATCCACAATGCTTGTGTGAAATATGGTACTCAACCTAATGGTAAAGTAGACTACGTAAAAGGTGCTAACATCGCTGGCTTCATGAAAGTAGCCCAAGCTATGTTGGAACAAGGCGTGATTTAATCCGTTCGTAGAAATACAGAGAGTCTCCAATAAGAGGAGACTCTCTTGTTTCACGACATTAAATATCTCGTTTAGTTGTATTTGTATTTTGTATTGTAGCTGCGCTGTCCCGCCTGAGAAGGTTAAGGCAGCGCATTTTTTATGCCCTTATCTATAGGATTATTCCGAACTACGGATTTTATCTTATACCTTTGTACACAGACGAAAAAAAGAAGCGCATGAGAATCGTTATTCAGCGAGTAAAGTCTGCCTCCGTACATATAGAAGGTAGAGAGAAATCCAATATCAGTGCAGGAATGCTCATACTCTTGGGCATAGAACCTACAGACAGCCTCACAGATATAGAATGGCTCTGCAAGAAAATAGTAGCCTTACGTATATTCAATGATGCAGAAGGGGTTATGAACAAGTCAATCGTAGAAGCCGAAGGAGAAATTCTATTGGTAAGCCAATTCACTCTTATGGCATCTACTAAGAAAGGCAATCGTCCCTCTTACATACGCGCTGCACGCCCGGAAATAGCCATACCACTCTATGAGCAGTTTTGCGCTACCCTCTCCCGGCACTTAGGGAAAATTGTGCAAACGGGAGAATTTGGAGCAGATATGCAAGTATCCTTAGTGAATGATGGTCCTGTAACCATCATCATAGATAGTCAACTCAAAGAATAATCCCATGAGTATAGAAGAACTGCAAAAAACAGTAGATACGTGGATCAAAACCTATGGAGTTCGCTATTTCAGTGAACTTACTAATATGACAATCCTCACAGAAGAAGTAGGGGAATTGGCACGCATTATGGCAAGAAAGTATGGAGATCAGTCTTTCAAAGCAGGAGAAAGCCCCAACTTAGCTGATGAAATGGCAGATGTACTTTGGGTTCTCGTATGTCTTGCCAATCAGACGGGTGTAGATCTCACCGATGCTATTCGGCAGAACTTAGAAAAGAAAACAAACAGAGATAAAAACAGACATATCAACAATCCAAAACTACAAAAAATATGAGACCTCATCAACAAGAATCTCACGAGCACCACATGGTAGACAAGTACACAGATGTCTTAACTCGTTACAGTGCAGCCCCTTCTATGGAAGAAACACAAGCTGCAATAGAGAAAATTCTCACAGAAAAAATGCCTCTATACAACACCCCCGAAGTAAAGAAGCTACTCTTCCACTGCATAGACCTCACTACCTTAAAATGCACAGACTCAGAAAGAAGTGTGATGCAGTTTACACAGCGTGTCAATAACTTTGCGGAAGCTTACCCATCACTCCCCAACGTAGCTGCAATCTGCGTCTATCCTAATATGGCGGAAATAGTACACAGCACACTGGAAGTAGAAAATGTAAATATAGCCTGCGTTTCCGGTGGCTTCCCTTCTTCTCAAACTTTCACAGAAGTAAAAGTAGCAGAAACTTCTATGGCTGTACACTTAGGCGCAGATGAAATAGACATCGTGATACATGTAGGGAACTTCTTGGAAGGAAACTATCCCGAACTCTGCGAAGAGATACAAGAACTAAAAGAGGCTTGTGGAGATAAGCACCTCAAAGTAATTTTAGAAACAGGTGTATTGGGAACTACAGAGAACATCAAGAAAGCTTCTATCCTCGCTATGTATAGCGGTGCAGATTTCATCAAGACTTCTACAGGAAAAGAAGCCATAGGAGCTACTCCGGAAGCAGCTTACATCATGTGTCAAGCTATCAAAGAATACCACGCACAAACCGGTAGAAAAGTAGGCTTCAAGCCTGCCGGTGGTATAAACAGTGCAACAGATGCACTGAAGTACTACACTATAGTAAAAGAAGTTTTGGGAGAAGAATGGCTCAACAATGAACTCTTCCGTTTAGGAACCAGCCGCGTAGCCAACCTGCTTTTATCAGACATAGTAGGAGAAGATGTGAAGTTCTTCTAAGAGAAATAGTTACACTCATTTCAAACTCTAAGGCTTACCATGCAAATTGTGCGTGGTAAGCCTTGTTTTTTATTGAATCATCAATGGAACGAAGAGAAACGACACATAAGTAGTTTATTTACAGTAAATTACAAATCCACAACCACATATATTAACAAGTTATAGATTGTTTTATTGAAATCGCACCATTTATAGAAGTATCTTTGCCACCGAATCACAAGACAAAAGCCTTACAACAGCTTTAATATAGAGATTATCATCTCCCTTCCCCTTTTTTTATAAACACTATATAATTGCGACCCAAAAATCGCATAATAGTGCGCACACAAAAAACTAATATTAAAACTAAAATATAATGATCAAAAAAGAAACTTACGTAACACCAACCATTAAAGTTATTTGTACCCCAGTAAACAAAAGTATTCTTACCACATTCTCTATGGACGGAAACGTTGCAGACTATTCCGGAGAAGAATACGACGATTTTTAGTGGAGAAATTCAGATTCTACAATCAAATCAAATACATCATTTTATCATCAAATACATTAAACGAAATGCTAAAAAAAATATTTTTCTTAGCTCTGACTATGACACTATGGAGTTGTTCACAAGGAGCAGAGAATGATCCTACAAAAGACACAGCAAAAGAACAAGGAACAGAATACAACAATTTCAATTTACAAGCTGGCATAGATACAAAAGAGCTATCACGTGCCATGGCGTGGGATATTAAAGCAGATGGACCTCAACTACATATGACAGAAGAGGATATGCAGTCTGTAATTATCATTACCAATAAAAATACCTCTACCACTTACTATGCCGAGATTACATGGAAAAAGACTGCCGGTAGAAATCATCTATCATACATCGGGAAACTGAAAGATATAAACACAGGAAATGATATAAAGATTTCCGGAAGTGGCTGGTACATTATGGGATATGTAGGAGGAGATTACGACAAAACGGCTCAAACAGTAAAATTCAACCCGAACAATGTAGCAGGCAACAGTGCAAAAATACAAGGAGTACCTATAGGCAAGAATCTCACAAAACGTGTACCTGTCTACTTCCCTTGGACAGAACTTTCTATAGATCCTCAAAGTAACAACACCATAATAAATGCAGAAAGAAATGGACAACGCAAAGGTACTATTCTGTTCAAACCGCTGGGAATGATGATGCGTGTACAGCTTACTAACGAAATGGATTATTCTGCACGTTATAAGAAGATCTGGTTTCAAACCAATGCACTGAATACCAACAACGGTTACTATAAAATAGACAGTTCTTCACTGCCTGCCATACCTACCAATACGAATACAGAAGTAGCAGGAAGTGGGACTTGGGTACCAGCCAGTGCAACAGAACCAAACTATACTTTTTATACAGATGCAAATCTCTCTACAGCAGAAGATGTTGTAGTAGCCGCTAAACAAACACACGCCAACTATTATTTAGTATGGGCTATGCCTACTACCCCTGCCCCCACAGCACCTGTTACTCATCTATTGGCAGAAGCGAAACGTCTATCCAATAGTATAAAGGAAGAAGCTGTACCCAAAATGAACACTGTCTACATTTGGGGAAGCACCAATATGCCTAAAACAGATACCAAGCGTATACTCAAAACAAGATTGGTACGTCCTAAAGCTGCTTTGGAATTCTTCAGCAAAGAATATGTAAAACCTACCGATACTTTTTTTAATCCATATCCCAATACAGATACAAATGGAATCTCCCTTTGGGACTATAATCAAATATCCAGCTCCAACTTTGCTCCAACAGGCTGGCATATCCCTAATTATTATGAGGGAGTAGCATTGATGGTTCCTGTAGAAAATTATGCCTTAAAATTTGGTGTGGATAAGGAATTCCCTGTACCCAATGTACCAACAATAGTCAATGGTGAACGGAAAAATAGTCTTGATAGATTCTTAATGTCCTCACAGCACTCTGATATTATCTATGCACTCAGATTTGATGATGAGAAAAAAGATCAATTCTCTGCATGGAGATATACCAAAGATGTAAACAAGAACATAAAAGTAGAATGTATTGTTTTAGGACCATCATACAAAGGGAGCATCTCAGATATTGCCAAAGAAAGTTTTTGGACCTATCATCAAATGGATATTATCAAACGAGAATATCCTATAGCTGCTTCTATGAAATATGATAACAATCCATATTACTATTATGAAAACAATTACACCGATAGAAAAGATACACCGGCTTTTTGGGTAAAAAACGTAGATGGACTTGCTTTAAAAGACACATATGTCCATTTTATGTTCTTAGGCATAGATCCTACAGACCATAGATTGGTGATGGAACACTTTAGGCACTATAGACTTGATGCTTATGAAAGTCCCTATCCTTCTATAGCACCAGCCATCTCTTTAGAAGATGCAGGAACAGGATGGAATCGTCCGGAATAACTTCTGCGTTTTATTAAAAAGAGTCAAAATGGGGTTGTCCAAAAAGTCGGACAATCCCATTACTTTTTGTACCGATACTGTTTGCTACCATCTTCTGTATCTGTGAAGATTTCCTCTCCCTGCCGACAGCATTTCACGAGTGTTTTTCATGCTGTGGGGGACAAGAGATAAGTATTTGCACTTCTTAATAGCACTTTTAATGCGTGTTTTAACGAATTATCATAAAAAAATACTAGGGAGTATTGGTTTAAAGTTTAATTTTGCGCTCTAACAAATTAAATTTTATAATAAATAAGATCTTGTTTATACTAACAACGTAAGTATTTCTTCATACTCACAGAGTGTTTATTACAGTAGAGCGCATAGTGATAATACGAATGTTGTGTATAACAATCTTATAGAAAACAATCAAATAGTAACTTATGAAATCTAACCAGACAAAAGCTCTGCTTATGGCATGGGGGTTAAGCGGTGCACTCTTATTGCCTGCTTATTCCAGTGTCTATGCTGAGAGCCTGACAGCCTCTGTACAACAGACTGCGGTTTGTAAAGGGGTGGTAAAAGATGTTTTAGGAGAGCCTATAATCGGTGCCAGCATCTTGGTGAAAGGTACAACTAACGGAGTCATTACCGACTTGGAAGGAAACTTCTCATTGCCCAACGTACGTCATGGCGATGTAATCCAAATCTCTTTCATCGGTTTTGGGACTCAAGAAGTAAAATGGAACGGACAACCACTACAAATCGTATTGCAGGAAGACTCTCAAACACTTGAGGAAGTCGTTGTAACGGCTCTCGGTATCAAACGTTCCGAAAAAGCATTGAGTTACAATGTACAGCAAGTGAAGAGCGATGCACTTACTGCTGTGAAAGACGTGAGCTTCGTAAACAATCTGAATGGACGCGTGGCAGGTGTGAACATCAATGCTTCGGCAGGTGCGGGGGGAGCTTCGCGCGTGGTGATGCGTGGTGCCAAATCTATCACTGGTAACAACAGCGCACTCTACGTGATAGACGGTGTGCCCATGGTTAATAAAAGCGGTGGCGATGTAGATGGTGGACGTTATTCTAAACAGCAGAGTGGTGAAGCTATCTCAGATTTGAACCCAGATGATATTGAAAGCGTAAACGTATTAACAGGTCCTTCGGCTGCTGCACTTTACGGTTCGGCTGCTGCCAACGGTGTTATCCTCATCAATACGAAGAAAGGTAAAGAAGGAAAACTCAGCGTGTCATTTGCTAGTAGCATGGATTTTTCCAATCCTTTGATGATGCCCGAGTTTCAAAATACTTATGGTAACGTGAAGGGTTCTTTTGAAAGCTGGGGTGCTAAACTGGACACGCCAACTTCTTTCAACCCAAGGAAGTTCTTCCAAACAGGGCATAACTACAACAACTCTGTTACTTTGAGCACCGGTACCCAACAAAATCAAACATACGTTTCGGTGGCTGCGACCAATGCGCAAGGGATATTGCCCAACAATGAATATGACCGTTATAACTTCACCGTACGCAATACAGCGAGTTTCCTGAATGATCGTTTACTCCTTGATGTGAGTGGTAGCTACGTGATACAGCGCAACCAAAACATGTATCGTTCTGGAGAATATTACAACCCACTACCTGCACTTTATCTTTTCCCAAGAGGCGAAAACTGGGCAGATGTAGAATTGTACAAACGTTACGATGCTGTACGTAAATTCCCCGTACAATACTGGCCATACGGAGACCAAGGTATACAAATGCAAAATCCTTACTTCATAGTGAACGACATGATGATGCCTACGAATCGTAAACGCTACATGCTCACAGCAAGTCTGAAATATAACATTCTTGACTGGTTAAACGTAACAGGACGTGTACGTGTGGATAATACCAATACAAATTCAGAAAGTCGTTTACATGCATCTGGTACAGGTTTGCTTTACTCTGGAACAAAAGGTAATGGTATTTACAGAACCTCTTCCGACTCCGACCAACAAACATATATGGACGTTATCATCAATGCTAATAAGGCTTTGAATGAAGACTTCAATCTTACAGCCAACTTGGGTGCCAGCTTGGAAGATTATCATTCTCGTTCTATCGGTTTCGGTGGTCCTATCCTAAAAGTCCCCAATCTCTTCTCGGCAGAAGCTTTAGACCCGGTGGATACCACTCCGTCCGACAACGACTTCAGAAAGCGTAGTACTGCTATCTTCGGTAGCGCGGAATTGGGCTGGAAAAACTCTGTTTATCTTACTTTGACAGGTCGTAACGACTGGAGCTCTCTTCTTGTCAATGCAAAAGAGCCTTCATTCTTCTATCCTTCTGTAGGTCTTTCTACCGTAATTTCCAATTTATGGGAAATGCCCAAAGCCATTTCTTTCTTAAAAGTACGCGGTTCATACACTGAAGTGGGTTCTCCTATTCCCGACCGCTATCGTGGCATCACACGTGGCACCATCACATACCCTATAAGTAACGGTTTACCTTCTGCAAGAACCGTGATGCCTTTCTACGATTTCAAAGCAGAGCGTACACGTTCTTACGAATTCGGTTTGAATCTGCGTATGTTCAACAACAAGTTGAATTTTGATCTCACATTATATAAATCGAATACTTACAACCAGACTTTCTTGAGCGAACTTCCGGCTTCCGCTCCTTATTCTGCATTCTATATTCAAGCAGGTAGAATCCAAAACCACGGTATTGAACTCTCTTTGGGTTACGATGACGAATGGGGAGATTTTTCTTATTCTACCAATGTGGTGTATTCTCGCAACGTAAACAAGGTAAAAGAATTGGTTCGTAATTATCCTACGGGAGACGGAGGTACAATAAGCTTCAATGAGACAAGTGCCGGCGGTGGTTATATCCGCGAAGGCGATGCTATCGGTGATATTTATGTAACCAAAGTATTGAAACGTGATGCAATGGGACAGATCGCTGTGGACGAAGACGGTAAGGTTTCTTCCATGGAATTGCCCAATGGTTACCGTCTAAAGATAGGTAGTGCTAACCCTGACTTTACTTTAGGTTGGAGAAATACGTTGAAGTACAAGAATCTCTCACTTTCTTTCCTCATCAATGCACGCGTAGGCGGTATCGTTACATCTGGTACGCAAGCCGTAATGGATAAATTCGGTGTTTCAAAAGCAACGGCTGATGCACGCGACAAAGGCGGTGTAGTAGTAGCTGGTGGCAAAATTGTAGATCCTGAAAAATACTATGCCGTAGTAGCTGGAGAACAGTTGATGGCTTACTATTATTATAGTGCTACCAATGTACGTTTGCAAGAAGCCACTTTGAGTTACGCTTTGCCTACACGTATAGGCAGTCTTACATTGCCCAAGATCTCAGTGTCATTGATAGGACGCAACTTGTTAATGATATACAACAAGGCTCCTTTTGACCCTGAAATTACAGCTACAACAGGTACTTACGGACAGGGTAGCGAGTACTTTGGTACCCCCAGTTTGAGAACACTTGGCTTCGGCTTGAAAGTTCAATTCTAAACAGAGAAAGAAAATGAGAAACTATATTAAGAAAGCCTATATATATATGGTGGTTCCGGCTATGAGCTTGACTTTTACTGCTTGCCAACCGGATTTTGAAGCTATCAATACAGATCATCGCCATCCTACAGAAAATGATTTGCTAAAAGATGGTTTAAAGGCAGGTGGTTATCTTACCACATTCCAACAATCTATCTTCCCCGTTGGTTCTTCGGGTACAAATTATGTCAACGATTATCAGATCCCTTATACACTTGCCGGTGCATCTTGGATAGGATATATGGCACCTGCACAAAATAAGTGGGTAGGAAAAGGTTTCCCTACTTACGGTTTGCGTGCATGGAGTAACTATACTTACAACGTAATGGCTGGTACTCCTTTGCGTTATTGGATGGATTTCAAGAAACGTACTACAGACGATGCGGCAGCATTTGCATTGGCACAAATTATAAAAGTAGCTGCAGTGCATAAGGCTACCGATACCTTCGGTCCAATGCCCTACTCACAAACAGGCAAAGAAGGCGTTTTGCAGTCTGTTTACGATTCGCAACAAGATGTATACAAGCAAATGTTGAGAGAACTGGACGAAGCTGTTGCTACGCTGGATAAAGAAGCACACAATATATTGCCTCAGTACGACATCATCTACGAAGGCGACTATAAGAAATGGATGAAATTTGCCAACTCACTGATGTTACGTTTGGCGATGCGTGTAGTTTATGCCGATGAAGCGTTGGCAAAAACTTATGCAGAGAAAGCCATTTCCAATCCGCAAGGTGTATTTGAGGTAGCCAAAGATATGGCACAATTGAGCAAAGGTGCAGGCGTAACGCTGAAAAATCCGTTGGTCATCATCAACAATGACTACAACGACGTGCGCATGGGAGCAGAAATCTATTCTTATTTGAAAGGTTACAAAGACCCGCGTATTGCGAGCTATTTCGTACAAGCTACCATCGGCGGAGTAACAGATTATTATGCCGTTCGTACCAACTTGCCCAGCAAAACCGACTATTTGGACAAAAAGTCATTCTCTACACTCAATGTTGAGAATAGCACACCCGTATACATTATGAAAACTTCAGAAGTATATTTCCTTCGTGCCGAAGGTGCTTTGAGAAATTGGAATATGGGTTCAGGTACAGCACAAGCATTCTACGAAAAAGGTATTACTACTTCGTTTGAGGAGAATGGTTTAGCTGCAAGTGCAGCTATGGCTTATGTAGCTAATAGCACAGCAAAACCTGCGAAATACGTAGATCCTGTAAACTCGGAATACAGCAAAGATGCGGCTACAGACATCACCATCAAATGGACAAGTACCGATACTTTCGAAAAGAACTTGGAACGTATCATCACACAAAAGTACTTGGCTATCTATCCAGACGGACAAGAAGCGTGGAGCGAATTCCGCCGTACAGGCTATCCTAAAATCTTCACTCCGGTGCTGATTGCTACAGATGCCGATGTTGCAGGATATGGTCCTACACGTATTCCCTATTCAAATGAGGAATACAATAAAAACCTTGAGAACATCACCAAAGCTGTAACGCTTTTAGGTGGTGCAGACAATGGTGCTACCAAAGTTTGGTGGGATAAGAAGAAAAAGTAAAACAAATGAATTTTATGAAAAAGAATATACTGTTATTGATGAGTATGTTTGCGATGCTTGTACTCAATACTTCTTGCAACAAATGGACAGAAGTAGAAGCAGAAAACATTGACAAACACTTGGCAGGTGCCGACAGTACGTTGGCAGAATCACATAGAAAGTACTTAGAAAACCTCCGCGCTTACAAAGAAAGCGACCATCAAGTGACATTCGGTTGGTATGGTGGTTGGAGTGCTAATGGTCCCAAAGCAAGATATCTCTATCACTTGCCGGACAGTACAGACTTTGTCTCTATTTGGGGCGGTTGGTCTAACCTGACAAAAGAACAACAAGAGGATTTGCGCAAGTCACAAAAGGAAAAAGGCTTGAAAGCATTGACTTGTGTACTGATGTTCCAGATAGGAGATGCTATTACTCCGTCTAAACCAGAAGCAGACAAAGATTTAACATGGAACCAATGGCAACATAAGTTCTGGGGTTGGGTAGATGGAGATACCACAGCTATCAACAAAGCCATCATGAAATATGCCAATGCACTTTGTGATACCATTGATAAGTATGGCTACAATGGTTTTGACCTTGATGCCGAACCCAGCTATCCTCAACCTTTTGAAACAAACTACGAAATGTGGGGAGGTCGCGGTTCAAATGACACCAGACGTATGGAGCTTTTCATCAAGACTATGGCTAAGCGCATCGGTCCTAAAGCCGAGACTGCAGAAGGTCGTAAGAAACTCTTGGTAGTAGATGGAGAACCGGATTGGTTCCCTGCATACATGGGTGAATACTTTAACTATTTCATTCTCCAAGCATACAGCTGTCGCTCTTATACGGATTTAGAAAATCGTTACGAACGTTTATGCCGTAAATTCGTTCCCACTATGAGCCGTAAGGAAGTAGCCAAGAAACTCATCGTAACGGAAACATTTGAGCAATATGCCGCTACTGGTGGTGTAACTTTCACCACACGCGACGGTCGCACACTTCCTTCCTATTTAGGTATGGCGGATTGGAGTCCGAAAGATGGTGTAAAAGGTGGTATCGGTAGTTATCACATGGAGATGGACTATGCCCAAACACCTGTGTATAAGTACTTGAGAGAAGGTATTCAAATAATGAATCCAGCAGCTAAATAATCAAACAAAGAATGAATATGAAAAAGATATATATTAAGACTTTGGTCGTAACTATGGCAATAGCCGGCGTGAGTTGCTCTCGCTTGGAGTACGATACGGTAAATCAAGAAACCGATCTGCCCAATGCTGTATATTTTGAAGGTGTTTCCGAAAGCCCTATGCAGAAAGTGGCAGTAGACAATACCGGCGGTGAGGCACAAATCACACTACGTGCTGCCAATATCGTAAACAATGATGTAGTTCTCTCTTTGGCTGTAGATACAGTGGCTTTGGAGAAATACAATAAGGAGAACGGTACAAGTTACAAACTGTTACCTGCCAAATTCTATAAACTTTCCGCTAATGAAACAGCCATCAAAGCTGGTACGATATCCGCATCTGCCATCAAGGTAAATATCTCTCCGCTGGATTCTACACTGAATGAGGCTTATAAATACGCCATTCCTTTGCGTATCGTAGGCGATAAAGTAAGTGATGTCAATGTCTTGAAATCTTCCAATGCACTTATCTTCGGATTAGACCGTATGTTGGAAACAGATGTACTTCGTCAGAGCGGCTTCTATATGCAGGTGGATTTCCCTACACCATTGCAAATGACAGAATGGACTATCCAATACGGTTTCCAGATAGACGGTCAAAAAGGAAATCAGTCTATTCTCTCCGGGAACTTCTATTCTCGTGTGGAAAGCAACGGTAGTTTGCAATTTAAAACAGGCGAAACAGACGACCCCAAAGCATTTGCAAAGCAAAAGATTGTTGCCGGCAAATTCTACCACTTGGCTTTCGTCTACAAAAACCAGCATGTGAAACTCTACCTGAACGGTGCCTTGGACAATGAATTTGACGTAGCGAAGTGTGAAGAATTCCCGAAATTCAACATGAGTTGGGGTATCTTCTCCGGTTATGTACGCGATATCCGCGTTTACAACAAGGCTTTGTCTGCTTTCCAAATCAAAGAGAACCTTTACGTGGAAGATCCAACAAATCCTGACCTCGTATTTTATGCTCCTTTGACCAAGAAAACAAAGTTGAAAGATGTAACGAAAAACAATAATCATTTCAAGACATACAAGTCGGGTGGAACAGAAATAACAGACGAGAGTATCCTTACTTGGAAAACTTGGATATTTCCAGAAAAATAAACTATAAGTATAAAAGCTATGAATATTTATAAGTCCGTATATATTTTATTGGCAGGCTGTACGATGCTCTTTGCATCGTGTAGCCAAGATCTAGACTACAAACAGGGATACGATGTAAAGAAGTATTTCAACGGTTCCGATCCGAGATATCTTTTGGCATCGTTCAGTACAAGAACCATGACACAAACCTTGCCTTTCATTGCCGATGCCAATATGGCAGAAGACAAGGTGGAAACAGAAGTCTCCATCAAACTGACACGCCCTTTGGAGAAAGCTGAAAAAATAGAGCTTGTTGTAGCAACGGAAGCTCCCGAGCTAGCTACTACTTACAAAGACTATATGGTTTTGACAGCTACCAACTACGAAGCAACTCCATTGGAAATCAATGCAGGAGAAGCAAAAGCTACAGCAAAAGTGGTATTGCGCAATATCGCAAGCCTTAAAATGAAGGCTGTGCTACCTTTGACACTGAAATTTGCAGAGAATTCAGCATTGCAACTCTCTCAAAACTTCGGAGTGTATTATGTAGTATTGGAACCTCAGCAAATGCTGAACCTTAATACAAAAGCCATAGAAGCTATTCTGTCGCTCAAGGAAGATGGCAATAATGAATGGGTAGACGAAAGTGTATTGAACATACAGCTCACCGCAGATGCCGAAGTACCCGCCGGTGCAAAAGTTGCTTTGGAACGTGATGATGCCTTATTCCAAACTCGTGATGCAATGTATGCCGATTGCGAATTGGCTCCGGCAAATCTTTTCACTGTAGGAGAAAAGCAAGAAATCTCAAAAGGAGAAAACAACTTTCCTTTGGATTTACAAAACACAGATAAACTCACAAAAGTGAAAGACTATCTCCTTCCGTTGAAACTGGTTTATTACGATGCAAAAGGTGCAAAACATTTCTTTAGTGGTACTACAGGAAATGTGATGGTACGTATCAACTGTCGTGAGATTTACTTTGAGTTTACTACGGTTGCTACCGAAGGTACGGCTTTGCCAAAGAACGGTTGGGAAGTGAGTGCCAACAAGAATGCTTCATCATTGAAAAAAATAATTGACGGCAATGTAGACTCTTATTGGTATACAGAAGAGGATATTGAGGTGATCGTAGACATGAAAGAAGAAAAGACCATCAAAGGTATTAAATTCCACCAACCAGGAGGTTTAGGCTCTTACGGTCCCGGAGAAATAAAGATTTTGGTTCCTGCCGGCAGTGCATGGAAAGAATTGGCGACATTGTCCATTCCTGCAGGCACAGACCTTTTCTATGCGACAGCATTGTCCGAACTCAAAGCCGGCAAGTTCAAGTTGGCAATGAAGAAAGGTAGCTTCGGATACATCTTGATAGGTGAAATCACTGTTATCGGCGAATAATCTTAACTTGAAGTTTTATCTATATGAGAGCTCTTCTTTTACAGAAGGGCTCTCTTTTTGTTGGGTCGTTATTTATTCAGGGAAACCGACTCAGAAAAGTGCCATCATATCCGGTAATCTCCTGTGTCTCCAATAAAAAGCAAGGTAGTGTCTTAAAAAAGTGTGTAAGCTCCAAAATTCCTATCTTAGAGATGCAAACCTAAAACAGATAAAAAAATGGAACTTACACATGACCAAATTTCGGAATTTATCCTCAAAGCAACAAGTAGCTCCGATAGTTTTAATAAGCTCATTGAGATAATTTTCAATAGCTTGATGCACCACGAACGAAGAATGTTTCTTGATGAAACTGCAGATAGTGGTAATGGTTTTCGCCCACGCCACTTCTGTTATGGACATTATGAGTTTCATCTGAAAGTGCCTCGTACTCGTCAAGGGAGTTTCTACCCCGTACTCTTGGCTGTGATTAAGCGAGAGGATGAGGAGCGTGCC
>JALEQJ010000028.1 GCA_022764505.1 Phocaeicola sp. | reverse complement strand
TCCGCAATTTATTTGCCTATTTCTTTTCATCGACGTACCTTTGCAGGAGGTAATCCCCGAAGTTCAGGTCGGATTTTACACTGTTCGTTACCGCTTTTCCCAATCCTCACTTGCAAAGGAGGTGGTAATGTTTTGGTAACGTTGCTCTGTCCGAAGTTGGTATAACCCCGTCTTTTCGAGGTTTTGCGTCGAAAGGCTCAAAAAACAGAACCGACTGACTCACAAATCATTCACGCTGTTTCGCCTTTTCTTGAACCTTGGGGATAGATTTTCACCTAAAAAGTGTAGTCTTCCTATGCGCTATGTATTTCTACTCGGTTATTCTATCACTCTGAGTTTTACCAATTCTATCTTTTGGGCAGTTACTTTGAGCATTTGAAACTGATACTTACCGATAGTAATGATGTCTTTAGGACGAGGAAAACTTTGGTTTTCGGACAGAATAAGCCCTCCTATCGTTTGGTAAAGCGGGTCTTCGGGTAGCTCTAAACCAAACTTTTCGTTGGCTTCTTCTATTTCTACACGCCCCGATAATACATATTCGTTTTCTCCTGTTTGAGTGGCTATCAGTGAAGGTGTATCGTGCTCATCTTCTATCTCTCCCAACAATTCCTCCAATAAGTCTTCCAATGCCACCACACCCGATGTTCCACCAAATTCATCTACCACTGCGGCAATGGTACGTTTTTGTTGGGCAAAAATACGCATCAAGTTTTGTGCGGTCATAGTTTCCGGCACTATGGGGATAGAACGTAAATGGGTAGTCCAATCTGTGATTTGCTTAAACATTTCCGATGAGTGAATATACCCTATAACGTGATCTATATCTTCCTTATACACTATAATTTTACTGTATCCGTACTTGATAAAGGTAGCCTTCAGTTCCTCCAATGAAGTTTCTGTATCTACTGCTACGACTTCTGTACGCGGCACCATACAATCCCTTACCTTGATATTAGAGAAATCCAGTACGTTTTGGAAGATTTTCACCTCTGCATCTATTGCTTCCGTATCTACATTGGTTCCTATACTACTCTGTATGAAATGGTCCAAGTCTACCTTCGTAAATGTTTTGTTTCCTGCATTCTTTTCTATATTCACCCCTACCAAGCGTAACAAGAAAGTAGAAAGCCAAGTTGCAAACTTACTGACCGGATACAGCAATATATAAAAGAGAAAAGTAGGCAGGCAGAAGAATTTAAGAATAAAATTGGGGTTTATCTTGAATAATGTCTTCGGCAGAAACTCTCCGGAGAAGAGAATGATGAGCGTAGAGATAATGGTTTCTATAGCCACCAGCAGGGCTTCATTGGTCTGCAAACCGGGAATGAGCCGTTCGCCAATAAGTTTTGCCATCCAAATACCATACAACACCAATACAATGTTATTCCCTACCAACATAGTGGAAATAAAATTGCTCGGATTATTATAAAAGACGGTGAGTATGCGCCCGGACAAGCTATCGCCTTTTTCCAATTCAAAGCGAAGTTTATTGGAAGAGACAAAGGCTATTTCCATTCCGGAAAAATAGGCAGAAAAGACAATAGAGAGAAGTATCAATACGATGAGTTCCATCTTGCTATTTTTTTGTCTGTGTAGTATCTACAGGCTGTATATCTTTGACAATCATATTTCCTGCACCGTTATAAAAGACATATTCTGTCATTTGCTGGTTGGATTCGAACTTTTCGCCGGAGAATATGGTATCGTGTTTGGCTATGTTTACACGTTTATCTGAATAAAAACGTTCTGTATTCTGATTCCAGAACAAGAGTTGTGTATCAAACATCACACCTTCTTGGTTCTTTATGTGGACATTACCACGCAGTTCCCAAAGCTTTTGATCTTGATAATAATAAGCGGTATCTGCCTTAATACTGGCATCTACTCTGAACAACGAGTCAAATTTCTCCAAATAAATCCCTTTCTCAAATATCCAGCGAGGCGATAATCCGCGCATATACACGATCCACTCCGGTGTAATCATCTTATAACGTAATACTCCCGAATCCGAGATGAGCGTATTCACATCTGTAGTAACCAAGTCCGGAATAGAATCAGGATTGGGGAGATTTACTTTACCATTCTTTCCTCCACCGGAACAAGCCGGTAAAAAAAAGAGCATAACAGTTACCACGATGGCAACTGTTATGCTAATATGTGTAAGTGTGTTAAACTTATTCGTATGAGTTTCGTCCATACTTATCTAATAGTGGTAGTCACACCGATCCAACCACCAATGGCAACAGAAGTACCTTCTTTGATACCTTGGAAGAAAAGATCTTCTTTTTTAGGAGTATAAGCAGAGTATTGACCTATCAGTTTGTTTGCTTCTGCAGCTACACTTGGGTCTGCATTTCTTGCACGGATAAGTTGGTCTATCGCCGCAAAGTAAGTACACTTATTCTTGATAGGGTCATCGCTCCAATTAGGGCTGGCTGCGTACATTTGTGCTATCAAGATGTATGCTTTACCATAAGATGGTACTGCAGAGATAGCTTTTTGTGCATACTGTCTTGCACTTGAGTAGCTTCTTTGCTTCATCAAGATTACAGCCACAGCGTAGGCATTGTCTGCTTTCTTCTTATCGTTTGTTTCCAAGTTGAATGCTTCATTGAAGTATTCCAAAGCCTTGCTCATATCTCCTTTCTTATAGTATCTGTATGCACAACCTGTAGCAGAAGCTGCTGTAGGTTTTATCTCGTGCATATACTCAGATGCTGCGAAGTAAGCTTCTTGCTCTGTACAGTTCAGAATCTGCATAATTTCTATCACTTGCTTGAGGAAAGCTTCGTTTGTCTTGTTTGCTTCTATTTGTGGTGCATAGATTTCTTGGAGGTTTTCGCAACTTGCAGCTCCACTACTGATGAAGTAAGCTTCAATGTTTTGCTTTGCACCTGCCATCATTTCCTTACGTTTTTCGTTTGTTTCTGCTTCATAAGCTTGGTCTGCAAGTTCTGCGGTAGCCAAGTAATCCTTGATGAACTGATCCTTGTGATTTGCATCGGATTTATACATTCTGGAAGATACGTCCATAAAATCTTGGAGTACATAAGCTTCCGGCATTTCATCACCACTCATAGCATCTTGAATCAAAGCATAGGCTTGTTTCAAGTCAAGGTTTGCACCTGCATAAGAAAGATAGTCGTGTGCCTTCAGTCCTTTTACATTGGTAGCAGAAGTAGAACGGGTTACGATTTGGTTGAGTTGATCTAAGTACTTCAAACGTTGGTCATAAACTCCCATCAATTCGTCCAAGAACTTCTTTTGGTCTGCCGGAGTCTTTGCTTCTTCTATAAAAGAGCGCAAGATCTTTGCACCATTGGTATAAGTTCCTACCTGTGCGAGAGGAGCTTCTGCCAATACTGACTTCCAAATAGGGTAAGCATCTTTCAAATTCCCCATTTTGAGGTACTCGGTATAGATGTTGATGTTTTGTATGCAACGGATACTATCTTCTCCGTGTCCAAAACGAGATCCATCTTCTACTCCCTTTTGTGCAAAGGCGATGGAAACACTTGCTACGCAAGTAAAGAGTAGTGTAGTTAGTTTTCTTTTCATCATCATGTTCCTTATATTATTTATATTCTTTATTATCGCTATAGGAGCGTATTTATTGTATTTTCCACTTCATGAACCAACGTTCATTGAAAGTCAATCCTACTTTTATCACGAATCTGTTTTCGGACATAAGCATACTGTTTGCAGCAGTTGCTCTTACAAACTGTCCTGTAATGTTCAGTACAGAGTTTCTCTGATAGGTACTCAACGGTAAGCCTATTCCTGCCGATACACCATACTCTTTGGGGGCATCTCCGGAAGGAGTGGTAACGTAAGGAGTGGTATAAAAAGCCCCTACTCTATATCTTACTCGTGCAAAATACTTGCGAGAATTTGCCGCAGGAAGAAGTTCTGCTCCGAGTGCTATTCTGGTTCTGTTCAGGTAAGCGTTATCCTTATTTATATAGATAGCATTTTTCCATTGTTGCACAGCATAATCTGCATTGAACAACCATCTGTTGCCGTGTGCATAACTTATACCTACGCCATAACTATGAGGAAGAGAATAGCCGTCTTTTACTATTGTCTCGGTGGTTTTCTTATAAGTGGAACCGTCGGTAAGGCTTACTACCTGCTTATCTTCGGAGCCCAAGTTGTGTCCGAGGGCATAAGTAGCTCCTATAGTCAGAAAATCTGTTTTTCCTATCTTCTGTGTATATTGTAATCCGAAATCCAGCGTGTAGCTGTTTACCTTCAGCGTATGAGTTTGTGTAGTTTGATCACCGCCATTGCTCAAAGTCAATGTATTGGAGTGGTCTATTGTACCATATAGATAAGCCACGTTTGCTCCGATAGAAAGCTGCGGAAAGAGTTTTGCTCCTATACCTATATAAGCTTTTTGCAAGCCACCGCTTCCGGACATTGTATTATAGGCTTTGACATCTGCGTCTGCTACATTAGTAGTGGCAGAGAATTTGTAGCCCACAGTAGAAACCGGGAGCATACCCAAAGACAGCCCCACTCTCCTGTGCAAACGGAACTGTGCAGCCAAATAATCAAAGCTGGAGTTATTGGCATTGATTTTCAACCCGCTTTCCTTGAATTGAGACTGTTTGAGAGAAACACCCATATCAAACATAAAAGAAAGAGAATCTACTGCGCTATAAGATGCAGGGTTCATAGGGTTGATATGAAACGGTGTGCGATAGCCTATCCCTGTACCTCCCATGCCTGCGTTACCTGCAAAGGAATGGTCGGACAAGTCGCCCAAGCCATATCTTGAATAGGGTGTATTGGTACTTATCTGTGCATAAGTAGTTCCCCCAACTGCCAATAGCAGTACACCGAAGAGTATTTTACGGATTGACTTCATTGTAATTTAATATGCTGTTTAAGCCTTTTAATACTAGAAAAACATCTGCAAAGATGTCATTTTTTGCCTTTACATCAAAAGAAAAAGCCCCTCCTCCCGTTAAAAAAGTAAAAAGCTCAGGCTTTTGCTGTTTCATTTCTGCTATATAACCTTCTATTTCAAGCTGTACACCACGCAAAACACCACTCCTGATAGCCGTTTCTGTGCTATAACCGAAATCGGGCATATCTCCGTCCTGTTTTACTAAGGGCAAACGAGCACAAAAGGTATGCAATGCCTTAAAGCGCGTTTCTATGCCGGGAGAGATATTACCGCCCCAATACACACCTGTTTCGTCTACAAAATCGTAAGTAATGGCTGTTCCCGCATCTACGATGAGGAGAGGCGTAGAAGGACGCATAGATACTGCACCTACCACAGCTGCCAATCTATCCATACCCAATGTTTCCGGTGTACGATAGGCATTCCGAATAGGGACTGGTGTTTTATGAGAAAACTCAATGATAGGAAAAGAAAGAGAATTCAGCCGTGTTTGTACTTGTGCATTTGCACCTGCTACAGAAGAAACAATACCCTTCCGGAAATTGTATTTTTCTACAAAACCGGACAGCATCTCCAATGTACCACTAAAATCTTTCTGTACCTCTATCAGGTTTTCTCCTTGAAATGCGGCGAGCTTTGCTATGGTATTCCCTATGTCTATTACTAAATGCAATATCTTTTGTGTTTACTTGCGTGCGCACAAAGGTAAAATTCTTTTCTTATAACTCTGTAGATAAAACCCAAAAGTATCGTCTACATATAGAATAAGTTACGTACCTCAACAGCTTTCTGTAAACCAAGGTATGGTTTATATAAACTTCCATCACAGTTTATATAGACTTCCATAGAAGTTTACATAAACTTCGGCACAAAATAGAATATGTATTATGTGTCAAGCTACGTTGCGGTGTAAACCTGTATTTTCTTAAAAGTACTTTTACCAATAACTAAAGATACTTAACTTTGCTTCAAAATATAGTAAACAAAATGAGTACTATCATAGGAATAGATGTAGGAGGAAGCACCACCAAGATTATAGGAATAGAACACGGAAGAATTAAATCTCCGCTCTTCATCTCTGCAGCAGATCCCATCACCTCACTTTTTGGAGCTTTCGGGAAATACCTTTATGACAATAAAATACCGCTTTCCGAAATTCAGCAAGTAGTGCTGACAGGCGTAGGCAGTGCCTACATACAAACACCTCTCTACGGACTTCCTACAGCAAAGGTAGATGAGTTTATAGCCAATGCCTTGGGAGCAAAACACGAGAGTGGCATAGAAGAAGCCATCATCGTAAGTATGGGAACAGGAACTTCTTTTCTGCACGTAAACGGAGAAGATATTTCTCACATAGGAGGAACAGGAATAGGAGGCGGAACGCTCTTGGGATTAGCTCGTCTCTTATTGCACTCGGACAGCATTTCTCAGGTACAAGACTTGGCAGAAAAAGGAGATTTGTCTCATATCAACCTACAGATACAGGACATTTGCAATCGTGCTTTGCCGGGCTTACCTATGGACGCCACAGCCTCCAATTTCGGGAAAGCCACCCACAATGCCACATCGGAAGACATCGCTGCAGGGCTTATCGCTATGGTAGTACAATCCATCGGGAGTGCCGCTTATTTGGCTGGTCATAAGATGGGAATCAAAGACTATATCGTGATAGGAAATCTTGCCAAGCTGTCTGCGTGTCAAAACATATTACAGTCTATGGGCGAACTCTATGGCATACGTTTTCATCTACCTACAAATGCCGAATTCCGTACAGCCTTGGGAGCAGCATTAGCCTATATAGAGAAACGCACTTGCGTAGAAAAACTATAAGGCTGAAATGAAAAGTATTAAATAATAAACAAACAACATTCGTATATGAAAAAAGCTACACTTTTATTTCTTCTACTGGCTTGTTGCAGTCTGCACACAGCCACAGCCACCAACTTCGTAGAAAACAGTCTTAAAAAGTCCAATAAGCAGGCTAAAAACTGGGCTTTACAGATCAGCTCCAAAGGGAAAAAACCTACGACCTATCTTTCTGTAGGATTGGTAGGCAAGATGAACAGACTACACGGCGTAAGCCTCAACTTAGGAGGAGCTGTAACAGAAGATAAATGCAATGCCGGAATACAGATAGGCGGATTATTCAATGTTTCCCAAACTTTCTCCGGGATAGGATTGGCGGGTATAGTACAAGTGTACGAAACCGGCAGAGGAGTTATGCTGAGTGGTTTAGCCAATGTAACCAGCACCTTTGAATATGGCTTACAAACCAGTATCATCGCCAATATCAACGGCGATGTAAGAGGAGCTATCAGTGCAGCCGCCTTACTCAACGTATCCGAAACCAACAAGAATTCTATCTTATTGGCAGGTTTAGCCAATGTAACACAAGGACAAACAGGAGGAATTATGGTAGCAGGATTGGGGAACATAACCGGAGAGAACAAAGGCTTGCAGATAGCAGGACTTGCCAACATCAACGGAGGTAACAGTGGTATGAATGTCGGTATTATCAATGTGGCAGCAAAAAACACCGGGTGGCAATTAGGTGCATTGAATATCTCGGCAGAAGGGGAAAAAGGCATACAAACCGGTTTATTGAACATCGCCACAGATGGAGAACAAAGTCTGCAAATAGGTTTGCTGAATATCTCTGCCCTACAAAGAAAAGCCTATCAGATAGGACTTGTAAACGTGAAGCCACATACTCAACTGGAGTACCATTTCACTGCAAGCAATGCAGAGTTCCTCAATGCAGCCATGCGCTTTAAGAATAAGCATACCTATACTACACTGGGCTTGGGAACACATCATTGGGGAATAGATGAACCCTTTACACTCACTGCTACATTCAGAGCAGGAGGCTATTATCAATTCACGCCACAATGGGAAGCTTATGCAGATTTAGGCATAAAGCACGTGGCACATCTTGGTACACGCACAGCAGAGCACCCTCGCAGCTTATATGCCTTCCAGCCACGCATAGGTATCCTATATATGCCTTCTCCACGTTTTGGGTTCACCATAGCAGGAGGCTATCAATGGGCGAAAAGCTACAGCAAAGGCTATACAGACCACAAACCTACCATCGAAGCGGGTATCGTTTTCAAGCCTTGGAAGAAAAAGCGTGTGGAATAGTTGATGTTTCCACAAGAAACAAACGAGGTGCTTCTCTTAAAAAGGAAGCACCTCGTTTGTTTTATACTTACAGGAAGAACTATCAATACCATGTTACGCTGGAACCTGTATTGCTTCGTTGATCCCATTTCAGAGCATCGGTCAGCATACTTGCATTGGCACGAATGGAGAAATTGTAAGAGGTAAAAGGACCAAACACCAAGCCACAGCTCATATTAAAGCAGTGCAAATCTCTGGAGATATTGAGTGTAGTCATCGCCAATTTCTTGGCTGTAAAATCGTAACCAGAGGAATAATTGAAATTCCATCGGCTTCCTATCTTCATATTGCCCGATACGTTTAAGGAATGGGTCAATGTATAAGGATAACGCATCGTCTTTACATTGATTTGCTTGCTCCTATCCTCTCTGATGCTATAGCTATAGGTGAAGCTCATACTCCAAGGAAGTTTGAAGAGCATATAGCCGTCCGGGTCTAATGATGCATTTTCTGTTTTTCTACCGTGACTATGCATATCTTTCTCTTTATGATCATGATCTCCCTCTTCTTCGTCTTCATGTTCTTCGTTCTCCTCTCCTGCTTTTTTATCACGATTGTTTCTGTCTGTGTTATCGTCCTTCCCACCAAACCATTTCTTAAATGTGTCATTATTTAAGGTGTAAGAAAGTGAACCACTATAACCCGAGAATCGTCCGAATCTACCATAAGACCATTCTGTTCTATCGCCCACATAAACATTACCGTCTTTATCAAACTGGTAAGCATAAGTAGCAAAAGAAGTATTCAAAGAGAAGGTATAGGTTTTGCTGAGTTTAAGACGCAGACTCATTGATAAATCACTCCATCTTCTGCTGGCAAAATCGTAAGATAATCCTGCTCCCAACTGGTCTATCAGGCTTATTTTCTTATAACCCGTACTGTCCTTTTCGGATTTCATTTTCATCTCCACATTATTGTCTACAGAGAAGCTGATGTTCTTGGACATACCTTTAGAAGGTGCGCCATATACACCATTTTCATAAGGGGAGTACTGCACAGTACGCACTTCACCATTCTGGTCTGTGTAAGTGTAAGTATCAAAGTAGCCATATCGGGAAGCACCGAAATCCGGTCTATATGAGAAGCTCACTTGTGGAGAAAAAACGTGGCGAATCTGTATTTCTTTTTTCTTCCAGAACAATGGCTGATACATACCATACAAACGAGTGTTCATAGAAACAGAGAAATTATAATCGTAAATACGATAGAAACCATTGATGGTATCTTTTCTTACATAATTGTCTTTTACCGCAAGCGGATCATAACTCTGTTTCACTTTATTAAAGTACCAACGCTCATTATAGCTAAAAGAAGGCACTATATTGATATAATTAAAAAGGCTGAAAGTGGCAGAAATAGGGATACGGTGCTGTATACCATTTCTCCAGCGTGAAAGTGGTGTCTTAAATATCATATTGTCTTTTGTAGACACACTATTGGTCATACTTCCACTATACTGCACAGCTATTTTTTCATACCAACGGGCATCTCCTACTGCTTTCTTACGCTTAAACGGATAGAAAGTATTGAGAGATACATTCAAGTCCGGCAAGGTCATCACGATAGAAGAGTCCCGAGTGTTCTGTGTAATATTGAATGTACTGGAAAGATTCAGCCCGATAGATGGGAATGTATAAGAATAACTCACACTGGAGGCTTTCGTATTCTGAGAGTATTGATAAGGATTATATAAGCTACTCAAATTGGAACGGTCGTAGCTACTGGTAGAGAAATTCACACTGGCAGAGAAATTGCTATTAGGGTGTGCTTTGGGATCTTGTTTGTGGCTCCATTGCAACCTAAAGTCTTTGGACACCAAATAATCCGGCATACCCTTATCTCCTGTTTTGGTTACGAGATAACTACTATTGAAAGACCCTGTATAGCGATATCTTTTACTATAAGTAGAAGCGGCAGATAGTCCCCACGAACCCTTGGTGAAAATTTCTCCCAATATCTTTAAGTCTACCCTGTCATTGATAGCAAAGTAGTATCCGCCATCTCTAAGGTAAAAACCTCTATTCAGTTCATCGCCATAAGTAGGCATAATGAAACCGGAAGAGTAACTGCTACTGAAAGGGAAGAATCCGAAAGGTATGGCTATAGGCAGATGCACGTCTTCTACTACCAAGTGTGCAGGTCCGAAGACAGCATTCTTCTTAGGACGCACTTTTGCCATAGAAAGATCCAAGTAGAAGTGTGGGTGATCATGATGATCGCAAGTAGTATAGCGACCTCTTCTCATATAGGTTTCATCATTGGGACCTTTCTTCGCATACTCGGAAGTTACATAACCTTCGCCTTGCTGGGTGGTAATACCGAATATCAAGCCTTTTCTGGACTTAAAGTTATAACGCATAGTCTTGGAAGCGTAAGGAGTTTCACCATCTTTGAAGACAGGCGTACCGCTTTCTTTGCCCAAAGAGTCTTTTACTCCTTTGGCATATACGGTACTGCTATCCATATTCATACTGATGATATCCGACTCCAATTCTATACGTTGATAGTTTACCTTCCCTTTTCCGTAGAGATGGGCATATCCGCTACGGGTAAAGACGATGGAGTCTGTAGCTTGATAATAGACAGGAGCATCTAAGGTTGCCTTCTTCTTGGTCGTGTCTATAGCAAGACTGTCCCTACGCAAAGTATCTGCTACCTTTGTACTATCCGATGCACGTACCGGAGAAGTACGTTTATTGACCACACGCTGTGCCTCTGCATAGAAACTACCTATGAGCATAAGGCAAAAGAGGGAGGCAAATATATATGTAACTCTGTTTAATAGGTTCATAAAGTATGTGCTTACAGCGTACGTCTTACAAATGTAGAAATAAAACGAAATTCATCGTTTCAATAAAGCTTTTTTATAAAAACCTGAAACACCAATCATCAAAGCGTGCCAAACCTTCTTCTCCGTGTTTCATCAAACTTTGGCGTGCTTTTTCTACAGACTTTTCTTCGCCCAGATGTGTCTTTGAAAAAAACTTATCTGCGAAACAAATGATCTGTTCTTCTATGCTCACCGGACGCATATCTCTATGTGGAACAGGCAAATTTCTCTCCATAATCACGTCCAATGCCAAACCTGCACCGGTATGTCGTTCACAAACCAAGGCGTGGCGTAGAAACCCTTCTTCACGTAGCAGGTCTGCCCCTAAGTATCCGTGGCATATATAGGGATAAGTACCATAACAGTCTATGCCACGAGCATCTGTCAGGAATATTCCTATATCGTGAAGCCACGATGCTTCCTCTACGAAAGTGCTATCTGCCCCCAATTCCGGATGTGCTCGGACTATGCGTAGGGCTTTTTCTGCTACGTCCTTACTGTGCTGTAGCAGAATTTGCCGTAGCCTGTTGTCTTCGGGATAGAACTTTTCTATAAGGGATTGAACATTCATCATAATGGAGAGAAGTAAGCGTGTATGCTTACTTCTTCATACGTTGCATAAGATTTGCCATTTTGTTTCCGGTTACCATCTTCATCATCTTGCGTGTCTGGTCAAACTGCTTGATAAGACGGTTTACTTCTTGGATATTGGTACCACTACCTTTGGCAATGCGTGCACGACGTGAGGCATTGAGTATTTCCGGATTGGTTCGTTCCTTGGGAGTCATAGAATAGATGATGGCCTCTACACTCTTGAAGGCATTATTGTCTATATCTACGTCTTTGAGAGCTTTTCCCATACCCGGTATCATAGATGCCAAATCCTTGATATTTCCCATCTTCTTGATTTGCTGTATCTGAGAAAGGAAATCATTAAAGTCAAATTGGTTTTTCTGAATTTTCTTTTGAAGGCGTTTTGCCTCTGCTTCATCGTATTGTTCTTGGGCACGTTCTACCAAGGAAACGATGTCTCCCATTCCCAAGATACGGTCTGCCATACGCGCAGGGTGGAATTGGTCTATAGCTTCCAGCTTTTCTCCTGTACCTACGAACTTGATAGGTTTGTCTACTACTGTGCGAATAGAAAGGGCTGCACCACCACGAGTATCACCGTCCAACTTGGTCAGTACGACTCCATCAAAATCCAATCTATCATTGAATTCTTTGGCTGTATTTACCGCATCTTGCCCTGTCATAGAGTCTACTACGAAGAGCGTTTCATTGGGCTGAATGGCTTGTTTGATGGCTGTGATTTCCTGCATCATCATTTCGTCCACTGCCAAGCGACCGGCGGTATCCACTATCACAAGGTCATAACCTTTGGCTTTGGCTTCTTGAATGGCACGTTGGGCTATGTCTACGGGATTCTTACTTTCCAAATCGAAGAATACAGGAACTTCTATTTGCGCAGCCAATACTTTGAGCTGTTCTATAGCGGCGGGACGATACACGTCGCAAGCTACGAGTAAAGGTTTACGTTTCTTCTTCTCTTTAAGCATACGTGCCAATTTCCCGGAGAAGGTAGTTTTACCGGAACCTTGCAAACCGGACATCAGGATAATAGCCGGGTGTCCGTCTAAGTTTACTTCCGCAGTTTCTCCCCCCATCAGGGTAGCCAGTTCATCGTGTACTATTTTCACCATAAGCTGACTGGGCTTTACGGCTGTAAGCACATTCTGTCCCAATGCTTTTTCTTTTACGGTATCTGTAAAATTCTTGGCTACTTTATAATTGACATCGGCATCTAAGAGTGCGCGACGTACATCTTTCAGAGTTTCTGCTACATTTATCTCGGTGATTTTTCCTTCACCTTTCAAGATCTTAAACGATCTCTCTAACCTTTCACTTAAATTATCGAACATATAGCTGCTGTATTATTCTATGATTGAGGTGCAAAAGTAAGAAATCTTTCTTATAAATACAGTATCTACACAGGGAGGAGCGGTAAAACTATACTTTGTAGCCAAGTAACATCGTATTTCCATAGCATAAGTACTTTATACTCCTATTTATATTATACACAAAAACACGATAAGAACACGAGTTTACCATCTACTATTTTTAAGTTAATTTCATTCTGCATCTCACATATAGACAGACTGCTCCACAACTATATGAAAACCCCGCTACAATACATTTTCACGAGGGTGCTGATAAGATATGCTTGCTATCGTGATAAGATATGCTCCGTATCACGGAAAGAAGCCTTGCTATCACGATAAGATATGCTCGCTACCGGCATACCTTTATAATCGGATAAAAAGAGAAAGAAAAGTATAAAATAAAGCTGATTATTTCGCAACTTGAATATAGTCTCTACGTGAGTTCGGGATAAGCATTTCTAGAAAAGAGCCAATTGTGGTGTGTTTTCAATGTAGACAGGCAGTGCATTTGGCTTATTGTTAAAAAATGAATAGGCAGCTAATGCAGCGCATAGATTGATAATAAAATTGTGGACAGAGCGGTGTCTGGAATGCACCAAGTTTGCCTTATTTTTAAGCAAGTCATTGATAGATTCTATGATGTATCTTTTGCGTAGCATTATTCTATCCCACATGGGCATGAGTTTGTTCTTCATCTTCGCCTTTATCCCATGCACAAGATGTATCCCTTGGTCAAAGAGACTCTCAAAGAGTTCTTGCTTAATATACCCCTTATCGGCAAAGACTTTTCCATAGAGTACTTTGGTGAAAACAGACCATACTCTCTTGTCTCTATCATCAACGTTAGCCGGTGTAAGACAGAATGTTATGATATCCCCACTATCATTGCAAAGCAAATGCAGTTTGAATCCATGACACCACCCCATAGTGCCTTTTCCGCTCTTAGCAATTCCTTTGAATACC
>JALEQJ010000023.1 GCA_022764505.1 Phocaeicola sp. | reverse complement strand
ACTCAGGTTCCGTTTTCTATATAAAGACGGGGATAGGATAAATGAAGAAAGATGGAGAAGACTTTTACGATGAAAGCCTTAAAAAAACACAGGTACTACATAGCGATAGCATATGTACTATGCCTTACAGCTTATTTTTCTACACTCTATGCACAGAATGATGAGCAAAGAAGCTATTACCAAGGCAAAGAAAATAAGTACGAAATCATCGACTATAAATACGGAACATTAGAAATCAAAAACGTAAAGAACAAAATCAAAAGAACTGACAATGAATATCCCTCAGAGTACGTTTATAAAGTAGATGACAGACAATACAGGGACATCATAGACGAAATCTTATTTACGTACCTAAAACCTTATATCACCGCAGAAATAGTGGATCTAGAGAATATTGGTTTTGATCTACGCATACTATTGGATACCACAGGAAAACTCAAAGAAATAGAATTCTACGTAGGTAACCAACTAAACCTACCCTATTCTGTATGCGAAGAGATAGAAAGAGCCATATTTACTGCCATCAAGCATATCAAAGCAGAAAGCACCCCAAGGTATAGAAGGTACTTTGGAGTATTTGACAACCCTAAAATGAGCTACATCGGGTTCCCACACTTTACAGACATAGAGGCAATTTACGAAAGTGCAACTATAGAAGAGTACAAAGCATTTATGTACCGTTTTCTATACAAACATGGAGATAAATTAATGAAAGAAAGAGGATTATAACCCCATTATGAAAACCCTAAAAAACTACAGATACTACACAGCAATAGCATGTGTACTATGCCTTACAGCTTATTTTTCTACACTCCATGCACAGAATGATGAGCAAAGAAGCTATTACCAAGGCAAAGAAAATAAGTACGAAATTATTGACTATAAATACGGAACATTAGAAATCAAAAACGTAAAAAATAAAATCAAAAGAACTGACAATGAATATCCCTCAGAGTATGTTTACTTTGTGGACGACAAACCATACAGGGACATCATAGACGAAATCATATTCACACATCTAAAACCTTATATCACCGCAGAAATAATGGATCTAGAGAATACTGATTTTGATCTACGCATACTATTGGATACCACAGGAAAACTCAAGGAAATAGAATTCTACGTAGGTAACCAACTAAATCTACCTTATTCTGTATGCGCGGAGATAGAAAAAGCCATGTTTGCTGCCATTAAGCATATCAAAGCAGAAAGCACCCCAAGGTATAGAAGATTCTTCAATATTCCAGACAACGCTAAAATGACCTACATCGGGATTCCACATTCTGCGTACATAGATGACATCTACGAAAGCGCAACACCGGAGGAATACAAGGCACTTAGGTTCCGTTTTCTATATAAAGACGGGGATAGGATAAATGAAGAAAGATGGAGGAACCTATTATTATGAAACCATAGAATGATTTACATGGAGGTTCCTACATTATTATAGAAAGACTATAAAGCAATATAAGTTTTTCTATACAAGCATAGAGAATAGCAGAAGAAAAACTTGTGAACAAAAAAAAAAAAAAAAAGACCTTTGCAATAGACTAAAGTAAAACGAATTATCGTCTTATATAGAAAAACAAACCGAGAAATATCATAATACGAACGCCTATGAATAAGTACACCTTTCTTTGGATATGGACATTACTCTGCTTTTGTTTCCCTATCCATAGCAACGCTCAAGTAAATCCACAAAGTATTTTGACGGGTACAGTAACAGACCCCGAAGGAAAAGCTCTTGTGTATGCCAATATCTTCTTGATACAAGATCCGCAAACGCAAAAAATAGTAGCACACAGTACTACAGATACAGACGGGAAATTTCTTCTGGAAGCACCAGCCGGAGAATACTTGATGGGCATCAGCTTCTTGGGATTCAAGATGCACACGCAATCTGTTGTTCTGAAAGCAGAAGAAACATTAAACCTTGGTAAAATAGTGCTGGAAGAAGATGCTACAGAACTACAAACGGTAGTAGTGATGGGAGAAGCAATAAAAGTACGTACTCTCCCCAACGGATTCTCTGTGAATGTGAACAAACTCAGAGATAGCAGTAATGATGCCTTGGATCTACTACGCAGGCTACCAAATCTACAAGTAAAAGGAGAAGAACTTTCCGTAGTGGGGAAAAAGAATGTAGTGATACAAATAGGCAATGTACTCCAACGTGTATCTGCCAAGGAGGTTGCCAGCATTCTGAAAGGATATGACCCCAAGCTCATAGAAAGCGTAGAAGTACAAATGCAGCCTGCACTACGTTATGATCCGGATGGAAATACCGCTATGATTATCCTGCATACCAGTAGTATCTTCAAAGAATATATGGGTGGTATAGTGGGTTCCGAACTTATGAAAGGAGCAGCTCGCAATGATAGGTATGCGGGTTATGGAACACTGCTATACAATAGAAATAAACTGTATTGGTCTATCTCTCCCGCAGGAAACTACAACAGTTCCTATATGAAGGAGAACCTAACCTACACATATCCACAGCGCAGTTTTAAACTGATTACTCCCTCCGATGGAAATTCTACTTATATGGGAGGAAATGCTACATTACAATATCAGCACCATAAAAATGGGCATATAGGCATCACCGCTTCTATAAACAAACGCAAGATAGACAATCTTTTTGAGAGTCAAGAACTGAATATGCCTGAGACAACACAATACCCGAACCTTTCTACGCAGAATGGATACATTTCTCGGGTACCCAAGATGGACGCCACCGCCTATTGGGAACAAACATTCGGGGTTAATAAACACAAGTTTTGGTTAGAAGTCAATTATTTCAACTACAAAGACAACGCAGATGCAGATTACGAAAGTAGACGCATCACAAACAAAGAAAAACAGCTTACTTACCAAGATAGAGATCGTCTCTCTGTAACCGGTTGGGGTGTGAACAATGACTATTCGTTCCTGATAGATACACAAGGAAACTATAAGGTAGACTTGGGCATAAAATTGCTCTCTTCTCGTACTATCAAAGAAAGAAAGCATAACCAATGGACGGCAGGAAACGTAGCAGAGACTTTCGGGCAAGAAGACAAAATGACTCTAAACGAACTGTGGGTTACACCTTACATCAGTAGCACGCTAAGATTCTCCAAAGTATGGTGGTTACGAGTAGGATTACGCACAGCTTTTACACATAGAGAAATAGGAACCAAACAAGGAAATGAACCCAACATAAACCATATTTCTTGGTTGCCGTCTCTACATATTTCTTATACTCCCAATCAGACGCATAAATTTTCCTTCACAATCAATACTTCCGCCAAACAACCCAACTTCAGTCAGCTGAATCCATTTGAATGGAGAACTTCTCAACAAACTTACTCGAAAGGGAATACAAAACTGTCTCCACAATTAAACTATAAGTACGACTTAGGCTATGTTTACAAAGGTGCATTGTCTATCTCTGCAGTCATCAAACAGGGTAGACATCTATTCTCTTCCATCAGTACGGTAGACGAACGAGGACGCATTTACTCACAACCGGAAAATGCACAAAACAGTGTATTCTGGGGAGTAGAGACTTCTTATTATTGGGACCAACTCAACTGGATCAATACTTCCATCAGTGCACATTATGGGAAAACGAAATATACTTCTCATCACCCACAACTCATAGCTTCCGTATCCGGAGATGAGTGGGGTATAAACGGGTATGCCAGCTTTGTCTTCAACAAACAAAGAACTTGCTGGGGATATATAGAGGGGGAATATACCGGCAAACAAAAGACCACTATGGCCACGACAGAACCACAGTACGAATTTGGAGCAGGTATCAGTCACTCTTTCTTGCAGAGAAGACTCACAGTATCATTAGCAGGTATGAGCCTGTTTGCTTCTCGCTTCAAAGGTTACAGCCTGAGAGAACATTATCGCATAGATTTCAATCATAGGTTTTCTTATCCTACACTGTACTTCTCTGTCTCCTATAAATTCTCCAAAGGCAAAGATCGCTCTATAGGCAGAAATCTAAATACAAAAGATATAGAACGCAGATTGTAACTATTAAAAATCTTCCGGAAGTATTCTCCAAATACCGGATTCTGTCCATCATTGCTATTCAACACAAAGCTATGATGGGCTGAGTCTGTATAGATGCGTATTGCACTCCGTTCAGAATAAGGTATCTTTGTATTATGCTTTCATATATCAAACAGACCGTACCCCGATTATATGTGTTCAATCCCTCCTACGAAGGAGCTTTACACTATGCTTATGCACAACATTATTTACCTCGCAAGGAAGTAGTCCGTATGGCCATAGACCTCTCTCCTCTCTTACAGCTCTGTATGAAAGAGGGGGATTATCTTTGGCTACCGGAATATGAACAAATAGCCAACCACAAAGGCGAAATACAACTTTTTTCTGCACTTCCTTCTTCTCTCCGGCTCACAGCTTGGGGGTGGGAACCTCATACTTTCCGTCATCTCACAAAGAGTCTGGAGAAAGAAAAAATATCTCTCCTTTGCCCTCCTCTACATAAGGAGTATTACGAATTGGCACATAGAAGCGCCGGTGTAGGATTGTTGCAACACCTATGCGATACCTTGGACTATCCTTCTTACTTAATTCCACAATGGGTATACCCAAAGGCAACCATAAAAGATACGGAGAAAGCACTTTTGGAAACAGCAGAACGTGTACATCACAATTATCCTACACCGCAACTTTTCACTAAACAGCCTTACACGTCTTCCGGTAGAGGAGTTGCCCCGCAGCCTTATCCCATTTCTGATTTTTATGTGGCACGCTTAGCCCAGCAATGTGAAAAAGCCGGAGGTATCAGCATAGAACCTATGTGGGAAGTAGAAGAAAATTGGGCGGCAGAGTTTTATATCTCACCGGAGGGCGATGTTTCTTTCATCGCTTGGTCTTACTTTTATACGGGGGCTGGTAAGAAATCTTACGCAGGCAACAGGCTTTGTGCTCAAAATGAGCTATGGAAAGAACTATACAAAAACTTCGGCAAAGACACTATAGATACACTTGTGCATACACTCTCTGACTATCTAAAGACAGTAGTCAGCCCTCACTATCAAGGGTATGTAGGAATAGATATGTTTACCTACCAAGAAGGAAATCAACACAACTTACACCCTTGCGTAGAAATAAACCTCCGTATGACGATGGGATTATTGGCACACTTCGCTTACGAACGTTACGTACCCTCCGGCTATACAGGAAAATTTCATATACTTCATAGCAAAAAAGACTTAGCCACAGCTTACCTTACTATAGAGAAAAGCTTAAAATCCCAAGGCTACCGATTCATACCTCTCACACTACCGACAACAGAAAGCCAATTCGGAGCTTATATAGAGATAGTAGGATAATTCCTTTTTCTATCTATGAGCAAGAATCTTATTGTACTTTACGAAAAAAGCGAGTTCTTAAAGTGTTACCTTACCGAACTCGCTTCATAGAAACAAAAATTTATCTAATAAATCTCTCAGAGTTTTATCGTTATTTTAGCGGTATAGATACGCTTAGGATCACCAAATAGCGCAATGGATTCTGCCATTACACCACGAGAAGGTGCTACACGTTCATCAAACACTGTATGCCCGTTCAAGATGACTTTCACTGCCTTTGCAAAATCTATATCATCTACATACAAGCCTAAACTTCCTGTAACGGAACCGGACAAAGCATTTGTACGAATATCGAATGTATTACCCGTACGAACCACTTCCAAGCCCAACTGTGCTTTTTGATGATCCGCTTGTAACTGACGAAAGTCCAAGTTATACACACCAAGAGAAAACATTCCCAATGCCGGATTTGCATCTGCTGCAAGGTTATGATATACATAACTCACATGCAGAGGATTGGAACGGCGAGTATGTTTAATGAGCCAAGGCGTCATATCATTATACTCTACACCATGTGCTTTCCCTTTTTCCACGATTACTTCATGCACGAAATCTTGTGGGTTTTCCTTTTGCAACTTGGCTAAATAGTCTTGCCACTGGTAAGCGTAATAATTTCGTCCGTAAGTAGAATCATGTTCTCCAACTTTCAAGCGGAAAGCTATATTGCGTAGTCCGTTTACGGCTTCGGTTGCCTTTATTGCAGCTGCCATCGGTCCTACTGCAGCCCAATAATCGGGCATGAACAGCGCAAGTCGCAATGAGCCATAACCACCCTCAGATATGCCTGTAAGATATATTCTGTCCGGATCTACAATACCGGAAAGTACAGCCACTTGAATAGCTTTGCGGAAAGCCATCACTTGAGGAGCATAATACCAGCGTCCTTTTCTATCGTCTGCCATTCTGGGAACCATATAGAAAGACGGTGCATCTTCGTACTCCCTTGCTAAACTCAAATTACCATACCACTCGCCTTCATTGACACTTGACCCCCAAGCAGAAGCAGCATCTGGATAACTACCTCCACCATGCAGTTGCAGTATCATAGGGTATCCCTTTTCTGTAGGCTTACCCTTGGCAAAGAAAGCTATTTTCATATCTTCGTCTTGTGGTATTTTCCATACAGGTTTACTACCTATCGCATCTGTAGACAATTCGGCTTTCGCAATACGTTCCTCATTGGCTGTTTTCCAAAGATTCCACATCTCCGCACGTACTTCTTTTATCTTCTCCGGTTTGATGTATTCTCTATACATTTGCTCAGGAGCATTAGAGATTTTTTCCATATCCAACTGAGCTTTGTAATAGCTTACAATACTGCTTGATGCAAGAAATTTCGTAGACTCAATACCATTTTTCCCAGGCTGTGGAATATCTTTATTATCGGAACAAGCTGCCAATAGAACTAAGAATGCACTACCCAAAAGTGATCTAATGTTTCTCTTTCTCATTTCCTCACATTAAAATTCTTTGAAGTGAACAGTAGATTCTTGATTGAATTCCCAAGTCTTGATATATTCGGCAGTACAACCTTTAGGAACATAAACAAATACACGTGGTTTACCGTCTTTATCTACCCAATCCTTACCGTCCATGAATGGCCATGTGCCATAAGTAGGAGCTTTCTTCTGCATAAATTTCAAAGAAGTCAATTCCTTGCAAGCATCAAATGCCCATGGACCCAAGCTCTTGATTTCACCATTGAAAACTACAGACTTCAGATTGATACAATTCCAGCAACATGTCTCCGGAATAAGATTCACTTTCGGCGGGAACTCCAAGTATTCCAAACTTTGCGCATTAAAGAATGCGTTTTTCTCTATTATCTCAACAGAATTAGGGAGCTTCACTTTCTTGAGCTTGATAGAGAAAGAGAATGCACCTTCACCCACTCTTACAAGCTTATCGCCGGGGATAACCACTTCTTCCAATTTTGTATATCCAAAGTGCCCAAGTCCCAGCTGTTCTTGGTTAATCGGTAAAATCAGCTTACGCAGGCTTTTATTGTCTTTGAATCCTACATTAGCATCTGTTATACCCAAAGTTGCATTCATCAGATTCAGTTCTTGTACGTTCGGCATTTTCTTTCTCATGAAATCTATATCTTCTTGAGTTACCGTCTTATTCTCTATAGTGAGATAAAGCACTTCATTTGCTTCTTTCTCTGTGAGTAACTCGGAGAGTTTTCCTTCTTTTGAAATCACGACTTCTCCTTCTCTCTTGATGGCAGTAACACCGGTATTCTCACCTGTTTCTGCTATAAAGTCATAACGGAACTGTACTTTACCCAATGTTTCATCTTTGCCTTTCACATTCAAGAATTGCAATTTCACATACTTGCCTTGTGCTGTTTGGAGAATATAAACATTAGGTTCCGATGTAATTTTCGGTGGCATATTTTTCATATCGATATTGAACCACCCACCATTAACCAGCAGTGGATTCAAGCCCAATGAAAATGAAGGAGGTGGCATTGTACCATTGAAAACGTATGTAGAAAGAACACGGTCTGTTTCCCAAAGATTGGACAAGGCAATATAAGGAGTAGCACTTACTATTTTATCAAAATCTTGAGTGTTAGTTCTGAATACACGAGCCTTTCCACTTCCACTCGCTCCACCATTGGTACGTACTGACAATCCAAGAAATGCAATATCCCAGTTCAAATCTGAAGTAGCCTGTTCATTAGTCAATGCTATTTGCTTATTCTTTTCAAAAGAAAAATAGGTGCAAGTACCATTACCTGCATCACTCACAGGAGCTATTTCTACAGTAAATGGACCTTTTGGAGGTTCTGGTGTCGGATTTGGATTTGGGTTTGGATCATCTTTGCTACACGCAGTGAAAAAGACTAAAGCCATAGCGAAGAGCGAACCCTTTGTCAAGATTGATTTCATTTTTTTCATTGTCGATTTGTGTTTTATGGGGTTAGTAATATATTTTGAATTGCAAAAGTACCCTCCCTATTTGGGGCTCACAATCCCCTTTTATGAGTATTTTTCTCCCATTTCTATACCTTATTGAAGGTATTTTACCATTTTGACATACTATTTTCTGTGAAGAACTTTCCATAGCTCCTCCCTATAAAAAACAACAGAAGACATCATAAAAAAACTCCTCCATCAGCATATAGCTGAGGAGGAGTCATTTGTATTGGTATTTAACCTTGTCTTATTACAAGTCGTCTTCGTCTTCGAAATCTACCAAGTTTCTTTTATTAGATTGTAGACGTTCGTAATCTTCCATAGAACCGACTACCAGTTTGCCATATTCACGCAATCCGGTACCTGCAGGAATCAAATGTCCACAAATTACGTTCTCTTTCATACCTTCCAAGCGGTCTACCTTACCATTGATAGCGGCTTCGTTCAATACCTTTGTAGTTTCTTGGAAAGAGGCAGCAGAGATAAAGCTACTTGTTTGCAATGCTGCACGGGTAATACCTTGCAAGATTTGTGTAGAAGTAGCAGGAACTGCATCTCTCACTTCTACCGGCTTGAGGTCTTTACGCTTGAGCATACTGTTTTCATCGCGCAAACGACGTGCTGTAATGATCTGACCTTGTTGCAAGTTTTGAGAATCACCGGCATCTACCACAACTTTTTTACCCCAAATGCGATCGTTTTCTTCATTGAAGTCTATACGATCTACCACTTGTTGTTCCAAGAAGCGAGTATCTCCCGGTTCATTAATTTCCACTTTGCGCATCATCTGTCTTACGATGATTTCAAAGTGCTTATCGTTGATCTTCACTCCTTGCAAACGATATACGTCTTGGATTTCGTTTACAATATACTCCTGTACTGCTGTAGGACCTTTGATGGCAAGGATATCCGATGGGGTAACCGCACCATCAGAAAGAGGTGTACCGGCACGCACATAGTCATTCTCTTGTACTAAGATTTGCTTAGACAATGCTACCAAGTACTTCTTCACATCGCCGGTCTTAGAAGTCAAGATAATTTCTCTGTTACCACGCTTGATCTTACCCATAGTAATTTCACCATCAATTTCCGCTACCACAGCAGGGTTAGATGGGTTACGAGCTTCAAAGAGTTCTGTTACACGTGGAAGACCACCCGTGATATCGCCAGCCTTACCTACGGCACGTGGTATTTTCACAAGGACTTCACCCGCTTTCACTGTTTCTCCTTCTTCTACTACGACGTGTCCACCTACTGGAAGGTTGTAGGTACGGATAATACCACCTTTTTCGTCTGTAATGTGGAGTGTGGGAATCTTATTTTTATCACGAGATTCTGTGATGATGATTTCTCTAAGCCCGGTAGCTTCGTCGGATTCAACTTTGTAAGTTACATTTTCTATTACAGATTCAAACTGTATCTTACCTGCTGTTTCTGTTACGATTACGGCATTGAATGGGTCCCATTTCGCTACCAACTTACCTTTTTCTACGATATCGCCATCGGAAGCATAAAGTTTAGAACCGTAAGGCACACTCTGTGTAGAAAGAATGATACCTGTATTCACATCTACGAAACGAACTTCGGAGAGGCGACCTACTACTATCTTAACCGCTTCGCCTGTTTCATCTACAGAATCTACGGTACGGAGTTCTTCAAATTCCAAACGAACTGTATTCTTCGCTACGATGCTTGCATTGGCTGCCACGTTACCCGCAGTACCCCCTGCGTGGAAAGTACGGAGTGTAAGCTGTGTACCCGGCTCACCGATAGACTGTGCTGCGATAACACCCACAGCCTCTCCTTGCTGTACCATTTTACTGGAAGCGAGGTTACGTCCATAACATTTTGCACAAACTCCGTGACGAGATTCGCAAGTAAGTACGGAGCGAATTTCTACGCTTTCTATTGGGGATTTCTCTATGGTTTCTGCTATACTTTCTGTGATTTCTTCTCCTGCTGCTACGATGAGTTCTCCCGTAGTAGGGTGAATAATATCGTGTACAGAAACACGTCCCAAGATACGTTCGTAGAGTGTAGCTATCACATCATCATTGTTTTTCAATGCTGTACAAACCAATCCGCGGAGTGTACCACAGTCTTCTTCATTGATGATTACATCGTGAGATACGTCTACAAGACGACGTGTCAAGTAACCCGCATCGGCTGTTTTCAACGCTGTATCCGCCAAACCTTTACGCGCACCGTGGGTAGAGATAAAGTACTCAAGCACGGAAAGACCTTCCTTAAAGTTGGAGAGGATAGGGTTTTCAATGATTTGCCCACCTTCTGCACCTGCTTTTTGGGGTTTCGCCATCAGACCACGCATACCAGAGAGCTGACGAATCTGTTCTTTAGAACCACGGGCTCCGGAATCAAGCATCATAAATACAGAGTTGAAACCTTGGTCGTCGTCTTTAATGGTTTTATAAAGGATATCAGACAAGTCGTTATTTACGTGTGTCCAAGTATCAATTACTTGGTTATAACGTTCATTGTCTGTGATGAAACCCATATTGTAGTTTGCCATAATTTGCTCTACTTCAGCGTGTCCACGCTTCACGAGCTCTTCTTTTGCTTCTGGGATAATGATATCTCCCAAGTTGAAGGACAAACCACCCTTAAATGCCATTTGGTAACCCAAGTTCTTGATTCCGTCCAAGAAATCGCAAGCACGTGCTACCCCTACAGCCTTGATCACATCACTGATGATATCTCTCAAAGATTTCTTAGAGATAATGGTATTCAAGTAACCGCATTCATCGGGTACTATTTCGTTTACGATGATACGTCCTACAGAAGTTTCCTTAATCAATGTAGGTACGATATTACCGTTCTCGTCTAAGTCGTTTGCTATTACACTTACGATGGCGTGTATATCTACCTTACCTTCGTTGTAAGCTATGAGGGCTTCTTCCGGTCCATAGAACATAAGACCTTCTCCCTTAGCTCCTTTACGTAGTTTGGTAATATAATAGAGTCCCAATACCATATCTTGTGCCGGTACAGTGATAGGAGCACCATTGGCAGGATTCAAGATATTGTGAGATTGTAGCATCAGCATTTGCGCTTCCAAGACTGCTTCTGTACTGAGTGGCAAGTGCACCGCCATTTGGTCTCCATCGAAGTCGGCATTGAACGCGGTACAAGCCAATGGGTGAAGCTGTATAGCTTTTCCTTCTATCATCTTAGGCTGGAATGCTTGGATACCTAAACGGTGAAGTGTAGGGGCACGGTTCAAGAGAACAGGGTGTCCTTTCATCACGTGTTCCAAGATGTCCCAAATGTCCGGGCTATTTTTATCTACTATTTTCTTTGCAGATTTTACGGTTTTTACAATACCACGCTCTATCAGTTTACGAATAATGAATGGTTTGTAAAGCTCTTTCGCCATCAGTTTAGGGATACCGCATTCACCCATTTTGAGCTCCGGTCCTACCACGATAACCGAACGTGCAGAGTAGTCTACACGTTTACCCAAGAGGTTTTGGCGGAAACGTCCTTGCTTACCTTTCAAGCTATCCGAAAGAGATTTCAGAGGGCGATTGGCATCTGTTTTCACAGCACTGGACTTGCGAGAGTTATCAAAGAGCGAGTCTACTGCTTCTTGAAGCATACGCTTTTCATTACGCAAAATCACTTCCGGTGCCTTGATTTCTATCAGACGCTTCAAACGGTTGTTACGAATAATGATACGACGATACAAATCGTTCACATCAGATGTTGCGAAACGACCACCGTCCAAAGGCAATAATGGACGAAGTTCCGGTGGAATCACAGGCAATACACGCACAATCATCCACTCCGGTTTATTACGTTGACGGGAAGAGCGGAAAGATTCCACTACCTGCAAGCGTTTCAGAGCTTCGTTCTTTCTTTGTTGAGATGTATCATTATTTGCTTTATGACGCAATTCATAAGAAAGTGCATCTAAGTCCAAACGTGCCAACAGATCATACACTGCTTCTGCTCCCATCTTGGCTACAAACTTATTGGGATCTGTATCCTCCAAGTATTGTTGTTCCATAGGAAGCTTGTCCAAAATAGCATTATATTCATCTTCCGAGAGTAAATCGTACTGACTTACTCCTTCTTCCGCCATAATACCCGGTTGTATCACTACATAGCGTTCATAATAGATGATAGATTCCAACTTCTTTGTAGGGAAGCCGAGCAAATAACCTATTTTATTGGGTAGTGAACGGAAGTACCAAATGTGTGCTACAGGCACTACGAGTTGGATATGTCCGCTACGCTCACGACGAACTTTCTTTTCTGTTACTTCTACACCACAACGGTCGCAGACAATACCTTTATAACGGATACGTTTGTACTTTCCACAGTGGCACTCATAATCCTTTACAGGACCGAAGATACGTTCGCAGAACAATCCATCACGTTCAGGCTTGTATGTACGATAATTTATGGTTTCTGGTTTAAGTACTTCACCGTAGGACTTATCAAGGATTTCCTCTGGTGAAGCTAAACCGATGGTAATTTTGGAGAAACTACCTTTTATCTTGGTGTCTTTTCTAAAAGCCATATTCTTTGTTTTATAAGAACGAGTTATACTACCTTAATCCAATGTTACACTCAAGCAGAGACCTCTGAGTTCGTGCAATAATACGTTCAGAGATTCCGGGATACCAGGTGTAGGCATTGGTTCGCCTTTCACGATAGCTTCATAAGCCTTAGAACGACCCATGACGTCATCGGATTTTACGGTAAGGATTTCTTGGAGGATATGCGCAGCACCGAATGCTTCTATCGCCCAAACTTCCATTTCTCCGAAACGCTGACCACCAAATTGAGCTTTACCGCCCAAAGGTTGTTGCGTAATGAGTGAGTATGGACCTATAGAACGTGCGTGCATCTTATCTTCTACCATGTGTCCCAACTTCAGCATATAGGTTACCCCTACTGTAGCCGGCTGGTCAAACTGTTCGCCTGTACCACCATCGTACAAATAAGTCTTACAATAGCGTGGTAATCCTGCTTTGTCTGTCCATTGGTCTAAGTCTTCCAAAGTAGCACCATCAAAGATTGGAGTAGCAAATTTTACTCCAAGTTCTTTTCCTGCACGACCTAACACAGCTTCAAAAATCTGACCGATGTTCATACGAGAAGGCACACCCAATGGGTTCAATACGATGTCTACAGGTGTTCCGTCTGCAAGGAATGGCATATCTTCTTGACGAACTACACGTGATACGATACCCTTGTTACCATGTCGTCCTGCCATCTTGTCGCCGACACCTATTTTTCTCTTCTTAGCGATGTACACTTTTGCCAACTGCATAATACCTGCAGGGAGTTCATCTCCAATAGTAAGAGCAAAACGTTTACGTTTCAAGTCTGCATCGTATTCTTTGTACTTCTTGAGATAGTTCATCACCAGATTGCGTATCATTTCATTGGTATGCTCATCTGTGGTCCACTTGCTCAGCTGTATAATAGTATAATCCAAGATTCCTAAGTCATGCTTTGTGAACTTAGCACCTTTGGCTATCAATTCTGTTCCGAGATAGTCTTTCACACCTTGAGAAGTTTTTCCTTCTGTCAGTTTCAAGAGTTTCTCTATCAAGATATTTTTCAGAGCTGCTACTTTCGCATCAAAATCTTCGGACAGTTTCAATAATTGAGCTTTATCCGCTGCTTTCTCTGAGCGAGATTTCATAACACGAGAGTATAGACGCTTTCCTATTACGACGCCACGCAGAGAAGGAGTAGCCTTAAGAGAGGCATCTTTTACATCACCTGCCTTATCTCCGAAGATAGCACGTAGCAATTTTTCTTCTGGAGAAGGATCGGACTCTCCTTTTGGTGTGATTTTACCAATGAGAATATCCCCGGGTTCTATCTTCGCACCGATACGTACGATACCGTTTTCGTCCAAGTCTTTGGTAGCTTCTTCGCTTACATTAGGAATATCTGCTGTAAGCTCTTCCATACCACGTTTAGTTTCACGCACTTCCAGCGTATATTCATCTACGTGTACAGAAGTAAGAATATCTTCGCGTACTACACGTTCATTGAGTACGATAGCATCTTCGTAGTTATATCCCTTCCAAGGCATATAAGCCACCAAGAGGTTCTTACCGAGAGCCAATTCTCCATTTGCGGTAGAATAACCTTCTGTAAGTACATCTCCTGCTTTCACACGTTGACCTTTTTCGCAAATAGGGCGAAGGTCTATGGTCATACTTTGGTTAGTCTTTCTGAACTTAGGTATGGTATATTCTTTTACAGCACTTTCAAAGCTTACAAAATCTTCGTCTTCTGTGCGATCGTAAGCTATGCGTATGACTTCTGCATCTACAAATTCTACCACTCCATCTCCTTCTGCCACGATTTGTGTGCGAGAATCTTCACAGAGTTGTTTTTCTATACCTGTACCCACGATTGGAGCTTCCGGCTGAATCAATGGCACTGCTTGGCGCATCATATTCGATCCCATCAAAGCACGGTTCGCATCATCGTGTTCAAGGAAAGGAATCAAAGAAGCCGCTACCGAAGCTATTTGCTGTGGAGATACGTCCATCAGTTCTACTTCGGAAGGTTCTACTACAGGATAGTCTGCATCTTGACGTGCCTTTACACGGCTACGTATGAAATGTCCATTATCGTCCAAAGGTGCATTACCTTGGGCTATGATTTTTTCTTCTTCCTCTTCTGCAGAAAGATATTTAATACCGTCTTCTGTGAGGTCTACTACGCTATTTTCTACTTTACGATAAGGAGTTACGATAAATCCTAAATCATTGATTTTAGCGTATACGCAAAGTGAAGAAATCAATCCGATGTTGGGTCCTTCCGGTGTTTCAATAGGACACAAACGACCATAGTGGGTATAGTGCACGTCACGTACCTCAAAACCTGCTCTATCACGAGAAAGACCACCAGGTCCTAATGCTGACAGACGACGTTTGTGGGTAATTTCTGCCAATGGGTTTGTTTGATCCATGAACTGTGAAAGTGCATTGGTACCAAAGAATGAATTGATGACAGAAGATATAGTTTTAGAATTGATCAAATCACTTGGAGTAAAGACTTCGTTATCACGTACGTTCATTCTATCACGAATGGTACGAGACATACGTGCCAACCCTACTGCAAATTGGTTAGAGAGTTGCTCTCCTACCGTACGTACTCTACGGTTGCTCAAGTGGTCTATATCGTCCACTACAGCCTTAGAGTTGATCAGTTCTATAAGATACTTGATAATTTCTATGATGTCATGTTTGGTCAAAACACGTACGTCCATATCTGTGCTAAGGTTCAACTTATTGTTGATACGATAGCGACCTACGTCCCCCAAGTCGTAACGTTTTTCTGAGAAGAACAAGCTATTGATTACTTCTCTTGCGCTGGCATCGTCCGCAGGGTCTGCATTACGTAGCTGACGGTAGATATATAGAACAGCTTCTTTTTCAGAGTTACTAGGGTCTTTTTGTAGAGTATTGAATATAATAGAGTAGTCCGATATATTTGCATTTTCTTTGTGTACAAGAATTGTTTCTGCACCGGACTCTAAAATTTCATGTGTATGTTCTTCTTCTATGATGGTTTCACGGTCTATGATGACTTCGTTTCTATCTATAGATACTACTTCTCCTGTATCTTCGTCTACGAAGTCTTCTGTCCATGTTCTTAGCACACGAGCTGCCAATTTTCTACCAATCACTTTTTTCAGATTGGTCTTGTTTACTTTAACCTCTTCTGCCAAGTTAAAGATTTCCAAGATATCCTTGTCTGTTTCAAAACCTACCGCACGTAAGAGGGTAGTAACAGGTAATTTCTTTTTACGGTCAATGTACGCATACATTACATTGTTTATATCCGTAGCAAATTCTATCCATGAACCCTTGAAAGGGATAATACGTGCAGAGTAAAGTTTAGTTCCGTTGGTGTGAAGGCTTTGCCCGAAGAATACACCCGGAGATCTATGTAGCTGTGATACCACAACACGTTCTGCACCATTGATGACAAAGGTTCCTTTGGGAGTCATATAAGGGATAGGACCCAAATATACGTCTTGTATTACTGTATCAAAATCCTCATGTTCCGGGTCTGTACAGTAGAGTTTCAACTTCGCTTTGAGGGGAACACTATAAGTAAGACCACGCTCCAAGCAGTCATCTATAGAGTATTGAGGTGGATCTATGTAATAGTCCAAGAATTCCAATACGAAGTTATTACGTGTATCTGCAATAGGAAAGTTCTCTGCAAACACTTTGTAGAGTCCATCGTTCTTACGCTTTTCCGGTGGTGTATCCAGCTGTAAGAAGTCTTGAAAGGACTTGAGTTGTACTTCCAAGAAATCCGGATAGGTCATCGGTTTCTTGATGGAAGCAAAATTAATTCTTTGATTAGGGGTTGTAGAAGACATCTGTAATGATTTATGAGATTCTCTATAACTATAGACGTAAAAAGGTTAAGAGCCCTCACTGATGAGGGTTCTTAACCGAATATCCTGATTTACAGGAGTTTTGTATTATTTCAATTCAACTTCAGCTCCAGCTTCTTCGAGTACTTTCTTCAAAGATTCAGCTTCGTCTTTTGCCAAACCTTCTTTTACTACGCTAGGAGCTCCGTCTACCATGTCTTTAGCTTCTTTCAAGCCAAGACCGCAAGCTTCTTTCACTGCTTTTACAACTTGCAATTTAGCAGCACCTGCATTCTTCAATACTACATCAAATGCAGTTTTTTCTTCTGCTGCGGCTGCGCCACCTGCTGCTGGAGCTGCTGCTACTGCTACTGCTGCTGCAGCTGGTTCGATACCATATTCTTCTTTAAGGATATTACCAAGTTCGTTTACTTCAAGAACAGTTAAGTTTACTAATTGTTCTGCAAGAGCTTTCAAATCTGCCATTTTCTTATGTTTTTAATTGTTTTGTTACTTGTTTTTTTGTTTTACGCTATCTGTTTATTAGTTAGCGCGTTCACCGATAGTTTTAAGCACACCGTGTATAGTGTTGCCACCCGACTGCAATGCAGAAACGAGGTTCTTTGCCGGAGACTGTAGCAATGCCACGATATCCGCAATAAGTTCGTTCTTGCTCTTGATAGTAGCCAAAGCTTCCAATTGGTTTGCACCAACATAGAAACATTGTTCTGCGTAAGCGGCTTTAAGTGTAGGTACTGAGTCTTTGTACTCTTTCAAGAGTTTTGCTGGTACATTTGCTGTACGGCAAAACATCACAGAAGTTGTACCTTTCAAAGTATCGAACAGTGGAGAATAGTCTACATCTTCTATACTGAGCAATGCTTTGTGGAGCAAAGAGTTCTTCACTACTACGAGTTTGATCTCTGCCTTGAAGCATTTTCTTCTCAATTCACTGGTAGCTGCTGCATCCATAGCAGTAGTATCTACCAAGTAGAAGTGTCCGTATTCCTTGACTGTCTCAGCCAATTGGCTTATAACAACGCTTTTATCTTCCTTTCTCATAATTCCTCCTTAATGATTAATTTTCATCTACAGATTTCGGGTCTACTTTTACACCCGGACTCATTGTACTTGAAAGATAAATACTCTTGATATAAGTACCTTTAGCAGCAGTAGGTTTCAACTTAATAATAGTAGCGATGAATTCTTTCGCGTTATCGCGAATTTGTTCCGGAGTAAAGGACACTTTACCTATAGAGGTGTGTACGATACCTGCTTTGTCTACCTTAAAGTCTATCTTTCCTTGCTTTACTTCTTTTACTGCTTTTGCTACATCTACTGTAACTGTACCACTCTTAGGGTTTGGCATCAAACCACGTGGTCCCAAGATACGTGCCAAGGCACCGATCTTACCCATTACAGCAGGCATAGTGATGACTACATCTATATCCAGCCAGCCACCTTTGATCTTTTCGATGTATTCGTCCAATCCTACATAGTCTGCACCGGCTTCTTTTGCAGCAGCTTCTGCTTCCGGAGTACAGAGTACGAGTACACGTACTTGCTTTCCGGTTCCATGAGGAAGAGATACTGTACCTCTCACCATTTGGTTGGATTTGCGTGGGTCTACACCCAAACGTACATCAATATCGAGTGAAGCATCAAATTTTGTAAAAGTAACGTCTTTCACTAATTGCGCAGCCTCTTTCAGCGAGTATGCTTTCCCTGCTTCAATCTTTTCGGCAGCTAACTTTTGATTTTTTGTAAGTTTACCCATTTCAATTGAAGTTATTAATTATTACTCGGGAAGTCACCTTTAACAGCGATACCCATACTTCTTGCTGTACCAGCTACCATTGTCATAGCAGACTCTATAGTGAAACAGTTCAAGTCTACCATTTTGTCTTGAGCAATTGCGCGTATTTGATCCCAAGTCAATTCCGCTACTTTCTTACGGTTAGGTTCTGCTGAACCACCTTTGATTTTTGCTACTTCCAACAACTGTATTGCTACAGGAGGAGTCTTGATAACAAAATCAAAAGATTTATCTGCGTAATAAGTAATGATTACCGGTAATATTTTACCAGCCTTGTCTTGAGTTCTGGCGTTGAATTGCTTGCAAAACTCCATGATGTTGATACCCTTGGAACCTAAAGCAGGTCCTACGGGAGGTGATGGGTTTGCTGCGCCTCCTTTAATCTGTAATTTGATTTGTCCAGCAACTTCTTTAGCCATTGTTCTAAAATTTTATTATTGAGTTTGACGAAAGAATAAAACCTGTAACACTGTGTCTTATTCTTTTTCTACGTCCATAAAGTCAAGTTCCAGAGAGGTCCCTCTACCGAAAATCTTAACCGTTACCTTCAGACGGCGTTTCTCTACATTCACCTCTTCAATGTCTCCACTGAAGCCACTGAAAGAACCGCTGATTACTTTCACCTTGTCGCCTACTTCATAAGGAACGATCATATCATGACCGCTCTCTTCCAATTCGTCTACCGTACCCAAAATACGCTTCACTTCCGATTCTCTGAGTGATTCCGGATTTTCCTTGCCGCCTAAGAAGCCTATCACATTGGGGATATTTCTTAGATGGTGAGCCACTTCTCCTACGAGAGCTGCCTCTACAAGAACATAGCCAGGAAGATAACTTCTCTCCTTGACTACTTTTTTACCATTAGGGCGTACCTGAAGGACTTTTTCGGTAGGTATCAAAACTTGCGTTACATAATCTCCTAAAGAGCCATGACGCATATCAGCTTCAATAAATTCCTTTACCTTACTTTCCTTGCCACTCACAGCACGCAGTACGTACCATTTTTTTTCAAAATCAGACATCGTGTGTGGAAATTTAGTGCGGATAGATTACACCTTCCATTACAAATCGGAAAGCCGAATCCATGATAAAGACAACGAGTGCAATGAGAAGGGAAGCTACTAAAACGACCACTGCACTACTGGAAAGTTCTGAACGAGTAGGCCATGAAACTTTATGAACCAATTCGTCGTAAGATTCTTTGATACTATTTGTTATCTTTTGAAACATATATCCTTTATTTTGCACGGGAAGAGAGGCTCGAACTCCCGACACCTGGTTTTGGAGACCAGTGCTCTACCAACTGAGCTATTCCCGTAAAGGAGTCTCCCGGACTTCCGAAGAGTCCGGGAGACTCTGTTTTATGTATTAGTCAAGTAGTTCTGTAATCTGACCTGCACCTACTGTACGACCACCTTCGCGGATAGCGAAACGAAGACCTACGTTCAATGCTACTGGGTAGATAAGTTCTACTGTGATTGTCAAGTTATCACCTGGCATTACCATATCTGTTCCTTCCGGAAGAGTGATTTCACCGGTACAGTCCATAGTACGGAGGTAGAATTGAGGACGATACTTGTTGTGGAATGGAGTGTGACGACCACCTTCTTCTTTCTTCAAGATATACACCTCTGCTTTGAACTTAGAGTGAGCTTTCACCTGACCTGGACGGCAAAGGATCATACCACGCTTAATTTCGTTCTTGTCAATACCACGAAGCAAAAGACCTACGTTATCACCAGCTTGACCTTCATCGAGCAACTTACGGAACATTTCCACACCTGTTACTACAGACTTCTTGTCTTCACCCAAACCAAGGATTTCTACTTCTTCACCCACCTTGATGATACCGGTTTCGATACGACCTGTTGCTACTGTACCACGACCTGTGATAGAGAACACGTCTTCTACAGGCATCAAGAAAGGTTTATCTATATCACGTGGAGGCAATGGAATCCAAGTATCTACAGCATCCATCAATTCCATAATTTTTTCTTCCCATTGTTCTACGCCATTCAAGCCACCAAGAGCAGAACCACGAATGATAGGAGTATTATCGCCATCAAATTCATAGAAGTCAAGAAGTTCACGAACTTCCATTTCTACGAGTTCAAGCATTTCTTCATCGTCCACCATATCGCACTTGTTCAAGAATACAACAAGACGTGGTACGTTTACCTGACGAGCCAAAAGAATGTGCTCACGAGTTTGAGGCATAGGACCATCTGTAGCAGCTACTACGATGATAGCACCGTCCATCTGAGCAGCACCGGTTACCATATTCTTCACATAGTCAGCGTGACCCGGACAGTCTACGTGTGCATAGTGACGATTTGCAGTTTCATATTCTACGTGAGAAGTATTGATAGTAATACCTCTTTCTTTTTCTTCTGGAGCATTGTCGATAGAATCGAATGAACGCAACTCAGAAAGACCTTTCTTTGCCAACACTGTAGTGATAGCTGCAGTCAAGGTAGTTTTACCGTGGTCTACGTGACCAATGGTACCAATGTTAACGTGCGGTTTTGAACGTTCAAATTTCTCTTTAGCCATAGCTTTCTTATTTTATGATGAATAATAATCTTTACATATTATATAGAGCTGTTACCGGGACTTGAACCCGGGACCTCTTCCTTACCAAGGAAGTGCTCTACCGCTGAGCTATAACAGCAAAAAAAGAAGATCATAGAGCGGAAGACGGGGCTCAAACCCGCGACCCTCAGCTTGGAAGGCTAATGCTCTATCAACTGAGCTACTTCCGCATTATTAAGTGTGTGGGCAAAGATGGATTCGAACCACCGAAGGCGTAAGCCAGCAGATTTACAGTCTGCCCCATTTGGCCACTCTGGTATTTGCCCTACACTTAAAATTACTCTTTCAAAGATCTTCTTTGAGCCTCTTGTCGGATTCGAACCAACGACCCCGAGATTACAAATCACGTGCTCTGGCCAACTGAGCTAAAGAGGCAGGCTTTGCACCACGTTT
>JALEQJ010000069.1 GCA_022764505.1 Phocaeicola sp. | reverse complement strand
CGAAAAATACCACTCATACGAAACATATCTTGACATTCTAAGTAAGAACCGTCCGACCATCTGAATACCTGTACTGCCAGCTTATTTCCTTTGGCACGTAGATAAGGTGATAAATCAAATTCTGCTACATTATTGGCTCCTTGTGTATAGCCTACATATTTTCCATTTAAGTAAACGAAAGCAGCACTATAAATTCCACCGAAGTGTATAAATGTACGTTCCTTTAACCAATTTTCCGGAACGTCAAAGTAGTGTACATAAGAGCCTACAGGATTGATACCATAGTTTTTGCCCTTGTCATTGAATCCTTCTCTTGCATTGATAAAAGGAGGTGTATTGGCGTGAGGAAATTCTACATTGGCATAAATAGGGAAGTCATAGCCTTGCATTTCCCAGTTGGAGGGTACGGGTATTTCTGCCCAATGAGAAGAGTCTGCTTCTTCTTTATAAAAGTCTATCGGGCGTAGAGATGGTTCTTTGACAAAGGAAAATTTCCAATTACCATTGAGTAGCAAGTAAGACTTACTTTGCGGACGCTCCCAAGGAAATTCATAAAACTTATGATCTGCTCTCATATCTTCGGCAGACGGATAGGGGATATAAGTAGCGTGTCCTTTCTCTTTGTTTTCACCGAATATGGTTTCGTTTTCCCAATAGTTTTTTCTTCTGTCTTTTTCTTGGGTTTTCGTAATAGCACTCTGAAAGTTCACTTCTTCCAAAACAAAATTCGCTGTATGCAGACTCTTCAATGTCTTGATTGGGACGAGTTTTAGCGTACCCTTTTCTACTGTCAAAATATGCGATTGTCTATTGGCTGGTATGAAGCGTACATAATTTCCTTCCTTCTGTATGCGCCATAGCTGTGCTTCGTCCGAACCATTGTTTTCCACCATTCTGATGGTATTATTGGTCTGAGCTTGTAAGGCTTCCGATTGCTTGAATGAGAGTAACCGATAGCTCCCTGATAGGTGTGATAAACTCCACCATTGGTTTTCTTTCTCTTCTACCTGTTTGAGTTGTACCTCTTCAGCAGTGCGTGTTATAGCTTGAGAAGAGATCGTTGCAGCTTTAATTCTATAGAATTTATCGGGGGATATAGTTGTAGATGCCCAAGCTATAATTCCTATGAGGAGATAAGAGGATATGAAAGCTATTTTCCTAAAGTCTTGTATCATGATAAAGTGTATTCGGTAATTGTAAAAATAATCGTTTTATAACTTTTAGATAGGCTTATCTTGCCACATACTTTTTCATACCCGGTGTAGAATATGTTTGCATTCTTCCTTTGCTATCCGAATAGATGAAGAAGGCTTCTATTTCCGGTTTGTTGGCACAGATTTTCTTGGAAGCATCTAATCCTAATACCATAAAAGCTGTAGCATAGGCATCTGCTGTGGCACAATCTGCAGCAACAACTGTAGCAGACAAGATGTTGTGCTGGATAGGATAACCTGTTCTGGGATCTATGGTATGGGCATATTTCTTTCCTTCTTTGTAATAAAAGTTTCTATAGTTTCCGGATGTAGCCATACCGCAGTTTGTAATGTCAAGGACGGCATATAACTCTTGTTTGATAGAAAGTGAATCATCTATAGGTTTGTTTATACCTATTTTCCAAGCTACGTTTTTCTCACTTATACCGGAAACTCTCAACTCTCCACCTATATCTACCATATAGTTTGTAACTCCTTGTCTTTCCAATAAACGCGCTATGCAGTCTACTGCATACCCTTTTGCTATAGAGCTACAATCCAACATAATACGTGGATCTTGTTTTTCTATTTTATCATTCTTCAAACTTACTTTTTGATAGCCCACGAACTGGCGTATGCTGTCTATTTGGGTAGGAGTAAGTTCTTTTGCTTTTTGGAATCCAAATCCCCAAATGTTTACTAAGGGAGCCACTGTAATATCAAAAGCTCCATCTGTGAGTTTTGATATTTCTTCGGAGAGTAAGAATACGTCTTTGAACATTACATCTACTTCCAAATTCTTATTGTAGTTAATCATAGAAATTGTGGAAGTGCTATCGAAGGTAGACAATGATTTATTTACTCTTTGCAACTCTTCTTCTATGGATCCTTTTAGAGATTCTCTGTGCTGATAAGTAATTTTATATACAGTACCATAAATCATACCTTCTTCTACATAGTATGGACGCTTTTTGGTAAGAATGAAGTAACTGCCAATAAGTAAAAAAAGGAGGAAAGGAAGTTGCCAACGTAAACTTTTTTTATTCATGCTATTTGTTTTTTAGAAAGGTAGATAATAAATAAAACTGTAAGTAAAGTTGAAGGAGGAAGAGCCATTTTTACCAAATCCGGGTATATACCATGGTGCTATTCCTTGCTTTTCTACAGTGCTGAGCTTTTTCTTATATCGTACAGACCAGCCCATAGCAAAGTTTTTGTACACCTTTGTACGCAGTCCAAGAACGACTTCTGTCCAAAGTGCTGTGGTACTTATACCTTGATAGGAGATGGGTATAGAGGTTGTTTTGCCATAATGAGGATCTATCAAGGTAGGTCCTTCTACATCGTAGCTAAAGCTACTGGCTCCTATTCTTAAACCTCCGTAGAGAAAGCCGGGGAGGTGTGCTTTCTTATACATAAAGTTATAATCTGCCCCTATTCTTATATAAGGAGCTTTTGCCTTATATAAGAGTTGCGTTTCTTCGTTTACTGTATTTGTACTGCCTATCCCTGCTTCTACTACGGGAAGAAATCTGTTTTTTAGATTTACCTGCCATTGTACTTCTGTATTGAAGATAGGACTACCCAAAGCTTTTCCTATCAGTCCTTCTACACCCCAGCCTATGGAACTTCCTTGATAGAATTTTTGTTTTGGAGTAGTCTCTTGGAGCTGTAAGGAAACTTTCTTTTGTGCAGAAGCAGTGGTGCTGAATCCACTAATTATCCCTATTAGCAGTAAAGTATATCTTGCAATTTTCTTTTTCATAATTGTCTACAACGGGGTTTATTATGACCAGTGAATCCAAGATACTGGCTCGTGTTTCCACCTGTGTAATTCGGTGAAACATCATACTTCCACACTCTATGTTTGTAATAGCAGGATTACTATTATGCCGGATAATCAAAGTGTCTGTTTTTCCTATATTCATATAGTGCAATAAGAATATGGTCTGCTTTCCATAACTCAACGGTAGAGATAGTATGGAAGTATTGGTTTGCCTATTGATGATTGTATCCCGAGAAGTATTTAGGGCAGAAAACTCTGTACAACCTACTACCGTAAGAGAATCTTTGTAGGCTACTTTTTCTCCTTTTTCATTGACAAAACTGAAAGTGGCATAAGAAAGAGCATTCGGTGGACAGTTGTCTTCCTCACAAGCAGAGAAAAATAAACAGGCAAGCCATAAAAGATATGTCAAATATTTTTTCATCTTAAAAATCAGCTTCAATTTGGTATTTGTTTCGTTCTGTAGAATTTCTGATAATGAGTTCTCCCAGAAAGCCTGCTAAGAATAATTGTGTACCCAAAATCATAGTAGTAAGTCCCAAATAGAAGTAAGGACTATGAGTTACCAATGTATAAGGGTTTCCTATGTACAAGTTGTAAAGTTTCGTTCCTCCTACGATGATGAGTGAGATAACTCCAATGATAAACATCAGTGAACCCAACAAACCGAAAATGTGCATAGGGCGCACACCAAACTTAGATAGAAACCATAAACTGAGCAGATCTAAGTAACCATTGAAAAATCTACTCAATCCAAATTTTGTACTTCCATATTTACGGGCTTGGTGCTGTACTATTTTTTCGCCTATTTTGGAGAAACCGGCATTCTTTGCCAAATAGGGTATATATCGGTGCATTTCTCCGTAGACTTCTATGTGCTTTATTACGTCTTTTCTGTAAGCTTTCAATCCGCAATTAAAATCGTGTAGATTTTTTATGCCGGACACAGCTCTCGCTGTGGCATTAAATAGTTTGGTCGGTATGGTTTTGGAAAGAGGATCGTATCGCTTTTGTTTCCAGCCGGAAACCAAGTCGTATCCCTCTTCTGTAATCATTTTGTATAGAGCAGGTATTTCCTCCGGGCTATCTTGTAAGTCTGCGTCCATAGTGATGACTACTTCTCCTTGAGCTTTGGCAAAGCCGCAATATAGTGCCGGGGATTTTCCGTGATTTCTTCGGAATTTTATGCCGTGTACCGTAGTAGACTGGCTATGCAATTTTTCTATTACTTCCCATGATTGGTCTGTACTACCATCATTTACAAAGATGACTTCGTAAGAGTAACTATTTTTTTTCATTACCTGGTCTATCCATGCGTAAAGTTCGGGGAGAGATTCGGCTTCGTTGTATAAGGGGATAACTATGGATATATCCATATTTTATGAGTTTTTCTTGATGAATATTGCGGGGATAAATGAGAAGAAAGTGGAGAAAGTCAAGTTCTGTAAGAAGAATTGTACCGTAAGCTCCATTGCAGATAGTTGGTTCAGCTGGTTGAGGTTCTCTGTCAATGAGTCTAATAATGCTATATAATCCGTATCTCCTGTGATGTTCTCGCTACGTAGCAGATTTATTTGTTCCATATATTCCCCATAAATATAACCTTGATCTATAAACTGGAAATAAACAAGGTGTGCTACGGCTACAATAAGGGAAGCAAAGAAAAAAGTTAGGTAACTGAAGAGATAAGCTCGCCACCAAAGAATTTTCCCACCCAAAAATTTATCCCTGAATAACTTTGTAGTGTAGCAAAGTACCAAAGGAACTAAAAGCGTACCTACAATAAAAAGCAACTGAAAAATACTGAACCGGAAGCCTAAAGGTAAAAATGCAAATTTTACAGCCAGAACTAAACCTACAAGTAAGCCGTAGTACATAGCACAAGGGAGAAAGTATTTTTTTATAAGTTCTTTGTTTTCCATTCTATTCTTATTCATTACGGCACAAAGTTAAGTCTTTCCTCTTTATTTGTCTGTCTTCTGTATCAAGAAAACTTCAGTATAAAGCTCGTCTGAGTAAAATGTATAGGTGTGAACAAACAGTTCAAAAATCGTATAACTCCCTCTCTAATTCTCTTCCGTACCAAAGTTTACATAGACTTCCATAGAAGTTTATATAAATCGTGCTTAAGTTTATATAAACTTCCGTTAGGGAATAAAGAAAGGGAAAGTATGGAATGCACTATTTTTACTTTTGCATACGGAATGCTGTATATAGGAGACGAATGTTGTGTGTGTTGAAGTAGGGGGACTGCTTATTCTGAGAAGAGAAAATTTTATAGAAAAAAGAGGAGAAGTTATATAGTTTTTCGTCAGTTAGTTTGTCTAATAGATAGAACAGAAAAAATGTATGGAAGAAAAGACACAATTATTTTTGAAAGCGATAAAAGCTTATGAACAAACGATATATACCGTTTGTTATATGTTCTCTACAGATAAAGAAGAGGTAGAGGATTTATATCAAGAAATTCTCATCAAATTATGGGAAGGATATGAAGGCTTCGGTGGTAGAAGTGATCTGAAAACGTGGATATATCGTGTGAGCTTGAATTATTGTATCAATTTCGGTCAGAAACGAAAAAGGGATAAAGAAAAACAGAAAGATTTTTCCTTAGAAAGTACGACCGATTATGAAAAATCTCTGCAACTGAAACAACTCTATAGTCGTATCAATTCCTTAGGTATGGTGGATAGAAGCGTTATTTTACTCTGGCTCGAAGGCCTAAGCTACGAGGAAATAGCCTCTATCATAGGTATATCTGTGAAAAATGTATCTTTTAAGTTGGTGCGTATCAAGGAGCAGTTGAAAAAAATGTCTCACAATTAAAAAAAACGAAGTATGAAAAAATTTGGAGAAGAATCTATTGAAATGCAAACTTTACAAGCTGAGTATAATAAACTGAAATCTAATTTAATACATCAGAAGCAGACGATTGAATTACTACAAGGGAAAGCGAGAAAACGCAATTTGAATAAGATAGAAAAAGAAATAAGGAATAGGTTCCTTATGAATAGTCTATGTATTCCAAGTGTGATTATTATTTGTTATACTACCTCTTTTCATTGGGCTTTTGCACTCTTCATCTGTTTATGGAGTCTCATTGATTTGTGTTTTACGTGGTGGATAAAAAAAGAATTAGATGCCCCATCGCTATTGAATGCAGACGTGAAAACAGCTACTATCAAGATCAATAAATACCATCAGTTTTATATGAAATCTTTTATAGTAGGTATGGTATGTGCTCCTATTATATTAACGTATATATTTATACACATTTATGGTCATACCCAGCATATAGGTGTTTTTTATGATATGCTGATAATAGCAGGTATTACCATTTTATTATCTCTCGTCTCTACAGTGGTACAGTATAAAAAACATCAAACTGCTTATAAAGAGTTGATAGATAGTTTTCTATAAATTTTGATAAAGATATAGAGTACAGAGGCAGAGGAATAAGTACTTCTTATTTCTCTTGCCTTTTCTTTGATGAAGAAAGAGGGTAGGCGAGTAAAAGTTGGCACCCGTATTCGGAAAGCGATAGGTTATTTGTACTTTTGCCTATAGAATGATAGACCAAAGTACCATAGATAGAGTGTTAGATGCTGCGCAGATAGTAGACGTAGTATCGGATTTTGTAACACTGAAAAAGCGAGGCGTGAATTATATAGGGCTTTGTCCTTTTCACGATGAACGCACTCCTTCTTTTAGTGTTTCTCCTTCCAAAGGCATCTGTAAATGTTTCAGTTGCGGAAAAGGGGGAAATGCCGTGCATTTTATTATGGAGCACGAACAACTCTCTTACCATAGTGCCATTCGATGGTTGGCAAAAAAATATCATATAGAAATCAAGGAGCGCGAACTGAGCGAAGAGGAAAAGACCGCACAGAATCTGAGAGAAAGTTTATTGGTCGTGAATCAGTATGCCTCTCAATATTTTCAAGATATACTTCATACACACAGCGAAGGACAAAACATAGGTTTGAGTTACTTTCGTTCTCGTGGTTTCCGAGATGATATTATCAAGAAGTTTCAGTTGGGATATTCGCTCAATAAGCCGGCAGATTTGGCTCAAACAGCTCAAAAGAAAGGCTATCAAGCAGATTTTCTCTTGAAAACAGGGCTTTGCTATCAGAAAGAAGATGGTACGTTGCACGATAGATTTTGGGGACGTGTCATTTTTCCTGTGCATAGTGTATCCGGAAATGTAGTAGCTTTCGGGGGACGTGTACTCAATACAGCTACCAAGCACGTACAGATGAAGTATGTGAACTCTCCGGAGTCCGAACTCTATCATAAGAGCAAAGAGCTTTATGGCATTTATTTTGCCAAACAATCTATTGTAAAACAAGATAGATGTTTTCTGGTAGAAGGTTATACCGATGTAATTTCTATGCACCAAAGTGGTATAGAAAATGTAGTAGCTTCTTCCGGAACAGCTTTGACTCACGATCAGATACGTCTTATTCATCGGTTTACAAATCATATTACCCTCTTGTACGATGGTGATCCTGCCGGTATCAAAGCCAGTCTAAGAGGGATAGATATGCTCTTGGAAGAAGGTATGAGCGTGAAAATATGTTTGTTGCCGGATGGAGAAGATCCCGATAGTTTTGCTCGTAAGCACAATGCCACAGATTTCCAAGCATATATCAATACGCACGAAGTAGATTTTATTACTTTCAAAACTAATTTGTTATTGGAAGAAGCAGGAAAAGACCCTATGAAACGGGCTTCTCTCATTGGTAGTATAGTGAAGAGTATAGCTGTCATTCCGGATCAGATAGTGCGCTCTGTCTATATCAAAGAATGTGGTAAACTATTGGAAGTAGAAGAAAAGTTATTAGTGCAGTCTGTATCGGAAGAGATAAAGAAAACAAAATCAGAGAAAGAACGAGAAGAGCAACGGCAGAAAGAACGTGCCAGTAGACAAAATACGGCTCTCGCTTCTGCACCTCAAGATTCCTCTTTTCCTGCTATAGATACTTCTTCTATACCGCCTCTTCCGGAAACGGAACTACTACCGGTAGAACCTATGGCAGCAGAAGAAAACTTGTCTGCTCCTATGCCTTCTCATTATACCTCTCCGGAGGAAATGTATGCTACACTGGCTGTAAGAAGAGGGGATAGAGTATCTGCTTTCTATCCTATAGAGAAAGAGTTGATACGTATAGTGGTTCGCTATGGAGAGCGTATTGTAGTAGATGAGGAAATAGACGGAGAGAGACAAGTATATAATGTAGTGGACTATATAGCAGGTTCTTTGGCAATGGACGAGTTGTCGTTTTATGTGCCATTATTCAGTAGAATGCTGGAAGAAGCTATGCAAGTAGCCGGTAATCCCGATTTTGTAGCAGAAAAATTTTTCTTATCTCACATAGATGCAGAAATCAGCAGAGTAGCCGCTACGATGGTAAGCGATAACTATATGTTGAGCAGATTGAGTACGGAACAGTATAAGTACAAGACAGACGATATGCGTTTACCTGAGCTTTTGGATAGATTGATGACCGATTTTAAGTTACTCTACGTAAAATTGGAACTGAAAGAAAAGACCAATGCACTGAAAGAACCATCTTTGCAAGCAGATACTGAACGAATATTTCAGCTGATGAAAGAAATAAAAGACTTGCAAGAAGCGTATAACTCTTTGGCGAGGCGGGCAGGAGATAGGGTAGTAGATCCTTTTTAATAGAAAAAAAATGCCAGCTTTTATAAAGCCGGCATCTTGATGAGGTTCATAAATTCTTCTCGTGTTTTGGCTTGGTTAAAAGCCCCTGTAAAATCTGAGGTCGTAGTAATGGAGTTTTGTTTTTCTACTCCTCGCATTTGCATACACATATGCTTGGCTTCTACTACCACCATTACGCCGAGTGGATTGAGCGTCTCTTGTATACATTCTTTTATTTGGAGAGTCATACGCTCTTGCACTTGTAGTCTTTTTGCAAATATATTGACCACCCTCGCTATTTTACTCAATCCTGTGATGTAGCCACTTGGAATATATGCTACGTGTACTTTTCCATAGAATGGTAGCATATGATGCTCGCACATAGAGAAAAAGTCAATGTCTTTTACGATGACCATTTGACTATAGTCTTCTTTGAACTTCGCAGAGTTTAATACGGCTTTAGGATCCATATCGTAGCCACTCGTAAGTGTAAGCATAGCTTTAGCTACTCTTTCCGGGGTCTTTATCAGTCCTTCTCTTTGTGGATCTTCTCCCAATAAAGACAGTACAGATTTGTAATACTCTTTGAGTTTGTCTATGTTTTCTTCGGAAAATCTATCGTTCATTTTGGATATGAGTGTTTAATCTAAAGGTACGTTGATTTGATCTTTTACTACAGCAACTTCTTTGAAACCACTTATTCTGCGTAATTCCTGTGCTTTAAGGCGTGCCTCTTCGTAGCTATGAAAATCTCCTACTCTACAGAGCCATCTGGGAGATTGAAATGTTGTATATATACGTAGTTCTGGGTGTGCCATTTTTACCCTTGCACCTACTGCATTGGCTTCTTCTCTTGCTCTTCTGGAGTTATTGCCTACATATACTTGCACTCTATAGCCTGCTCTTTTTATGGTTCTTTGCGGTATAGCCGGGTTTGCATTAGTAGTTGTAGGTTCTTCTTCTTTGAGTAAGTCGGATATGGTGGTTGTTTTGGTAAGACGTTCGCCTAACACCAATTGAGAAATTTGTTCAGATTGGAAGATTCTTACCTTTCCTTGCTTATTGTCTTTTTGCAAGTGTTCTAATATGTTGTTTTGTGCCTGCGCACTATAACCGATGGTAAGAGAAATGAATAGTAAAAGTAGTCTTATCATAAGTCTTTTCTTTGTGAGATTTTCATTCTTATTGAGGAATGAAAAGAAAAGGTTCTTTGTACACTCTCACGAATGTGCAAAGAACCTTGATTATGTTTTATTTGAATGCGTCTATGATGCCCTTGAAATCTGCTACTTGCAGTGCAGCACCTCCGATCAATCCTCCGTCTACATCGGGATTAGCAAAGAGTTCTTTTGCATTAGATGGTTTACAGCTACCACCATAGAGGATAGATGTATTTTCTGCTATTTCAGAGCCATACTTTGCTGCTACCAATGAACGAATGTGTGCGTGAATTTCTTGCGCTTGTTCCGGAGTGGCTGTTTTTCCTGTTCCGATAGCCCAGACAGGTTCGTATGCTAATATAATTTTGCTGAAATCTTCTGGAGAAAGTGAGAATACAGATGCAAGTTGTGCAGCTACTACCTCATTTTGTTTGTTGGCTTCTCTTTCTTCAAGTACTTCTCCAATACAGAAGATCGGTTTTAATCTATTGGCTAATGCCAATTTTGTTTTCTCTGCTAAGATTTCTACATTTTCATGATAATAAGCACGACGTTCAGAGTGTCCCAAAATCACATATTTAGCACCGGTAGATGCTACCATTTCTGCAGAAACTTCTCCAGTATAAGCACCTGAAACTTTATCTGCACAGTTTTCTGCTCCTACAGCCAATACAGCAGGATCTACTATGTCTGCTACAGAAGCTAAATGTATAAAAGGGGTACAAATGATAACTTCACAATTTGGTTTATCTGCTACAAGCGCAACATTAAGTTCTTTTGCCAAAGCAATACCTTCTTGCAGGTTCTTGTTCATTTTCCAGTTTCCTGCTACAATGTTCTTTCTCATTATTCTATTGTATTTATAGTTATATCTCTGTTTGGGGTGTATTCGTGGTAGAAATACGTTTTCTATACCTCTTCCATCTTTCCCACAAAAGGTCTAGCAAAGATAGTACAAAGAGTGGAAGTACGAAAAGCATCACTAACTCAAATGCTTTCCTTTGAGCACTTCTTAGATTTATCTTTCCATAAGGAAGTTTATCCATAGAGTTATTGAGCCATTCTTCGTGCGGTATATTACGATCACTCCATTTATTTATCACAACACCTTTTTTGATCATCAATACACCGGGATTACTCCTTATCATACTTTTCAGTGCAGTAGCGTCCATACGTGCAAAGGGGTATTCTGCCCCTGTATTTTCCTCCCAGTTTCGTATATCTTCATCGTGAGAAGCTGTAATACAATAAAAGGGATAATTGTAACTTCGTGCATAGTCATAGAGTGAATTGATCCGATCCATTTCACTATCGTCTGCTTGTGCTAACCATGGGGAGATGAGTAGAAAAATATAAGTGTCTGTATTCAGAATTTGTTCGGAAATATCTTCATCATTTGCTATGGCTGTAATGTGAAAATCTTTGATAGGTGGCTCGTATCCTACACTCTTAATTCTTGTTTGGGCATCTATAAATTGCCAAGTAGAATCTTCGGGCAATGCATCTATTGTAAAGACTTTTTGTTCTTTTCCTTTTTGATAGAGAAATGTTGTTTCGTATTCGGTTGGTTGCTTACCTGCCGGAATTTCCATATACGACTGAATGTTTGAAGCTATATGATAAGGGCGAAAATCAAATATAGGCAGGTTTTCCGAAGTGTAGCCCATAAACAACAAGATGTATAAAAGGCTATATAATGGTATTAACCAATTTACCTTGTCTGTAACCAACTTTATTACTCTGTGCCGAAGCCTTATGCACACATACAAAGCTCCTAATAAGACTATATTCTTTCCTACAGTCTCCCAGTGGGTGAGCACTATGGCATCTCCGAAACAGCCACAATCTGCTACAGCATTGCTCCATGCTAACCAAACGGTGATAGGTGTCATCACAGACATAATCAGTGTAGCAAAAAATAGACTGGTTTTGTAGCGAATACCAAAAAAAAGATTGACACCGATCCAAAATTCTATTGTAGCCAATATCCATGCTAATGCAGTGGGACTATTGCCCATAGAAAGATTGCTCCAGCCCCATACTATAAAATACTCTTGTATTTTGTACACAGTTCCGGTTATATCATTAGCTTTCAGAAATCCTGATAGAATAAAAGTAATGGCTACAAAAATTCTGGCAGTGTTTGCCAGCACTGTCAGTAATCGTTGTATGTACTTATGCTCCAAATTCATGCTTAATAAGTCCGAATACAGCGTAATTGATCATATCCATATAATTCGCATCTATTCCTTCTGATACCAAGGTTTGACCTGCAATGGCTTCTATTTGTTTAGTGCGATAAATTTTCATCAAGATGAGATCTGTATAAGATGATGTTCTCATAGCTCTCCATGCCTCGTCATAGTCATGGTTTTTTTTCTTCATAAGATCTAAGGCTTCGTGCGCATATTTGTCATAGTAGGTGAGTGCTTCTTCTTCTGTGCAATCACTTACCTCTGCGTATCCTAATTCTAATTGTATGAGACCAATGATACCATAGTTTACTATAGCTATCAGCTCGGATTTTATTCCTTCTGCTATGAGTGCTTCTCCTTTTGTTTCTATGCTACGAATACGATTTGCTTTGATAAAAATTTGATCTGTAATAGAAGAGGGGCGCATAATACGCCATGCAGCGCCATAATCATGTAATTTCTTACTGAAGAGTGAACGACACATTTGCAATACCTCTTCAAATTGTTTGTTGGTTTCTTCCATAAATGTATAGTATTGTGGAATGGAGTTAAGTTGCTTGGTAAGGGAAGAGGTAGAAAAGCATTTGCAATTCTACCTCTTATCAAAACATTTTATGTTTTATTCTTTATGAGCATCTTAACACTTGTCCTGGTCTGAGAGATTTGTTGGTGCTGATACCATTTAACTTACAGAGTTGATTTACAGAGATGCGATATTTACGAGCCAATTTAGATAATGTGTCCCCTTTGCGTACTTTATGATAGCGCATTGGACTTCCATTTTTCTTGCTTGTTGTTTTCTCGTTGGTAGCAACTACAGTTTTCAGGTCTTCTCCTTTTCCTAACGCAGCCAAAGCTTTTTTACGTTGCCAATCGTACATATTAGCACCACGTATGAAAAGGTAAGAGTCTGAAGTAATATCTTGATTAGGAAAATCAAAGATAAATTCCGGATTGATTACTTGACCCAATACACGTGTCTCAAAGTGTAAGTGAGAACCTGTAGAACGCCCCGTATTTCCGCCTAATCCTATAGGCTGCCCGGCTTTTACATAAGCTCCTTCTCTTACTAATTGTGAAGATAAGTGTCCGTAAATGGTTTCTAATCCATTGTCATGGCGAATAACTACATACTTTCCATATCCACGACCTTCGTATTTTACAATACGTACTCTACCATCAAAAGCTGAACGTATAGTATCTCCTATGTAAACCTTTACGTCTATACCATTGTGCATTCTTCTCCAGCGAGGACCGAATTTTGATGTGATTAAGGTGTGAGTAGTAGGCATATGAAACCCACGTAAGTCTATGCGAAACGTGTCTGGTAACTGTGCTGTACTACCATACGCATGCACATGCTCGGTATCCCAATTATTGTAGAGAGAATACGCAGGGTGTAATGCTTTTTCTGCTTTGATTTGTTTTACAAGTGCTAAAGAGTCAATCGCCTTAATTTTACGATTGATGGGTGCTTGGCGAGCCAAGAGGTCTTGTGCACTTGCAGAGATGCCTGCTAAAGCACAGGCACAGAGAGCTAAGGTGCGGATTAGTTTCATTCTCATTCTTTAATCTAATGAGCCTATTTTATGGTTTGTCACATCATCTTATAAGATGCTACCAATGTTTTGCTACAAGCGATAAAACAGGCAATGTTACTTTTTTTGTCATAGAAAATTCATACTATAAGTAGTACTCTTTTTCATAAATCGTCCCAAAAATAAGAAAAAGGATTGAGAAATCCTCTTTTCTTTAGACTTTTTTGTGACTTAATATTTATTCTATACGCAGATTATTTTCTTCTCTTAGAAATTTTTCTACCCTCCATTTGTAGCAGATATCATCTTTAAGGAGATAGGGGAGAAGGGATTTTCTTGTTTCTTTATCTACGTAAAGAGGGGTTGTATAGTTAATGGCAAGGCTTTTTTCTTGAGGATTTAATTTTATGGCATAAAGGTATATGTCTGCGGATTTGCGGAGAATTTTCAATTCTTCTTTCTTGTCTTCTGCTGTAGGGATATTATAAAAGTCATTCTCTTGTGGAAGAGAAATGAATGCTTCTGTAGGAAGTAACTTCCACTCTTTATTATAAAAACGTATGTTGCTTTCTTTGGCAGGTCCTGCATACGTGTTTATGAGGCATATTGTGTAAGTACTGTCGGGGAGAGGAAGTAGGCATGCTTCCAGTGTGGAAGCTGTGGACATACGAATGCAAAAATAGTCTTTGGTGAGAACTGTCATTTCCGATAGACTATCCAGTTTGTTGCGAATTACAGCTTTCATCTCACTTTCTCTGAAATCTATGAAGTCTTTTTTGTTATTGGGTGAGAGGAGAGGCGTTATGCTGTCTGGCATCGCTATAAAGATTTCTTTTATTTCTTGTGCAGAGAGAGGAGATATCCATACGACTATGCTGAAAAGGCTGATAATAATGGCTTTCATTGATAGGGTGTTTATGATAAACCGCTTTCGGGGTTGTGGTTATTGTATCTTCTCCCGAAAGCGGTTTCTGTTTTTTATTGTTGTGGTAATGTTACTTGTGTAGTACTAGAGTTCCCCGGAGCTGTAGGGTGTGTAGCTGTTTCATAAACAATTTCTATGGTTTTAGGAGCTTTGTTGAAACGTGTTTTATGGTACGTTAAAGCTTCATAGATGTTGGTAACAAAGATATTGTGCATAATCTCTATTCTATCTTTTTGGTTATCTATGTCTGCTACTGTGTGCTGGAGGTAGAGACGCAAATTTGTAGCACTGCTCTCAGGGTCATCTATTTTATAATGGAACTGGAATGTGTGTTTCTGTAGTTCTGCTTCTGCCTCTTCTATAGTTTTTGAAGCTTTGTAATAATAGCCTATAGGTATCATCATAGTGTGCTCATCAAAGAAAGAAATAGGCATAAGCTGACGTTCTGTTTTCCCCACGCTATAGATGGTGGCATTGCCTTCTTTTGCTAACATTTTTTCTACCAACATAGCTTCGTGTATAGGAATAACCCTTACTGCTTCTACATCTATTTTTTTGCTGGCTTGTCCCTTTTGCCAAGCTTCATCTGTAAAATTATAGCCTATAAGTCCATAACGTGTACCAATTTTTCTCTGGAATGCAACTTGGTTTGTAGGAGTAAGGATAAACCCATTGCGAGTAATGAAAGAATAATAACCTAAATCTCCTTCTACTTTTACAAAATCTTCTGCATAATTTTTCTCATCGCCGGTGTTCTTATTACAAGAAACGAGAGCTGTAGCTCCTACTATGAGGAGAAATAAGTTCATTGCAAATGTTTTTAACTTCATATTTCTTCGTTTTAATTGTTTATCTCATGAAGGCAAAGGTAATGTTTCATCATTGTTTTTCAATGAATGAATTGTTTTTTTTATTGCTATAAAAGTAATAGGTGTGAACCCGGTAAGGGATCACACCTATTAATATAATAAGGATATGTAAAGCTTATTCTTTTTCTATAGACAAGAGCTCTACTTCGAAAACAAGTGTAGAAAAAGGCTTGATTGTACCCATGTTTTGTGTGCCGTAAGCCAATTCTTGTGGAATGTAGAGTTTCCATTTAGAGCCTACAGGCATAAGTTGGAGAGCCTCAGTCCAGCCTTTGATTACTTGGCCGATACCGAATGTTGCAGGTTCGTTACGGCTATAAGAGCTGTCAAATTCTGTGCCATCTATGAGTGTTCCTTTGTAGTGAACTTTTACACGTGCATCTGCAGCAGGTATCTCACCTTTTCCTTCTGTGATTACTTCATATTGTAGACCACTTGGAGTAGTTTTAATGTTTGCGTTGGTTTTGTTCTTGGCTAGGAACTCTTCATTTTCTTTCTTCCAGTCTCCGAAACGTTTCAGCATACTTGCTTCTTGGATTTTGCTTTGTGCTGCTTTTACGTAGTCCATTTTTTCAGGAGTGAGGAAAGTGCTGTCTTTGCCTTCTACTGCAGCTAAGAAACCTGCCAAAAAGTTTTGTTTGCTAAGGGTTTGTGTGGAATCTCCTTCAAAAAATTGAGCATTGATTCCTTTGAACATATCTTGGCTCACTTGCTGACCTATTTGAACACCTTTGAGGTATGCAGTTTTGCTGGCATCTGTTTCTTTCATACCTTCTTTGATACCTTTGATAAAGCTTTCCCATTGTGCGGAATCTACACCAAGGCGTTGGATAGCATAATCTTTCAGACCTTGTGAGTTTTGTCCTCCCATGATATAGGACAATGAATCTAAATCTGTTTTTAACTCGGCTTTAGGACCTTGTGCTGTACAAGATGCCATTCCAAGAGTTGCTGCGATGGCTGCAACGAGCGTAGTTTTTTTCATACTGAATACGATATTTTATTATGATAATACTTCCAAAAGTTCTACTTCGAAAATCAAGGTGCTGTGTGGGGCTATGAGTTCTCCTGCACCATGTGCACCGTATGCCAAGTCCGAAGGAATGAATAAACGCCATTTTGCTCCTTCTTTCATCAGCTGAAGTGCTTCTACCCAACCTGCTATTACTTGGTTTACCCCGAAAACTGCCGGTTCGCCACGTTTTACAGAGCTGTCAAATATAGTGCCATCTATAAGGGTTCCCTCGTAGTGGCAACGTACGCGGTCTGTAGCTTGTGGTTGTTTGCCGTTTCCTTCTGTGATGACTTCGTACTGGAGACCACTGGGCAGAGTGATGATACCTTCTTTACCCTTATTAGCTTCCAAAAAGCGTTTTCCTAATTCTATATTTTCTGCGTTGCGCTTAGTTTCTAATTCTTGGAAGTAGGCATTTACGATGTCTCTTGCTTCTGTGTGAGAGATTGCGGTGTTATTTCCTTCTATTACATCGCGGATAGCTTGTGCAAAATCCTCTACATTGATATCTTTTGCGCCCATAGCTATAAGGTTTTGACCTATTCCTAAGCCGATAGCGTAACTAAATTTGTTCATATATATCTTATTAAATGATTTAATTGTGGCGCAAAGTTATCTTTTTCAGTGAAATGGCAGCTATAATGAGGACAGAAAATGTTTGTAGGATCAGTGAGAACTTAAAAAAGCATGCTAAACACTTAAAAAAACTATCAATTCTTGCTTGGACAGAGAGAAGTATTTATCTTTGTTCATAGAGATATTATACTAATATACTAACTTAAAAAACAATAGAAATGAAAAAATATGTTTGCACAGTATGTGATTGGGTATATGACCCAGCTGTAGGAGATCCGGATAGTGGTATTGCACCGGGAACTGCTTTTGAGGATATTCCGGAAGATTGGGTTTGCCCTCTTTGTGGTGTAGGTAAAGAAGACTTTGAATTAGTAGAAGAATAATTTAAGCTCTATAAAAAATGACTCCGTATTGATTTTCAATACGGAGTTTTTTGTACCATAGACTTCTGACTATAAAACTAAACGCTCGGTTCCCTATAAAAGAGACCGAGCGTTTTTATGAATGATATTATAGTTAATAGTTATTTCATTTGGTTTTTCATCTTGCCTACTTCTGCTTTTACCTTATTGGATAAGTAGATAAGCGCTATAACATTGGGGATAACAAGGAAAAAATTGAACGTATCTGCCAGTTCCCATACCAATTTTACTTGCAATACAGATGCGATGAAAGTAACCGCCATTACTACGATTCTATAGGGCCATACCATACGTTCGCCGAACAGATAACGGACATTTTGAGCAGCAAAGAAATACCAGCCAATGATGGTACTAAATGCAAAGAACAGCAAGGCGATGGCGATAAATAGATTGCCTGCATGCCCGAATAAGCTATTGAAAGCAAATTGAGAAATTGCTACCCCTTGTAGTTCAGGGTGAGAGGTTAATACTCCGGATAGTAGAATAACGAGTGCTGTGGCTGTACATACCAATATATCTACACAGATGCCTATGAGTGCTACTAAACCTTGTTCGTATGGATTACTTACACGGGCTATGGCGTGTGCATGTGGTGTGGATCCCAATCCTGCTTCATTACTGAAAAGACCACGACTTACTCCATAGCGCATAGCGGACATTACGGTAGCTCCTAACACACCACCTACAGGTGCCCAAGGGGTAAACGCATAACGGAATACTTCTCCTAAGACAGAGGGTAGGTTTGAAATATGGTAACCTATGAATATAAAACAGCCTAACAAGAATATTCCTGCCATAAACGGCACTACTTTTTCAGCGAAGGAAGCAATGCGAGTGATACCTCCCGATAATACGGAAACTACCAAGATGGCTAAAGCTCCACCTATATAGAATTTATTGATGTTGTCTGGTGCTACATTTGCCAATGCGTCTACGATAGAATTGGCTTGTACCATAATCCCCATTACACCGAGTGCCAAAATGAGGAATATAGCGAATATACCTGCCAAAACTTTTGAACCTAATCCATTTCGTATGTAGTAAGCGGGACCTCCTACTACGTGTCCGTCTTTGCTTGTTTTGTAGAGTTGTCCTAAGATAGCTTCAGCAAAGTTAGTGGACATTCCAACTAAGGAACTTACCCATAGCCAAAATAAAGCTCCGGGACCTCCGGCTACTAAAGCTGTAGAAACGCCTACTATGTTTCCTGTTCCTACTTGGGCGGCAATAGAGGTAGCCAAGGCTTGAAAGGGAGACATACCATCGTGTTTGTTGGCTTTACCGGATCCGTCTTTACCAAATAGACGACGGAGACCATACCATACATACCGAGGTACAAATCCTAAACGAAAGGTGAAAAACAGTCCTGTTCCTAAGAGCAGGAGAGCCAATATGGGTCCAATGTAGTCTGCATTCAGTGTGCTGATTTGTTCTAATAATTCTGCTTGTTTCATGGTGTAAATGATTTAATGAAGTTGTACAATTCTTTATTTTTGTTCGCTTCCGAAATTATGTTTTAAGTGTTGAATATGCAAACGTGAGTGTTGGATTTTTTAGAAAATAGCCTTAAATATCTTATATAGCTTACTTTTCTACGAGAATAGCTGTGTTTTCTTGTCATTCGTCTACATTATAGAGCTTTCTTTATGCTTCTCTTGTAGGGTCGCATGAAGAAAATGATTGTTCCGTCCTCCAACTCAATATCCCTTATCCGGGTCTGAACTCTATTTTTCTTGGTAATATCAAGGAAGAAAGCTTAGATGATACCATGTAAATTCTCACCCTTCTTAGTCTTAGCACAACCCCCTATGGGGTTGATTCCGAAGAAATACATATAGGCAGGGTTATCCGCTATGCTTCTAACCCTGCCCTCACAAAAGCATAACACCTACGGCGTTATTTTTTGCAGAATTATGTTTAAGTAGGAAATCCCCATTGAGGATTTGCTGTTGATAGGGCAGGCATTCGGAGTGAACCGTAGAGCTCTGCCTATGTAGATATATAAAACAATGCTGTAGGTATTGTGCTAATAGAAATTGAGAGGTTATTTCCTCTTTAAAGAAATAAGCATAAACGAGTCTATTGTAAGTACTCTTCTTTTTTAGTCTTAGCACAACCCCCTATGGGGTTGATTCCGAAGAAATACATATAGGCAGGGTTATCCGCTATGCTTCTAACCCTGCCCTCACAAAAGCATAACACCTACGGCGTTATTTTTTGCAGAATTGTATTTAAGCAAAGAATCCCCATCGGGGATTTGCTGTTGATAGGGCAGGTGTTCGGAGTGAAGCGTAGAACCCTGCCTATGTAGGTATATCAAACAATGCCGTAGGTATTGTGCTAAGAAAATTTTGGAAAGTTCTTACCTTATTCAACGGAGGTTTATGTGAATGTCTCTATTTCGTACTATGGTTCATATAAACTCAAGTATAAATAGAAATTTCAAATGATAGGATAAAAAAGAACGAGGGTGTATCGTCATTATTTACGATACACCCTCTTCTTATTGAATTGTGATTTTAAGTTGCGTTTCCTTTCTTATTAGAAAATCACTTTAAGACCTACTTGTGCATGCCAACGTGAACCGATGTCTGCTTTGTTTATTTGATTTCCGGAGTTATAAATGAAAGATGGAGTAGGTGTTCCATTTACTTTTTTCACTTCGTTTACTGCAAGAGGTGCTATGTTCCAAATGTTACCATAAGCGGCACCCCATTTCTTGTTGAGCATGTTGGCAAAGTTTTCAATATCAAAAGTGAGTTGTACCTTGCTACCTCTTGATTTGAGCCAGAAGATGTCTTGTGCGAAATGGAGGTCTATGCGGTGTTCCCAAGGAGCCATGCTACCATTTCGTTCTGCATATTGTCCACGGTGATTGCGGGCATAGCTATCGTTTTCTATCCATTCTCCGAAACGTTGTCTGTTTTCTTCTGCAGTAGCCAGTACCTTGCCTGTTTTTTTATCTTTTGTATCAGCAAAGTTCATTTTAGCCAATTCGTCCTTTGTAGGAATGTACAAAAGAGTATTTCCTCTTGAGCCATCGCCATTAAAATCACCGGCATTGGTCAAAGTCAATGAATAACGACCACCGGGAGATCCTACATAAACTACAGAAATGGTAGACTGCATCAAACCCTTGAAATACTTAGGAGTGGTATAAGAAGCTTGAAGCATAATTCTATGAGGCATATCAAAGCGTGAATAGCTCAATTCGCTATCGGAGTTGCTGTCTTTAGAATAGTTATATTGCCAGTTGGAAAGTGCTACAGAAGAGGTTCCATCATTGATAGATTTAGAACGGCTGTGTGTGTAAGAAGCACTCAAGTCCAAACCGAAATCAAAACTCTTTTCTATCAGTGCAGAGAGTACGTAAGAATATCCTTTGTTCGTGTTTCTGAGATTAATGATAGAATAGTAATCACTCTTTTCTATAGAGTAGTAAGGAACTGCAGAAGCCGCAACTCCGGGAACAAATTCTATATTCCCGCTACGAGTGAGTGCCAAGTTTTCAAAGAAAACATTGTTCAGTGTTTTGGAGTATACACCCTCCAAGGTAACTTTCATATTACCCGGCAGTCTTTTTTCTACAGCTAAGTTGGCACGCAGTACTTGTGGGAACTTAAAGTTTCTATCAATGGTTACGATGTCCGGCTTGTTTCCTGCACCTGCTTTTTGGATATAAGCCAAAGGATCTTTGGCATATTCTGTCATACCCGGTACGTTCTTGGTTACAGTAGTACCTTTTATTTCCATTCCGGTATTGTTGTAAGCATTAGATAACCATACGAAAGGAACTCTACCGGTGAAGAGACCCACACCACCTCTGATGAGAGTATTGCGGTTTTCATTAGTGTACCAGCGGAAACCAAGACGTGGAGAAAGCATGAATTGCATTTTAGGCATTTGTCCTACTGCTACTCCGAATCCTTTTTCACGTGCGTAAGCATTAAACTGTTCATTGGTCATAGGATTGTTGAAAGACTCCGGCATATCCAAACGAAGTCCATAAGTCAAGTTAAAGAGATTGTTTATGTCCCATTTATCTTGCACATAGAATCCGAACTGACCAAATCTCATACTTGGAGCGTAGCGTAAATCGCCACCGGTGATAGCAGGATCTGTGAATTTATATCTGAAACGCGATGGCTTGTCATTTACAAAGTCTGCTAAAGAGTCAAAATCCCATGCACCAAATGCACTTTGTATAAAGAGGTTTTTCATGAGGTAATACTCATGGTGCATACCGAAAGTAAGACTATGTTTACCTGCATAGTAAGAGAGGTTGTCTTCTATTACATATACATCTTGATCCAAAGTATTTGCACCGGAAGAGTATTCTGTACCTATGTTTACACTTGTTCCGTTTGTATCATTGACTTTATTGTTGATAAAAACGTTTGCCGCTTGATAAGGGGTTACACGTTTATCTCTTACAAAGGTTCCGGATACGCGAAGTTCATTGTAGAACTTGTCTCCCATACGAGAGTTAAGTTCTGCTACGAGAGAGTGGGTATTGTTACGTTGTTGATGTCCGCTGTTCAAGAATGTGTAGCTTCTGTTGGAAATAGACCATTTGTCATCAAAAGAGTTGTTGTGTTGATAACGGATAGCAAATTTGTGGTCTTTGTTAATGTTCCAGTCTATACGTGCCATCAAGCTGAGAGATTCAGTATTGTTATTGGCTGGTGTATAGTATTCTTGAATACCTGTATATCTCTTATACGCGCCTACTATATCATTTGCCATAGCCTCTGTGAGGTACTTATCTCCATTGTATCCGGGGAAAATAGTACTTGGGTATTCCTTTATTCTCTTTTCCGCACTTACAAAGTAGAATAACTTATTAGGAATGAATGCTCCTCCTAATGTAGCACCAAAGGTTTTTGTGGTTTCTTTCGCTAACTTTTCTTTGGGATAGCCATCTTTGCCGGCATTGTATTTACCATAGAGATCCTCGTTTGTATAATAAGCATACGCAGATCCGAACATCTTATTGGTACCTTGTTTAGTGATTGCATTGATACCTCCTCCTGTGAAACCACTTTGGCGTACATCGTAAGGTGCTATTACCACTTGTATTTCTTGGATTGCGTCCATAGATACAGGAGTAGATCCTGTTTGTCCGCCATTGGTTCCGGAAGCAGATAAACCGAATACGTCGTTGCTTGCAGTACCGTCTATTTGGAAACTGTTGTAACGGTTGTTTGTTCCGGCTATGGATATACCACCGGATTTATTGGTCATAGCCATAGGCATATTCTTCACTACATCGTACACATTACGGCTGATAGTAGGACTGTTCTGTATCTTCTTTGTAGAGAAGTTGCCACCGGCTGCCCCGCCTTTGTTTACAGCTTCGGCTACTACCATTACTTCACCCAGTAGCTCGGCAGAAGGTACGAGTTGGGCATCTGCGGTAAAGGTATTTCCCAATTCCAAATATACATTCTCGTAAGTAACTGTTTTGAAACCAACGAAAGATACTTCTACTTTGTAAGGTCCTCCGGTACGCATACCTTGAATGGTGTAGCGTCCGTCTACGTTAGTTATAGCTCCGTACAGTGTTCCGGAAGGGACGTGGACGGCTGTAACCGTAGCCCCAATCACTGCTTCTTTCATGTCGTCTGTGACCTTCCCGCTCATAGACGAAGTGGTAACTTGTGCGCTAATGGTCATTGCCATAGAACTTGCCATAGCTGTGACCAGCATAGTTGATAGTTTTCTCATACTGAGATAAGTAAAAATTATTAATAATAATGTTTTATTACGGTGCGAAATTATAACTATTTTAGGGGATAACGTCTTTTTTCTACATGTTTTTGATTATTCCGGCAGAGAATTAACAGAAGCGTAACAACTTGCGATGTTTCCTTATTTAATACTAAGTAGTAAAAATGAGTAGACGAAAGCCTAAAGTCAAAAGGAATTATTCTTAAGTATTTTTCTGCATTGAAGTTTATATATTCCGTGCCGAAGTTTATGTAGACTTCCATGGGAATTTATATAAACTATAGTACGAAATACAGATACACATATAATAAGGAGAGATATTCTCTGTATGCTTGAGAGGAGTAATATAGGTTTGAGATTTTGCAGAGGAAAAAAGAAGAGGAAGGTTTGTAAGAAAGGGAATATAATGTTTAATTTTGCAGTATGAAAGAATTGTCCAAACATATAGAAGTCTTATTGTTGAAGAATGATTGCGTGATTATTCCGGGTTTTGGAGGGTTTATCGCTTATTCTCACCCTGCAGTGTTCAATGAGCAAAGACAGGTAATCTGTCCTCCTATGCGTTCTTTGGGATTTAATCCACAGCTCTTGATTAACGATGGCTTGTTGGTACAATCTTATATGGAGGCTTATCATACGGACTTTCCTGATGCTACCCGAAAGATAGAGGAAACCGTGTACAGTCTCAAAGAAGCACTCTTTAGCGATGGCGAATGTAGATTGCCCGGTATAGGCACTATCTATTATAATATAAGAGGGGTGTACGAGTTTAAGCCGGAAGGAGCCTATTTCTTTACACCTGTGCTTTATGGATTGGAAGAGGTTTCCTTATTGAAACCACTATCTACACAAGAAAAACTGTCTTCTTCTATAGATACTACAGAAGAAGAGAACAAGATAGAAGAGATAACTACACTTGATGTACCTACTATAAAAGTTCGTAAGTTACACCCTATATGGCAGTCTGTAGCCAGCGTAGCAGCGGCAGTAGCATTTTTCTTGCTTCTTACTACCAACTTATACAATACACAAGTAGATAAGTACGAATATGCATCTTTGGGAACCGGTTCTTTTATGACAGCTATTCAAGACCAATCTGTACTGTATAATTCTCCCTCTGCTCCTCAGATGAAACAGCCTAAGGCTGTGCGTACTGTAAAAGTTGCTCCGGCAAAGAAAAAGCCGCAATCTGTAGTTGCAGAACAGCCAAACGGGAAAACAGCTTCGGAGAAAAAAGTAGAGAAGATAGCATCTGTACCTGTAGAAAAAACAAAAGAACAAGCTGTACCTGCTACAAAAAAACACTATGTGATAGTTGCCAGCTTGACACAGAGAGCTACCGCAGAAAAAGAAAAGGAACGCTTGCAGAGTTTGGGGTATAAGAAAGTGGAAATTCTGTCTACAGAAAAGATGCATCGTGTATCTATTGGTGCTTATGATACTGCTGCAGATGCTTATAAGTATGCCAATGAATTACGCCAATCCAATGGTATGAAAGATCTTTGGGTCTTTGTCCAATAATACTCCTTTATATATGAAGAAAGTCCGTTGCCCAAAGTGCGATACTTATATACAGTTTGATGAAACCAAGTACGACTTGGGGCAGTCGCTTGTATTTGTTTGCCCGGATTGTAAGAAAGAGTTTGGCATTCGTTTAAGAACTTCTAAGGGTACACGTGCAGACTTGCCAGAAGAAGAAACAGAGAATGTAGGCGAACTTGTAGTAATAGAAAACGTATTTGCTCACAAGCAAGTTCTTCCCTTGAAAATGGGAGACAATACCATAGGTAAAAGAAATAAGGGAGTAGAAGTGGACGTACCTATAGAAACGAATGATCCCAGTATGGATCGTATCCATTGCATTCTTCATGTAGGGCGAGATAAAAAGGGAAAGCTATGCTATACGCTTAGAGATAATGACAGTATGACCGGTACTTTTCTTATGAACAATCTTTTGTTGCCCAAAGATAGGTTACGTATAGCAGATGCGTCTGTTTTTACTTTAGGTGCTACTACACTTATTCTTAGAGAACCTGCCCAAGATAATCCTACAGAATAATCATGTGGCTATTATTGGCATTTTGTTCTGCCTTTTGTTTGGGATTTTATGATGTGTTCAAGAAAATCTCCTTGAAGGAGAATGCTATCTTGCCGGTCTTGGCATTAAATACTTTATTTTCTGCCTCTATATTCCTACCCTTTTTATACTTTTCTGTCATCACAGATAGCATAGAAAAAGAGAGCTTGTTTTATGTGGCTTCTTTGTCTGTAGAAAATCATGCTTATGTCTTGCTGAAATCTGTTATCGTATTGTCTTCTTGGATTTTTGGTTATATGGGAATGAAGCATTTGCCTATTACTATTGTAGGACCTATCAATGCTACTCGTCCTATATTTACGCTATTGGGTGCACTTTTTATCTTTGGGGAACAGCTGAACTTATATCAATGGATAGGTATTTGCCTTGGTATGTTATCTATCTACCTGTTGAGCAAGGTAGGAAAACGTGAAGGGGTAAATTTCAAGCATAATAAATGGGTGATATGCTTGTTTGTAGCAGCTGTATTGGGAGCTATAAGTGGTTTGTACGATAAGTTTTTGATGCAGTTTATTCCTCCTATGGCAGTACAAGCGTGGTACACCCAATACCAATGTTTACTTATGGGGAGTGTGATTTTATTTATTTGGTATCCTCAGCGTAAGAAGACGACACCTTTTCATTGGTCCTATGCCATTCCTTTTATCTCTCTATTTGTTTCTATAGCAGATTTCGCATATTTTTATGCTTTGAGTATGGAAGATGCCCTCATTGCTGTAGTATCTATGATAAGAAGAGGAAGCGTTTTGGTTTCCTTTGCCATTGGTGCATTCTTTCTGAAAGAGCAGAATGTTCGGCAGAAGTTTTGGGACTTGCTGCTCATACTCATAGGAATGCTGTTTTTATATTTCGGAAGTAAATAATGAACAAATACCGATTTATCTTTATGATGCACATATTTATTTTAGGAATGCTGCTTTCTGCCTTTACTTCACAAGAGGAAGTAAAAGCACCAAAGGGTATTTTCCCCTTGCCACAAGAAAAGCAAGTAAGATGGCAGCAACTGGAAACTTATGCTTTCATACACTTTGGATTGAATACCTTTAATAATATGGAATGGGGGTATGGCAATACGCCTCCTGCTACGTTTAATCCAAGCAAATTGGATTGTGAACAGTGGGCTGCTACTTGCAAAGCGGCAGGAATGAAAGGTATCATATTTACAGCAAAACATCATGATGGTTTCTGTTTATGGCCTACCCGATATACGGAATATAACATCACGAAATCTCCTTATAAAAATGGCAAAGGAGATATAGTAAGAGAACTGGCAGAAGCTTGTAAAAAATATGATTTAAAGTTTGCGGTATATCTTTCTCCTTGGGATAGAAATGCGGGCAGTTATGCTACAGAGAAGTATGTAACTTACTTCCATAATCAGCTGGAAGAATTACTCAGTGAGTATGGAGAAGTTTTTGAAATCTGGTTTGATGGTGCCAATGGTGGAAATGGTTGGTATGGTGGTGCAGACGAAACACGCACTATTCAAGATGGATATTATCGGTTTGAAGAAGCATATAAATTGATAGATAAGCTACAGCCGCAAGCTATCATCTTTTCAGATGGAGGACCGGGTTGTAGATGGGTAGGAAATGAAAAAGGATTTGCAGGAGAAACCAATTGGTCTCTCTTACCTTCCGGTGTGATAAAAGCAGGTACAGACAAATTGCACTTGCTACAGCACGGAGAGCGTAATGGCGATATATGGGTACCTGCAGAATGCGATGTTTCCATTCGCCCGGGTTGGTTTTATCACGAAGATCAAGATGATAAGGTGAAGAGTGTAGACCAATTGGTGGACTTATATTATAAGAGTGTAGGGCGTAATGCTAACTTGTTGCTTAATTTCCCTGTGAATAAAGATGGACTCATTCACCCTATAGATTCTGCCAATGCTGTGAATTTTTATCGTGCTATTCAGCAAGATTTTCAGACCAATTTGTTGGAAAAAGCCACTATTACTGCTTCCAATATACGAGGAGATAAATTCTCTCCCACAACTGTAATAGATGGAGTGTATGATCACTATTGGGCTACAGAAGATGGAGTACAAAGTGCAACTATCACAGCTACTTGGAAAACTCCACAACGGATCAATAGATTATTATTGCAAGAGTATATTCCATTGGGGCAAAGAGTAGAAAAGTTTAGTGTGAGGTATTGGGCAGATGGCAGGTGGCAGAATTTGGATATTCCGGAAGAAACCACCACGATAGGCTATAAGCGCATTTTACGTTTTTCAGAGATAGAAACCACTTCTATTCGGATTTGCTTTGAAAAGGCAAAAGGAGAACTTTGTATAAATGAAATGGGAGTATATTATGCTGTTCATCGTGGGAATGTGGAGGTAGAAGAGATAGGAGAGGGACTTCCTTTCTTGATAGAAGGTGCGACAAGAGAAGATATACAACACTTGATAGATGGAGATATATCTACAACGGTAAGTTCTACAGATACAGTATGGACATTATGTTTGAAGCAACCGGAGAAGATAAAAGAAATATCTTTCTTACCTGTACAAGGAAATCCGGCGGCAGGCTTTATTCATAGCTATGAAGTATGGGTAGAAGAAACAGAAAATAATCAATGGAAAAAGGTAGCAACCGGAGAGTGTTCTAATATCCGTAATAATCCTGTTTTGCAACGCATTTGTTTCCCTGAAGTCAAGTCCAATCGTCTTCGGGTAGTGGCTACACAAACTATTGGTGAGAGTGCTATAGAAATAGCAGAATTAAGAGTAAGATAGCTTTACGCACACATCTTATTGGCTATCCGGAGAACTATTTATTTTATAAGTAATTATAATGGCTTACCACAATAAATCATTACTTTTGCCCTATTATAAACAAACACATAGACAGCGTTTTATGAAGAATATAAGAATAATGCTTTTTTTCTGTGCTATCTGCATAGGTATGAGTATGACTGCCCAAGAGAAAAATACAGACAAAGGCGTGTATTTGGCAGGTGTTGCAGCTTCTTTTACAGACACCTTAGTATATATCACGGACGTACAGTACTTGCCGGAAGCAACCTTAAATGAAAAGGGATTGCTGGTAGACCGTACACTTTACAGTGGTAGACTCAAGAATTTTGTGGAGGAAGAAGATGGAATAGGTGGAAAAACAGCCAGTGTATTTTATCACAGAAAGAAAAAAGCATTGGAGAAGAAAATGAGAAAAATACGAAAGAAATACGAAAAGAGTCGTATTCTTGTGGTACACAATGTTCCAAATGCTTTCCGTTTTGATAAAGAAATAACTGTACAAGAATGAAAGTATTTCTACGTATCGTCTTATTCTGTTTCCTTGTTGGTATAGGTAGCAGTTGTAAGAAATCAGATGATCCCAAAGCTCCTGAAGCTCCATATACCATACTTTGTTACTTGTCCGGAAATGAAGGTGGAAAATGGGGGAATTTAGATCGCTATCTGAAGCAAAATCTTGTAGATATGTGCTATGGATTGGCAGACAAGAAAAAGGCTGTACAAGTATTGGTTTACTATAGAGCGAAAGTTACAGATGAAGAAGTAGTTGCTCCTACTATTTATAGTTTCTCTTTCGATGGCTATGGAAAGATCAATGGAAAGACAGCTCCGGGAAAGTATGCAGATTTTGCTGAGGTGCTAAAGATAGCAGATGTAAAGAAACAGTATCCTACGAGTGATAATTCTATGTACCCCAAGACTATGGGAAAAGTCTTTGGCGACTTGAAGTCTTTTTCTCAGAAGAATAAGTATGTTCTCATTATGGGAACACACGCTACGGGGTGGCTTAAAGGTAAATTGGTCTACAATACTCGTTCATTCGGAAATGATAATGGCTATTCTATAGACTTACCTGAATTTCATCAAGTTTTAGCGCAGCATTTTAATGCAGATAATTTGGAGTGCCTTTTCTTAGATGCTTGTATGATGGGAACAGCAGAAGTCGCCTATGAAATGAGAAATATAACTAAATACTTTCTTTTTTCTGTAATGGAAACACCCATTGCCGGCTATCCTTATGAAAAGATTATTCCACTTTTCTTGACAGAGAAAGTAAATTATCAAGAGGTTTGCGACCAATTCAAAGCGCATTATGTAAATAAAGGATTATGGGGAACAAGCGCGGCTGTAAAAGCTTCTGCTATGGGAGAGCTGGCAGGGTCAGTACGTACAGAACTCGATAAAATCAAAGATACTTTGAAAAATATTGACTTAGAAAGTATCCAACAATATGGTATAGATAATGCACCCGATGAAGAATTTGAATGGGCTGATTTCAGCTATGATATAGCAGATTTTTTCAGAGTAGCAAACAACGGAACTTTACCTGCAAGTATTTATTCTGCGCTCAATAATGCTGTGATAGCAAAGTCTGTACTTTCCGGTGAAGAAGGATTCCAATTTAGAGGATTAACTGTAGCAAAAGATAAATTTTCCGGTATAGGTATGTATCTGCCTATGAGAGAAAAGAATACTTGGAATGATTTTTTCAAAACGTTGCAATGGTATTCTGCAGCAGGCTGGAATATCTATTATCCGCTATAAAGAAGTTCAGCGACTCAAGATATTGCATAATATTCTCAGGCAAGTATGTATTTTGATAATATATGCTTGCTTTTTTTTATATGTGATTTTTACAATAAGACAGAATAGAGTAGTAAAAAAAGAGTGAATTTCGTTTCTAATGTGTAAAAAGGAAAGTACATTTGCGTAATAATAAGTGATAAACAACTTAAATCTATTTTATCCGTTATGCTTACGCAAGAAGAAATTGAAAAAGCCGGTTTTGCTACACGCACGGTTCATGTAGGTTCTGAAAAGAACATGTATGGGACTTTGTCTTCTCCCATTTATCAAACATCAACTTTTATTTTTGAGAACGCCGAACAAGGTGGGCGTAGATTTGCATTGGAAGAACCGGGCTATATCTACACCAGATTGGGAAATCCTACTTGTACAGCTGTAGAACAAAAAGTAGCCTCTTTAGAAGGTGGAGAGGCTTGTGTGAGTGCTTCCTCCGGTATGGGAGCTATTACATCTGCTGTTTGGGTTTGTGTACAATCCGGAGATCATATCGTGGCAGGGAAAACCTTGTATGGTTGTACTTATGCTTTCTTTGAACATGGACTGAAACGTTATGGTGTAGAGGTTACATTTGTAGATATGAGAGATCCCGAAAATGTACGTAAGGCTATGCGTCCTAACACTAAACTTGTTTATGTGGAAACGCCTGCCAATCCTAATATGCATTTATCGGACATAGAAGCTATAGCAAAGATAGCACACGAACAAGAAGGGGTAAAGGTGATGGTAGATAATACTTACTGTACGCCTTATCTGTGCAGACCTTTGAGCTTTGGAGCAGATATTGTAGTACATTCTGCTACTAAATTCCTTAATGGACACGGAGATGTGATTGCTGGATTTGTGGTAGGTACACAGGAGTACATAGACCAAGTACGTTTGGTAGGAATAAAGGATCTTACAGGTTCTGTACTGGGACCTTTTGAAGCTTTCTTAATAAATCGTGGATTGAAGACATTGCACGTTCGTATGGATAGACATTGTGCTAATGCACAAAAAGTGGCAGAATACTTAGAACAGCATCCTAAAGTAGTAAGCATCGCTTATCCCGGTTTGAAAAGTTTCCCACAATATGACTTGGCAAAGAAGTATATGCGTATGCCGGGTTCTATGATAGCATTTGAAGTGAAAGGTGGATTAGAAGCCGGACGTACACTTATGAACAGTGTACACCTTTGTTCTTTGGCTGTGAGCTTAGGAGATACAGAAACATTGATAGAACACCCTGCTTCTATGACTCACTCACCTTATACACCGGAAGAAAGAGCTGCTTCCAATATCTCTGAAGGATTGGTACGCTTATCGGTGGGATTGGAAGATGTAGAAGATATTATTGCAGACTTAGAACAAGCTTTAGCTAGAATCTAAGTGGCTATAATCTCCCATAATGGAAGTAGTGCTTTATAAAATATAAAGCACTACTTCTTTTTATATACAAAAATGTGATGCGCACGAGATAAAGACCTCTTCTTCCTTCATAGGGTGGAAAAAAGATACCGAATAGGCGTGCAGGTACATTCTGTTTGCTTTGGACTTTCCATAGAGAGCATCTCCGTAAATAGGACAGTTTAGCCCTTTTTCGTGTGCTGCGTGGAGACGTAGTTGGTGCGTTCTTCCTGTTTGAGGATAGAAGCGAATCCATGTGTAGCCATTCTCTACCTTTTCTACTTGGAACTTTGTTATAGCTTCTTTTCCATAGGTTTCGTCTACTTTTTGTCTTGGTCTTTCTTCATAATGAGGAGATAGTGGTAAGTGGATTGTTCCGTCTTTTGCTGTAACTACTCCCTCTAATATAGCGTGATACTCTTTCTTTACCAGTCTGTGAGAAAAAGCATACTGCATAGCTTTATAAGTCTGCAAATCTTTGGCTATGAGTAGCAGTCCGGAGGTATCCATATCCAACCTATGTATCATATAGTACGATTGATCCGGCTGTTTGGTCTCTAAAAGCGAAAGTACAGAGGTTGAGTCTTCTTTTCCCGGTACGGAAAGTAATCCGGCAGGCTTGTCTACAGCCAATAAAAAATCATCTTCGTAGACAATAGCGAGTTCCCAATTCTTTTTCTCTGTGTGTTCTACAGACAAACCTTTCAGCATATGCGATAATATAGGTTTGCATTTAGCTGTACAAGACGGATAAAATTTTCCGTGATGACGTATACTTTCTTTGGACGAATTTCCCCACCAAAACTCTCCCATACACAAGGGCTGTAAACTATGCGCATAAGCGTATTGCAGTAGCTTAGGCAATGCACATTCTCCTGTCCCGGCAGGAGGAATGCCTTGATGGTTTTCTGAGAAGATGGTTTGTATATCTTTTATTTCTCCCTCTGCATTGAGTAACTTATAATCGGAAAACAAGCGTTCTTGTAGTGTGGCAGATCTTTTTTTTCTTTCCCTCTTGAGTCGCTCTATTCTAAGATGAAAAATTTGTACTGTCAGGTTTTTTTTGAGTAGGTCTTTTTCCTGCTTCTTTTGTAGTCTGCGTAAAGAAGCTTTCATATACTGGCTTTCTTTCTCTAATAGTAACCTTTCTTCTGTGCTGATAGTTCCTTGCCGCTTTTCATCTCTTTGCTTTTTTGCCGTTTTATAGGCTTCTTCCGCTTGCTTACGGATTTGTGTTTGCTTTTCTTTGTATGCAGATAGTTTTTGAATGGCTTTAATATACTGTCTACTGCTTTCCCAATTTTTAATTTGCTTGTTGATAGCAGAAATGCGTTGCTCTTCTTGCTTAAAATATCCCTGTGGATTGAGCAAGTCGCAGATAGGTGGTACAAAAAACGGGTGTTTGTTTTCCCCATCTATATTGCCGGAGAAGGCAGCCAAGTAGCCAATTTCTTTTTGAGGAGTTTCTACCACCAATACCCCAAACATTTTACCTTCTGCCAATGCTTCTTGCCATTCTGTTATGGTGGGCAAGTAAGCGAAAACCTCCTGCATAGCGAGTATTGTCCACTGATGTGGAGTGTAGTGAAACGGATTGGTAAACGTTTGGGGACGTTCTTCTATGGGTAATGTCTGAGAGAAAAAATGTAGACAAGACTCTTTCATATTATAAGCATCTACAGCACATAGTGAAATAATGAGGAAATACTGTAGTAAGCTCTTTTTCACTTCTGGAAGCAGGGAAAATACCATATACTGTAGAGCCGGAACCACTCATAGAAGCATAAGATGCCCCCATACTATAGAGCCGTTCTTTTATTTCCTTGACAAGTGGGTATGAACGGAATACGCTTTCTTCGAAATCGTTTTTGATAAGATTTTTCCAATCTGTGATAGGAGCTTGAACAGCTTCTCTCAAGTCTATGGAAGAGGGGTGAGGTACTACACCGGAAAATGCTGTTTTTGTGGTAATATGGATATGAGGGTTTACCAATACTATATGATACCCTTGTAAAGGTAAAGCAGGCAAGGACTGAAATATATCTCCCTTTCCGGTAGCATACATCGCTTTGTTACGTATGAAAAAGGCACAATCTGCTCCCAATTTTGTGGCATACTGCTCCATTCTTTCGTAACCAAGTTGGAGTTCTAATAATTCATTCAAAGCCCTAATCATAAAAGCGCAATCTGCCGAACCGCCTCCCAATCCCGCTCCCATAGGAATTTCTTTTTCCAAGCGAATGTCTACATAAGGCAAGCTAAAATCTTGTGCCAATAAGTGATAGGCTTTTACTACTAAATTATCCTCACTATGATCTTCCACAATGAAAGAACCGCCCATAGAAAGAGTTGTTCCTGAAGCCGAAGGGTCTGCAATGGCTACTTCCAATTTATCTACTAAAGAAACGGGAAGAAAAATGGTTTCCAAGTTATGGTATCCATCGGCTCTTTTCTCAGTGATATGTAAGCCTAAGTTTACTTTTGCATTAGGATAAAGTGTGATTTTATTCATCGGGAGAGATATTTCTTTGTAAGTTCACGATACAGATGAGAAAAAGCCATAATAGGGTGATAGAGTATCATACGAGGTCCGGCATAACGCATCACTTCTCGGATTTTTTCTCTCATCAGAGGATTGTAACAGTGTATGGGACAAACCTTGCAAGTTATACCTGTCTGCTTGATTTTGCATCTGTCTATCCGTTCGTTTGCGTATGCCAATAGTTCTGTGCAAGAAGCACATAGCGTTTTATTACCTTCTTTTTTTCTACAATACAAACGTATCATAGTTTCTATTATCTTTTTCTCTTTCGCTAATGAGTATTTTTTCATTGATTTCTTATGTTTCGCAAAGTTAGGCGAACAATAGTGCTTTTTCTAACTTTGCCACAAATAAGTTCTAAAAAAATGAAATATACAAGAGAAGAACAGATGCAAGCCTTCGGTCGGCTATTAGATGTTATGGACGAGTTGAGGGAGAAATGCCCTTGGGACAAAAAACAAACTTATGAGAGTTTACGTCCCAATACAATAGAAGAAGTGTATGAACTGAGTGATGCCTTGATGGCAAAAGATGAACCCAATATTTGCAAAGAATTGGGAGATGTACTGCTTCATGTGGTATTTTATGCCAAAATAGGAGATGAGAATAATAGTTATGATATAAAGGAGGTCTGTGATAAGCTTTGTGATAAATTGATATTTCGGCATCCTCATGTCTTTGGGGATTTACAGGTGAAAAGTACAGAGGAAGTTCTCCAAACGTGGGAGCAAATAAAACTGAAAGAGAAAGATGGCAATAAATCTGTATTGAGCGGTGTTCCTGCTTCTCTTCCTACACTGATAAAGAGTTATCGTATCCAAGACAAAGCACGTAATGTAGGTTTTGATTGGGAAAAACGTGAGCAAGTGTGGGATAAAGTGAAAGAAGAACTGAAGGAATTTGAAACAGAGCTTTCTGCTATGGACGAAGATAAGGCGGAGGCAGAGTTCGGAGATGTACTTTTCAGTTTAATCAATGCTGCCAGACTATACAAGATAAACCCGGATACAGCACTGGAACGTACGAATCAGAAGTTTATTCGCAGATTTAACTATCTGGAAGAGCATACTATCAAGGTAGGAAAATCTCTGCAAGATATGTCTCTCAGTGAGATGGACGAGATTTGGGACGAAGCCAAAAAGAAAGGTCTTTAGGATTTTCTGTATTTGTACGGATTTTTTTCCGAACAGCGACGGAAGCTTTTCCGAACCTGTTCGGAATTTTATTTGAATAAGAGAATATTTTGTTTCCCGAAAACAAAATGGTTTAACTTACATTACAGAATATGCTGTACACGTAGTTTTCTTGAACTCTTGTTTCTTCTTTTTCCCGCACTATGGTATATTCCAATGCAGTGTGTAGGGGCATTTCTTTGTTCTCTATGATAAGTTGTGGGTGAAGTCTTCTACAGAAAACTTCGTAGCTATGTGGCATATTCTGTGTGTAAGTATCTTCTCTACAAATAATCAAATAGTATTCGTGAGGGAAGGAGAGGTACAAGTGGTTTATCTTACTTGCTAATTCTTTTGCCTCTTCCTCATCTATCCTGTCAAATAGGTGCGACAGATTGATAATTACCAATTTCCGATGTGCTGTAGTCTGTTTCTTTAGTATAGCTGCAATACCTGCTATGGTTTCTGTCGTACAGAGACGTAAATTCTTTTCGTTCATAGCAGCTATGGTTTTCAAACTCTCTTCTCGCCATAGAAAGTGAGGTTGAGTACCAATGTAGGTGGCATCTACTTGTTTATCTTGTAATACTGTGTCTATGAGTGAAACAAAGCTTTCGCCCATTTCGTAACCGGCATCGCAAAAAATGCAAGTTTTGTGGGCAGATAAGAGTAACTCCATTAGTATGGATTGTATCTGTTTCCATAAATGAGATGCACCAAGATATTGCTTTCTCCAATAGTAATATTGAAAGATAGACTTCCATTGTGGAAAATTTTCTTGTATTCCTTTACTTCTTCCATATTGGCAAAGCTCATAAGCTGCTGTGATAGTAGGAGAGGGTACTTGTGCATAAGCAGGTAATAGATAATTTTCCTCCATTTGTTTCCCATATATACCTAAGTCATATCTAATTTCAGCAGGAGACCAATAGCTGCAAATTTCAGGTAGTGAAAAATCCTCTTCCGTAAACCTTCCAACGTGTGTTTGTACATAGCCGGATTGTTTTTTTATGTAGGTAATGAGCTTGTAGAAAGTGAGATTCTCTACAAGTAAGTCCGAGCTACCGACCAGTATCAACTGCTTTCTTGCTCGTGTGATGGCTACATTGAGCTTTCTGTCTATGGTGCTGTTTTCTTCGGAAAAAGATTGAGCTGTCAAGAAATTCATTTGACTATAGTTTCGTATGGTAAAAGAGTAGAGAATGATGTCCCTTTGACTTCCTTGATAACGCTCTACAGTATCTATAGTTATATCTTCCAAAGCTATGATATTGAGTTTTCTAATCTCTTGTCGGATCATAGCTATTTGATTTCTGTAAGGCACAATAATACCTACAGTTTTCTGAGGGTCAAAGTGTTTCTTTGTAAGCTCATAAATCTCTCTTAATAAGATAGTAATGATGCGAGCTTCGTTTATGTTACTTTTGTCTGCATACTCATTATTTATAGGCAGTGGAAGATCTATAAATAGCATACGATGTCCCATTATCAATGTTTGCCATTTATTTTGAGGGATTATATGAGGATATATTTCCTCTTCTTTCTGATGAGCAAGTGGGACTGGTATGATGTTTTCTTCTTTATAGAAAGTTTGCACCGAAAATTCGGCTATTGCAGGGTGCATTCTCCCTTGCTTCCGTAGTATATGTTTTGAGTACGGAGGAGCTTGTCTGTGTAAACGCTCGAAGAGAGACATTCTGCAGTCTGTAAACCCTGCTTCTATCAATAGTTCTTCCTCTATTTTGGCATCGGTATCTGTTTGTAGAGATATGGCAGGTAGCTGTTTATAATCTCCTATAAGTATAAACTTCTTTATATCATTGGCTCCACTTTCTTGAGAAGCTAATATGCCGAGTAAGTCTGGTTCCAATGCTTGAGATGCTTCGTCTATGATACAGACATCAAACTGTTTGAGTTTGAATAACTGTAGATTACCATTCATAGAGCTAATGGTGGAAACGTATATAGAGGTTTCTTGTAATACATTCTTTACCTCTGTGAGCTTGCTTATTCCTTTCAGCTTATTCTTCAATAAGTAGGGGGTATATTTCTCAGAACAAGCCAAATCGTTCCCTATTCTGATGAAAGTGTGTTCTTGTTCTATGCCACTGTCTATCAGCATCTCGCAGATTTCGTCTACAGCTCTATTGGTATAAGCCAAAAGTAGGATAGAGAGATTTTCTGCTAAATGTTCTTTTACGATATACTGTAATGCTTGAGATGTTTTTCCTGTTCCGGGAGGTCCTATCAAGAGAAAGAAGTCTTGGTTTTGTTTGGATTTGAGTACCAATTCGTCCAAATCATTATAGTGAGCAGACAATGTTACGGAAGTATCTATTTCCGGAGTTTTACTGCCTAATAAGAGTTCTCTGCGTCTTTCCTCACCGGCCATAAGGGCATATAACCCTTTATATCCTATAAGATACGAACTGTCCAAAATATCGTGTTCTATAGCGAATGTATCGTTTTGCCCACCTATTATATCCTTGTTGTGCTGCCCATTTCTTAGTCTTACAATAATCTTATCCGATGAAAGATTTTCTATATGCCCTTTCATAAGTATGGCAGTACGAACATCGGGATCTTCTTGGTATGGATAAAGAATAATCATATCTCCTTTGCGGAAATTGGGTAGCGTATCTTCTCCTTGAGGAGGAATTTCCAGTTGAACTACATCATAGCCTTTCCCGGGGGAACTTTGGTTCAGGTCTGTAATTTTGAGATTTAATAAGATATTCCCCAATTCTTTTTTCTCGGGTGTGGTGAGATGCCACAGTGCAGCCAGACCTTTTCCACTATTAACTCGCCCTCCTGTTTTATTCAGCAACTGTTCTTTACTTACAAAAGTGTAATAACGTTTGAAATAGGCTTTTTCTAATTCATTTCGTTCTTGTAGGACGTTTATTTGTCTTTCTAATGCAGGTTTTTGGTAATTTTTCCAGAGTTTACTATCGTCTCTGAATTCATTGAGCGCATCTGTGGAAAGATTCTCTAATACCTTTTCTATTCTTCCTTCAGCAAAATCTATTTCGGAAGAAACAATGAGGTTTCTCAAACGTATGGTATCTTCAAAAAGTTTGCTACTATGGTGTTCCAGCATCAATCCATCTGCATACTTGGAGTAGAGTAGAAATGATTGTATCTCGTTCAGAGAGATATTAAAATTATACGTGAGGACACCTTGGTAGAGCATCACTTGTACGAAATGTTCTTCCTTGTGTAGGTTTTTCCATTCGTCTTTTTTCCCGGATTTCTGTTCCACCAGTATAGAAAAATCCTTTTGTAGCATATCAACTCTCCCTTGAATACCTAATTTCTCGCAAATGAAAGAAGCCTCCAATAGGATTTGATGATGGTCAAAGCCTGCTATGTTATTGGGAAAAGTCCGGTGTATGATGTGATGTAAGTTCTGTAGTTGTGCTTGTGCTTGTGTATGAAAATCGGAAGGAAGCTCTGTACTACAGAAATCCAATGAATGTGTACAGAAAAACTCTTGAATAGCAGTAGAGTAGGGAAGTACTTGTTGTGTCGTATTGTGTACACAATCGTCCAATAGCTTTCCTGCGAAATTCCCCAGTAAAGTATGTTGAGTGATTTCTTTACGTTGTAGCTTGCTCAGAAAATAGTTGAGCGGATTTCTTCCATAATTCTTAAAACATAGTGCAATGCTACTGATATCTAATAAAAAATCCGGCTGAAAGATAATGTATTGTGGTACGTATTCTCCTGCCTCATTTATATGGATATTCAGTAGGTTGAGCTGTGTATGCTCTTTTAATATCTGTTCTAAATAAGCATAACTCCCAGCTTCTCCTGCTTGCTGATAGTTTATAATGATAGACGGTATACCTTCTTCTGCTGTATTGGCATAAATGATATGTTCATTCCAACCATTTACAACTACTCGTAAGTAGCTTATTGTATCTCTAGAATAAGACTTATAGGGACGATTGGTATGAGGAAGCTCACAAGCTAAAACTTCCGGGATAGCAGTCTGGCTGATGGTAGAGATAAATCTGACCAGCGCACGTAGATCGTATCTATACTCCTCAATTTCTATTGTTTCACTTACGGTGGCTTTATGACAATTCCTTCTCATAGTTTGAATGGCAAATCTATCCGAAGGCACTATCTTATATTGTTTACAGATATAATCTATACGAGAGAAGAGATTGGCGAAGGTAAATGTAGTATCACGTGTATATTCATAAGCTACCTCTTCCAAAAGCTTCTTGAGAAGTATATATTTTTTTCGTAAATTTTCTGTGTGTGGAGCGTAAGTAGCTCTATGGATTTGTTCTATACGAGTAAAGAAGTCAAATCCTTGTAAATGTATGTGCGTTTCATTGACTTTGGATTTTCGCATATATGAAATATACAAAGAGCTTCTTTTTATTCTTTGGTTTCCTCAAATTCTACATATTCTCCTTCATCGTCTTGAATTACTTTGGGGCGTGTGGGTACCGTTTCTTTTTCTTGAGAGGTACTATGGTAATGCCTTTGTTGTTCTTCTTGCTTGTTGCTACTCCAACTGAAAAGCGAACGTAAGATAAGACCTCCAATGCCTAAGATAGCTCCTACAATGGATATAACTAAGGCGAAAAACAATGTCAAAAGTAAAAATAGTTTCTTCATATAGAGAACACCGATGTGGAGAGTTACTTTGTTCTTTTGGAAAGAATGAGAGACAATAAAATATACCATAAAATACTGATGGCAATACCTGTAATATGAAAAAATAAAATCCATACAATACAGCCTGCCAAGAAAATATAGGTATAGAGATTGTCTTTTAACTTGAGGGATTTGAATTTGAGTGAGAACATTGGGATTTCTGCTACAAGTAAAAGAGGCATTCCTATTACGAATAACAGAATCAGCACGAACGGTATTTTGTTAATCAATTCGTGTGCGCTGACGGATATAGATGCCCAAAATAGAGCATTGGCTGGTGTGGGCATTCCAATAAAAGATGTGGATTGTCTTTCATCTATATTGAATTTAGCTAATCTTAAAGCCGAAAAAACGGCAATCAAGAAGCCTATATAAGGAATATAGGTCGCTATCGGGGATAAGCTTGTGGGAAGTACCACTTCTTTGAGTAATGAATAGACAATAGTGGCTGGAGCAAATCCGAAGGTGATGACATCTGCCAAGGAATCCAATTCTTTTCCGATGGCAGAAGATACCTTCAATAGACGAGCTACCATACCATCAAAGAAATCAAATACAGCTCCTAAGATGATGCAAATAAATGCAGCGTAATAATTGGACTGAAAAGCAAATTCTACAGCCAAGCAACCACAAAATAAATTGCAACAGGTAATGGTGTTTGGAATAGATCTGATAAGAAAATGTGCCATAAGCCTTACTGCTTAAGGGAGATATGCTAATACTGTTTGGTTTCCAGTGGTACGTTCGTCCATTTTTACACAGACTTTACTGCCTAATGGGAGATAGACATCTACACGAGAACCAAATTTGATGAAACCCATATGCTCATCTATATAACAATCTTCTCCTACTTGTGCATAAGTAACAATACGTCTAGCCATAGCACCTGCTATTTGGCGAGCCATTACAGTATGACCGCAAGGAGTATCTATCACAATCATAGAACGTTCGTTCTCTGTGCTGGCTTTAGGAAGATAGGCTTTCATAAAGCGACCATTGTGATGATCCACGTGTTTCACTACACCATCTACAGGATACCAATTGGCATGTACATTGGTTATGTTCATGAAAATAGAAATCATCAGTCGTTTGTCATAAAAATATTCATGTTCGTCCACTTCTTCTATTACGACTATTTTCCCATCGGCTGGTGCTACTACTACCTTTTCTGTATTTCCGGGGAATAAGCGTATAGGACATCTGAAGAAATTGACCATTAGCGCATAAACAATAGCAGAGATACCTCCAATGACGTAGGATAGTATTTCGTTTCCTATTAACCAATAAATTAAGAGGTTGAATGATATGATAGCGATTGCAGATACAATAAGGATAGTATTACCCTCATGATGCAACTTTATTTTCTTGAGTTTTTTTAGTCTGTTCACAAGTCTGCTCTATTTCAATTGAATTATCCACGCAAAAGTAAATATATTTCTTAAAAACAGCAAGATTTCCATAGTTTGTGCCAAATATAATGGTCGGAAAGATAGTGTGCTATCTCATAAAAAAAGAGCCTCTACGTGGTGAGAGGCTCTTTGAATTATAGATTGATTAGTTTCTGGCGGCTTCAAGCAGAATTTCACTCAAAGTAGGATGCGCATGTACAGTGTGTGTAAGGTCTTTAATTGTTCCTCCCATAGACATCACCATAGTGGCTTCATGAATAATGTCGGAACTATGTGCTCCTAAAATGTGTGCTCCTAAAATATGCCCTTCCTCATCGGTAAGTATTTTGGCTAATCCATCTTCCGCACCCAAGGCAAGGGCTTTCCCATTGGCTCTGTAGAAAGATTTATGTGCAGTGTAGGAGATACCTTTAGCTTCGCAGGCTTCTTCCGACAAGCCTACAGAAGCAAATTCGGGAACGGTGAAGACGGCAGAAGGTATAATGTTTAAGTTAATTTTACTGCTGTCTTTCCCTTCTATGTCCAAAAGTACTTTTTGACCTTGAAAAGATGCTGCGTGTGCCAAAGGACAAATGCCATTGACATCTCCTATAGCATAGATACCTGCTACATTGGTGCGTAGATTTTCATCTACCACAATACCTCTTGGTGTGGCAGTAATGCCTGCTTTTTCTAAGTCAAGGTCTGCAAAATTAGGAGTTCTTCCTACTGCCATAAGCACAAGATCTGTTTCTATTGTTTTTTCTTTTCCTTTTTCTTGGAAAACTACTTGGGTACTTCCGTCTGGCTGTGGTATAATTTGAGTTACCGCAGCTCCTAAATTGAAAGTAATACCTTTCTTTTTTAAGGAAGTACGTAATCTTTTTGATAAGTCGCTATCCAAGTTGGGCAAAATTTCTTTACAAAATTCTACTACACACACTTCACTACCAAAACTGTTGAATATGGAAGCAAATTCCATACCTATCACACCACCACCTATTACGCATAGGCGATTAGGGAGTGAGGTCATCTGCAATAATTCTGTAGAGCTTACTACACTGGGAGAATGTGCTCCTTCTATAGGTAGATATTTGGGAATAGATCCTGTAGCGATAATGATATGAGGAGCTTCCAGCATCAATAATTCTTTTGTGTCTGTTTCTACAGCTACGACGTGGCTTTCTGAGAAACGAGCTTTTCCACAGATGTAAGTAATACCGGGAGTTTTCATTAAGCCTTCAATTCCGGCAATGAGCTTAGCTACTACTTCATCTTTACGGGCTATGGCATTGGCTAAGTTGAAACTGATACCTTCTGTATGAATACCTAATGTATCTCCTTCTTTTGCTTCATCTAAAATCTCTGCACTATGACAAAGGCATTTTGTCGGAATACAACCTTCGTTTAGGCAAGTACCACCGGGTTTCTTCGCTTCTATAATGGCTACTTGCATTCCTGATTTGGCAGCATGAACTGCGGTTTCATAGCCTCCAGGTCCTGCTCCTATGATAATGAGATCAAACTTTTTCATGGATAAGATTTCGTATAAAAAGTCTCCTTTGTAAGTTTCTTTGTACACTATTATATACAAAGGATATACAAAGGAGACATAATAAAATTATAAAAAGTAGAAATGCTTATTCAAAATACTTGAATTTAGCGTTTTTTACAGCCTTCACATCGTCCAATCTGCGTACCGGAGTAGTATGAGGCGCATTTTTAAGCATATCACGATTATCTCTGGCTTCTTCTGCTATCTGTTTCATTACCTCAATGAATGAATCAAGCGTATCTTTACTTTCGGTTTCTGTAGGCTCTATCATCATTGCTTCATGGAACAATAGTGGGAAGTAGATGGTTGGTGCATGGAATCCATAATCTAGCAAACGTTTAGCTACTTCAAGTGTTGTTACGTGATTCGGGTCATGATGATCTCCACCAAATTCTGGACGTAAGCCATCGAACACGAATTCGTGTTTGCATAAACCATCTATAGGGAGTAAGTAGTGACTACGTAATTTTTCCTTTATATAGTTTGCATTCAGTACGCTCAAAGGTCCTACTTCTGCAATACCATTTTTGCCTAACGCAAGCAAATAAGCATAAGCACGAATGATAATTCCAAAGTTTCCTAAGAATCCACTGATTCGGCCACATGCTGTTTCTGTATTTATGAAAGAGTATGTACCATCTTCATTTTTCACTACACGAGGATTAGGCAGGTATTTTTCTAAGCCGGGACCTACACCTACAGGACCACAACCGGGACCTCCACCACCATGAGGAGTAGAGAATGTCTTATGTATATTGATGTGCATTACATCAAATCCCATATCACCAGGACGACACATACCCAACATTGGGTTTAAGTTCGCTCCATCATAGTACATAAGCCCTCCGCATTCATGTATAAGACGAGAAATTTCCGGTATTTGCTTTTCAAATATACCCAAAGTGTTGGGGTTTGTAAGCATCATACCTGCGATATCATCTCCCAAGAGCGGTTTCAAGTCTTCTACATCTACTGTACCTTCTGCAGTACTTTTCACTTCTACGACTTCCAATCCACATACAGCAGCAGAAGCCGGATTGGTACCGTGAGAAGAATCGGGAACAATAATTTTTGTACGTTTACTATCACCACGTTCCATATGATAAGAACGTATTACCATAAGTCCAACAAGTTCTCCGTGAGCACCAGCATAAGGATTTAATGTAAACTCAGACATACCACCTATTTCCGATAGTGTTTTCTGAGTTTCGTAATATAGCTCCAAAGCTCCTTGAGATGTAGAAATTGGCTGATGTGGGTGAAGAACAGAGAATGCACTAAGTCCTGCCACTTCTTCGTTCATCTTTGGGTTGTATTTCATTGTACAGCTACCCAAAGGATAGAAACCAGTATCTACACCAAAGTTGTTATTGCTCATATTGGTGTAGTGTCTTACTACGGTCAATTCGTCTGCTTCAGGAAGACGTGCTTCTTTTGATCTTCTTAAATGATTAGGTAGTTCCGATACGCAATAATCATTTTTCTTCATTTTAGGCAATGAATAGCCTATACGTCCTGGAGTTGATAGTTCAAATATCAGTTTTCCATAAAATGTCTTATTCATAGCCGTTATTTAACTAAATCAATGAGTTTATAAATTTCTTCCTCTGTACGTTTTTCGGTTACAGCAAATAAGATTTTATGATCATCTATTTTTACACCTGCTAAGTAACCTTTTTCTGCGCACTTGTTCAATAATTCGTCTACATTACCATTGTAAGATAAACAGAATTCATTGAAGAAAGGTGCATCAAATGCTTTGGCAAACTTACCTGTTTTGAGAAGTTCATCGTGTAGCAAGTGAGCTTTTGCATAAGATTGGGTATTTACTTCGGATAAACCTTGTTTGCCCATAAGAGAAAGGTAGATTGTTACATATAAGCACATCAGACCTTGGCTTGTACAAATATTTGATGTAGCTTTTTCTCTACGGATATGCTGCTCTCTTGCTTGCATAGTAAGTACGAAAGCACGTTGTCCGTTGGCATCTGTAGTTTCTCCTACGATACGTCCTGGAAGTTTACGTATCAGTGCATTGGTGGTACATAGATAGCCTATGTAAGGTCCTCCGTAGTTCAAAGGAATTCCTAATGATTGTGCTTCACCGCAAGCTATGTCTGCTCCCCATTCTCCTGGAGTGCGTAGGCTACCAAGTGGAGAAGCTGGACCATTGATTACTAACAATGCTTTTGTAGCATGGCATTCATCTGCTAAACCGGTGAAGTCTTCTACAATACCATATCTGTTTGGTTGTGCTACTACAACACCTGCAATATCGTTTTGAGAGAGTCTGTTTTTAAGCGCATCTCTATCTGTTTGTCCGTTTTGATCTGCTATGACTTCTAAACGTATGTCTTGATATTTAGCATAGGTGTGCATCACTTCACGGATATAAGCAGGTACAGTTTCGGATACCAAAACAGTATTGCGTTTTTTTGCCGCTGCTACGCACATGGCAGCGGCTTCTGCTGCTACTGTAGTGCCATCGTACATACTCGCATTGGATAAATCCATTCCTGTGAGTTCTGCCATCATGGTTTGGTATTCAAATATATATTGCAGTGTACCTTGAGAGATTTCTGCTTGATAAGGAGTATAAGATGTGCAGAACTCAGAGCGTGAAGCTATGTAAGGGATGACACTGGGAGTATAGTGGTCGTATGCACCGGCTCCCGCAAAACATACAAGCTCTTTATTTTTATCCGTTAGCTCATGAAAACGCTGACGGATTTCTATTTCTGACATACCTTCCGGCAAGTTTAACTCTTTTTTGAGTTTTAATTGCTCCGGTATTTCAGCATAGAGTCCTTTTAAGTCTTTTACTCCGATGACATCAAGCATCTGCTTAATGTCTTCATCGGTATGTGGAAAAAATCTATGCATAGTTTATTTATTTGCAAATGGATTGATATGCTTCTGCTCCCATAAGAGAATCAAGCTCTGCTGGGTTTGTCAGTTTTACTTTGATGATCCAGTTTCCGAAAGCATCTTGGTTTACAAGTTCTGGTTCATCTTCCAAAGCCTCGTTTATTTCTACTACAACACCACTTACAGGCATGCACAAGTCGCTTGCAGCTTTTACGCTTTCTACTGCTCCGAAAACATCTTCTGCAGAAAATTCATCGTCCACTTCCGGCATATCAACATATACGACATTACCCAGCTGTTCTTGAGCATAATCTGTAATACCAATATATCCAAATTCTCCTTCTACTTTTACATACTCGTGTGACTCACAATAATAAAGTCCTTCAATTACTTTTGCCATAATAAGATTTTTTTCTTGGGTTAGATATAAATTATTGATTTTGTTAGTTCTTATTTTTTGTAGCTTTTCTTATAGAAACGTTTTGCTACTACTACGCCTTCATGAAGTTTTCTATGAATGCGTACTGAAATAGGTTCACCCATTTGTGCCGCTTCTATATTCACCAATGCCATACAAACGCTTTTTCCTGTAGAAATAGAGTTATAGCCTGTAGTAACTGTTCCTACCACTTGGTCGTCTTTTACCACTTCGTAACCATGTCTTGGGATAGCACGTCCACTCAATTCTATACCGATGATTTTTCTTTTCAGTCCATCTGCTTTTTGTTTGGTTAGTGCTTCTTTGCCTATGAAATCTTCTTTCTCCAATTTTACGAACATACCTAAACCTGCTTCAAGTGGAGTGATTTCGTCTGTCAATTCATCTCCGTACAGAGGTAAACCTACTTCAAATCTGAGAGTGTCTCTACAGCCCAACCCACAAGGGAGAACTTTCTTTGAAGCGATGAGTTTATCCCATATACTGATAATGTACTTATGGCTACCATAAATTTCAAATCCGTCTTCTCCGGTGTAACCGGTACGGCTTACAATCACATTTTCTCCATCTATGTTTCTTTCTTCAAATTCATAGAAGACTACATCTTTACAAGGAATACCCAATACTTCTTCTATTACATCTTGGGCTGCCGGACCTTGTATGGCTACTTGACCATAGATGTCGCTTTGATTTTCTGTAACAACATTGAAAGACTTTGCTTGTTCTACTATCCAAGCGTAGTCTTTGTCTATGTTTGCAGCATTGATTACCAAGAAGAAACGATTTTCTCCCATTTTATATACCAAGAGGTCATCTACACAACCTCCAGTAGGGTGAAGCATCATACCGTAAAAGATTTTTCCTACAGGAGCATTGCTCACATCATTGGTAAAAATGTATTGAACAAATTTTTCGGCATCTGCACCGGTTACCAAAACTTCTCCCATATGTGATACATCAAATATACCACAAGCATTTCGTACAGCGTTGTGTTCTTCTATGATGTTTGAGTATTGTAGAGGCATATCAAATCCTCCGAAAGGAACCATTTGTGCTCCTAGTGCTACGTGTCTATCATGTAGACATGTTACTTTACTTTCCATGTTATTTATAATTAGGTTTTTGAATGTTATACCAATTCCAAAAGGCTTGTTAGGCTCTCAAAAGAAAGTCCTCTTATAGCTTCTTCTGGATGATGTTTTGTTATGGCATCTAAAATATCTTTTTTACTAAAAATCACTTCATTCAGTGCTTGCTGAAATACTTGACGAGCATCTGTGTTTTCAAAAAAGTCTCCTGTCAATTGCACTTCTTTTATATAAGTGCCTGCCAATACAAATCTGATCTCTATTCGTCCGCAACCTTCTATTCTTGCAGAGTATACAGGACCTTCATTGATGATGTGTCCATGAAGACGTTTTTCTTCGTAGTAAAGATATTCAATTTTTTCAATTTCGGATATCTCTTCTTCTGTTATTCGAATCTGTTTTTTTGTCAGATATTTAGTAAGAGCTGTTCGGAGTTCCGGTATAGTGTAATGAGTATGTTCTTTAAGGAAGCCTACTCGGCTACGAATGCTTTGTACCCCTGCAGCCTTTAGTTTTTCTTTATCGGGTGTCAAGGCTCCCAAAAGTTTGTCTAATTCTGCATCATAGAGCATCGTACCATGTACTATACATCTATTGCCGATTCGATAAAAGGCATTGCCACAAATTTTCTTTCCGTCTGGTAATAAGATGTCATTTCGTCCGGAAATCTGAGCTTGAATGCCTACGTTCTTTAAGGCATCTACAATAGCTTGCGTATATTGGGCAAATATATCTTCTACGCTTCCATCGGAAGTAATTAAACTCCAAAAAATATTCTTACTATCGCCATAAATAGTTCCACCACCGCTTTTTCTACGCAGTAAATGTATGTTTTGTTCCTTACAAAAGTCAAGATTAACTTCTTGATGCAAGACTTGGTTTCTGCCTATCATAGCGACAGGTTCTGGTAGTACCCAAGAATAGAGGTAGCTGCCTTCAGGGAAATTACGGGCAATATATTCCTCTGTAGCTAAGTAAAATCCTACCCGGTGAGGCTGCTCTTCTATGATAGAAGGAAGTGCTACATAGGTAGCCGGAAATCTATTTTTAGTAGTACACATACTAAGCATGTATTACTTATTTTCAGTCATCTCATCGTAAGCATTCTTTAGTTGTTGCATAGCTTTTACCAATACGCTACGTGGTGTACCTACATTTAGACGCATACAGCAACAACCATCTTTTTCGCCAAACATGACTCCGGAGTTAAGTGCTAAATGTGCTTTGTCCACAAACAGCTCTTCTACCTTTTCGTGACTCCAACCTAAGTCTTTACAATTAAGCCAAATGAGATAAGATGCCATAGGACGTATCACTTTAATTTCCGGTATATTGTTTTGTAAAAAACTGTCTACGTAGTCTATATTCTTGTTTACATAGTCCAAGCATTGATCTAGCCATTCTGTTCCATGAGTATAGGCAGCTTCTACAGCTCTAAATGCAAAGACATGACCGGCTCCTATGAACATAGCTTCTACTTTTTCTTTGAACTTTTGCAATAAAGTAGGATTAAAGATGATGGCATGAGAGGCAGAAATACCCGGCATATTAAATGCTTTGCTGGGAGACATAAAGGTAATGGAGTTTTGACGAGCTTTTTCGGAAATCATAGCGAATGGAGTGTGCTTATGAGGTGGAAGAGCCAAGTCTGCATGTATTTCGTCCGAGAATACAATGATATTATTTTCTGCACAAATATCTGCTATAGCTGTGAGTTCTTCTTTAGTCCAGATCACACCTCCTGGATTATGAGGGTTGCATAATATAAATGCTTTTACTCCATCTTTTAATCGTTGAAATTTGTCTATATCCATACGATATTTCCCATTCTCAAATTTGAGAGGGCATTCTACCAGCTGTCGTTTATTAAATCTGATGATACGACTAAATGGATAATAGACGGGAGGCATAATCATTACCTTGTCTCCTGGTTCTGTGAATGTGGTGAGAGCAACTCCAATACCGGGCATAACACCGGGTACAAACTCTATTTGGTTGTGTTCTACTACCATGCCATAGCGTCCTTTCACCCAGTTGATAATAGAGTTATAGTAGCAACCCATTTTGGCAGTATAGCCTAATATCGGGTGTTCCATTCTACTGATGATAGCTTCTCGCACAAAGTGTGGAGTAGGAAAGTCCATATCTGCTATCCATAGTGGGAGTAGATCGGTTCTACCCCAGTTACATTTCATTCCTTCTATTTTTTCAGCATCGGTGGCTGAACGATCAATTTCTTGGTCAAAATTGTATTGCATGACAGTTAGTTTTATAATGGTATATAATATAAGGTATAATTCGTATTAGTATCTATTGGCTGTCATTTCTGCTATTTTCACGATGACAGCCATCGCTTTTTCTATAGATTGTATGGGGACAAATTCATAACGCCCATGAAAGTTGAGACCTCCTGCAAAGATATTGGGGCAGGGAAGACCTTTGAAGGATAGCTGTGCGCCATCTGTACCTCCTCGTATGGGTTTTACCAAAGGCTCTATGCCTATTTCCTTCATAGCTGCAAAGGCAATATCAATAATGTGCATTAGGGGTTCTACTTTACTACGCATATTATAATATTGGTCTTTCATTTCTATAAAAATCAGCTCTTGTCCCAAGTCTTTATTTAGTTGGTCTACTGTAGATGTGATGAATGCTTTTCGTGCTTCAAACTTCTGTATATCATGATCACGAATGATATAGCTCAAAGTCGTTTCTTCTACACTGCCTTGTACCCCGATAAGATGGAAAAAACCCTCGTAACCTGTGGTCGTTTCTGGTGTCTCGTTTGCCGGAAATAAAGTTATCAATCTGTTGGCTATCAGCTGTGAATTGATCATTTTATCTTTGGCGTATCCGGGGTGTACATTGCGCCCTTTTATTATGATTTTTGCCATTGCAGCATTGAAATTTTCAAACTCCAATTCTCCAACTTCGCTACCGTCCATAGTATATGCCCATTGTGCGCCAAATTTTTCTACATCAAATTTATGCGCACCCAAACCTATTTCTTCATCGGGATTAAAACCGATGCGAATTTTTCCATGTTTAATTTCGGGGTGTGCCTTGAGATATGCCATAGCTCCTATGATTTCTGCAATTCCAGCCTTGTCATCTGCCCCTAATAACGTGTGTCCATTGGTTACTATGAGATCTTCGTTTTTATGAGATAATAACTCTGGGAATTGTTTGGGAGACAATATAATATTATCTTCCTGACAGAGTGCAATATCTTTTCCATCGTAATTTTTTACAATCCGAGGTTGAACATTGGCTCCAGTCATATCGGGACTGGTATCCAAGTGCGCAATAAATCCTATAGTGGGGACTTCTCTATCTATATTGGACGGTAGAGTAGCAAATAAGTACCCATGTTCGTCCAAACTAATATCTTCTAATTCTAAGGTTTCCAACTCGTTTTTCAGATATTGGGCAAAGACCATTTGTTTTGCTGTACTGGGGGTTACAGAAGTACTGTCGTCCGATTGGGTGTCAAAAGTGACATACTTCAAGAAGCGTTCTATTACTGTCATATTAGGTCTAAAATTTATGGTGTAAAGATATAAGATAGACCTATACCTACAAAGTTTTTTTCTCAAAACCTGCATGAGATAATGACTTGTGTAACTTTGTAAAGTCCTACAGGCAATTTAAATTTTGATAATCTGTTTCAGAATTTCTTTATATGGAAAATTTGTTCAAGAAACTGTGCTCATACAACCACGAAAAGTAATTATGATATAAAAGAAATGGGAGACAGTTCGTGGCTCCCATCGTTGGTTATACGGTACATTAAATCTGTATTTGTGTTCTTTGCAGAATTTACTCTAAGTCTATCTCATTTTTCAGGTGAATATCGTTCAATATATTGCGTATGTTTTCCGAATGAGATCTATTACAGATGAGAAGTATATTATCTTGTTCTGCTACTAAACAGTTATCTATGTCTTGTAGAATAACTGTCTTTTCTTTGGGACATAGAACCATATTTTGATGACTGTTGTAGAAAACCGCATTGCTATGAGGATTTACATTTTCTGTAGTGTCTTTGGTTGCTATTTCGTAAAGAGAATGCCATGTACCTAAGTCTGCCCAGTCAAAATCACAGACTTGCATATAGACGTTTTCTGCTTTTTCAAAGATGGCGTAATCTATAGAGATGTTCGGCCAAGAATTTGTATCAGTGAGGTCTATGCTATTGCCTTGCACATCTACCATATATTTCTTGAAGGCTTGTAAAATGCTATTGATATGCCAAATGAAAATACCGGAGTTCCAATAAAATTCTTCGCTCTGTATAAACATTTCTGCAAACTCCAAAGCCGGTTTTTCTACAAAGGTTTTGGTCTTATAGAAGTTGTTCTTTGCTTTTTCTCCTTTTTGGATATACCCATATCCCGTTTCAGGACGATGAGGCTTGATGCCAAGTGTGAGAAGTATATCTCCTGTAGAAACGAAATCTATACTGTCTATGATTGCTTTTTTGAATTTATCTGTTTGAAGTATCAAATGGTCTACTGGCGCAATAATCATAATAGCTTGAGGATCTCTTTGATAGAGATGCAAGGTGGCTTGCGCTATAGCAGAGGCTGTGTTTTTTCTTTCGTTTTCTACCAAGATGTTTTCCGGATGACACATAGGAAGTTGTTCCGAAACCAATGAGGCATGCTCTCTATTGGTAGCTATAAATATCCGATGTGCAGGGATAATTTCTTCGTAACGTTGAAATGTTTGTTGGAGCAAAGATTTTCCTGTGCCTAATAAATCTAAGAATTGTTTAGGCTTTTGGTTTCTACTGTAGGGCCAGAATCTTCTTCCTATTCCTCCTGCCATAATGATACAGTAGGCGTGACAATCGTTCATGGTAATAGGTGTGTTGGTTGTTACTGGGTACGAAGATAGCTTATTCTATTTGTCAATGTTTTATTTAGAGCGTATTTTTAATCTCCGATACGCTTTTTTTTAGCGTAGGGTGTATCAGATTGGGGGCAATTTCACATAGAGGCTCTAAAACGAACATTCGCTCGTGTAGGAGCGGGTGAGGGATTTGTAAGTAGGGTAGGGAGATTATTTCTTCTCCATAAAAAAGAATATCTATATCAATGATGCGATCTGTATAGACTCCGGCAGAACTCTTGATTTTTCTACCCATATTGCGCTCTATGTCTTGTGTGATTTGCAGGACTTCTTCCGGAGAGAAGACTGTATCTATATGCACTACAGCGTTCAAGAAAGTATGTTCGGAGATGAATCCCCAAGGATCTGTTTGATAAAAAGAGGATAGGGAGTGTATACCCCCGATCCTCTTTTCTATTTGTTGTACGGCTAATCTTAAATTACTTTCTTTATCTCCTACATTTGTACCTAAGCCTAAATATAGAGGTGTCATAAAGGGAATAGAAAAGTAAAATCAGTCTAAGATAAGCATAGCATCTCCGTAAGTTCCGAAACGATAATCTTCTTTGAGTGCTTTTTTGTACACGTCCATAATTAAGTCGTATCCTCCATATGCACAAGTGAGCATAAGTTGTATAGATTGTGGCATATGGAAATTGGTAATCATAGAGTTGGCTACAGAGAAATCGTATGGAGGGAAGATAAATTTATTGGTCCATCTGTCTGCCTCTGTGATAAGACCGTTGATACCTACGGTAGTTTCTATAGCTCTCATTACAGTAGTACCTACAGCACAAATATTTTGACCATTTTGACGAGCTGTATTCACTATATTACACGCTTCTGCGGTGATTTGCATTTGTTCGGACTCCATTTTGTGTTTTGTAAGGTCTTCCACTTCTATTTCTCTGAAACAACCTAAACCTGCGTGTAGCGTAATGAACGAAAAATCAATGCCTTTTATTTCCATTCTCTTCATCAATTCTCTACTGAAGTGTAGCCCTGCAGCCGGTACTGTAACCGCTCCTTCGTGTTTTGCGTAAATAGTTTGGAAGCGTTCTACGTCTATGTCTTCTGCTTTTCTTTTGATAAAGTCAGGGAGGGGAGGAACGCCCAGTGCATAAAGTGCTTTCTTAAATTCATCGTGTGGACCATCATAAAGGAAGCGTAAGGTACGCCCACGAGAAGTGGTATTGTCTATTACTTCGGCTACCATAGAGTCATCTTCTCCAAAATAGAGTTTATTGCCGATGCGTATTTTTCTGGCAGGATCTACCAGTACGTCCCATAATCTGCTTTCTTCATTCAACTCTCTCAATAGAAATACCTCAATACAAGCTCCTGTTTTCTCTTTATTTCCGTAGAGACGTGCAGGAAAAACCTTAGTATCATTGAAGATAAAAACATCTTTCTCATTGAAGAACTTTAGAATATCTTTGAAGAATAAATGCTCTACTTCTCCACTTTTTCTATGTACTACCATCAGACGAGATTCGTCCCTGTATTGCGTAGGATAAAGAGCTATTTTTTCTTCTGGAAGTGTAAACTTAAATTGCGAAAGTTTCATATCTATATTTTTTATTTATTGTCTAAAAATTGAGTGCTTATTCTGTGGTAGAAGTAACTTCCTGACTATTGAGCCATACTTCAAAATTATCTACTGACAAGCAATCGGAAAGTCGTATATTTCCTATGCGAGTACGTTCTAAAGCTGTAAGGTGTGCGCCACTTTTTAGTGCTATACCTATATCGCGTGCCAAAGCTCTGATATAAGTCCCTTTGCTGCAGACGACTCGTATTTTTAGAAGTGGGGGAGCAAATTGTAGTAGCTCTATTTCATCTATTACGAGTGTTTTGGCTTTTAGGTTTACCTCTTTCCCTTTTCTGGCTAAATCGTAAGCTCGCTTACCATCTATTTTACACGCAGAGAATGCTGGTGGCACTTGTTCTATTGCTCCTATGAAAGTTTGCAATACCTGTTTGGTTTGCTCCTCAGAAATGTGTTCATAAGGGAAATACGCATCCATCTCTGTTTCTAAATCAAACGAGGGAGTAGTAGCGCCTAAACATAGTGTGGCTATATATTCTTTGGTTTGATATTGGAATTCTTCTATTCTTTTTGTCGCTTTTCCGGTACAAATGATCATTACGCCTGTAGCCAATGGATCCAATGTTCCGGCGTGTCCTACTTTTATTTTCTTGACACCTATTTTTTTACTGATATGATAGCGTAGTTTGTTTACTACAGCAAATGAAGTCCATTTATAGGGCTTATTGATATAGAGAATTTCTCCTTCTTTGAAATCCATTATCTAATCTCCAAATTATATCCGAGAAACGAAAGCAATAGGATAACACCTCCTACTATAATTCTATACCAACCGAATGCTGTAAAACCATACTTAGTAACAAACTGTATAAAAAACTTTATTGCCAAGAGTGCTACCACAAAAGCTACGATATTTCCAATAATGAGTGCTGTAGCATTGTTTTGCAGTATCGTTATTCCGTCCGAAGAGAGTAACAGCTTCAATAGTTTATAACAAGTGGCTGCAAACATAGTAGGAACTGCCAAAAAGAACGAAAATTCTGCTGCATCTTTTCTTGTGAGCTTCTGTGTCATACCCCCTACGATGGTTGCCATAGAACGAGAAACTCCCGGTATCATAGCGATGCACTGGAATAAACCAATGATAAAAGCACGTTTGTGGGTTACGGGAGTTTCTTGTGTATTGTTTGCGAACAGTTTATCTGTGAAAAGCATAAAAATACCTCCCACTACCAGCATAGTAGCTACTACATTTACACTTTCCAATAGTTCATCTATTTTATCGGAAAAGAGGAGTCCCAATATAGCAGCCGGCAGAAACGCTACAAGTAGTTTTACATAGAAGTCCAAAGAGTGAAACCAACGTTTCAATAGAGAAGTTTCCGTAGATGGAGTGAGTACAAAAAAGCGTTTCCAGTATAAGCAAAGTACAGACAGAATGGCTCCAAACTGAATAATTACCAAGAAGGCTTTGACAAATTCTGTGCTTTCTACGCCTAATAAATGTTGTGTGATAATCATATGCCCGGTAGAAGATACGGGAAGAAACTCTGTAAGTCCCTCTACTATAGCTATGATAATAGTTTCTATGATGCCTAAATCTTGCATACGTTATTCTTTTGTATTCTTAGGGGTGAATAAAATGGCGAAAATCATAAATAGGAAGCCCAATAAAGTAAGCGCAGGAGCCAATTTAATTCTGCGTGCGCTGAATATATCCGGTTCATATTGTAATTCCGTGGTAGAGGGTCCCATCATCATAGCAAAGCCTATGAGAATAATCAAAAATCCTATAGCCAATAAGATATAGTTGGACTTGGAAAAAGCGAATTTTGTCTGTTTCATATCTGTAGAGTTGGTATTATTAACGATATAGAGAACCTGTACGCATATTGAGATAGCGATTTACAGCAAACAAAGCACAGAGCCATGTGAGCAATATACCTAATAAGAGAACAATGCCCATAACTATCCAGAGTATTTCCGGTGTAATGATAAATCGCAGGTCTGTTTCATACTGAATGAGAGCGTAAGTCAGAGCGTATAAGGCAATGTTTGCAAATATAGCGGCTATTATACCCATCAAGACACTTCTCTTTATGAAAGGACGACGGATAAATCCCCACTTTGCACCTACTAAACGCATAGTATGTATAAGAAACCGCTTAGCGTAAATATGTAATCTGATGGTATTGTTTATCAATACAAAAGAAATCAGCGTAAGCAATCCTGCACAGATGAGTAAGACAATACCTATTTTTCGCAGATTGTCATTTACGGAGTTGATAAGATCTTGTGGATAACTTATTTCCAAGACACCGCTTTCTTCTTTTAGTTGCTCGGATATCCATCGTATGCTATCCGCATTGGCATAAGCGGATTTCAGCTTTAGTTCTATGATGGCAGGAAAAGGGTTGTGTCCTAAGAATTCAGCAGGATCTGTACCCATTGCTATTTTCTGTTCTTTGAGAGCCTCTTCTTTTGAGATGTAGGTTATTTCTTTTGTAAACGCTTCTTTTTCTATTTGTTCTTTGTATGCCAATATAGCAGGCTCTTTCATATCATCGTTCAATGTAAGTGTGAGGGCTATGTGTTCTCTCACATATACAGACAGGTTTTTGGCTGTAAAACCTAAAAATAGCATCAGCCCCAAAAGAAACAATACTAACATCGTACTGATTCCGGAAGTGATAGATTGCATAGCAAGAAAAGAACCTTTTTTCATCTGTTACTTTTGTTTTTTGAGAATATAAATAATAGAGCTACTCAGAGAGGCGTTTCTTCTGGTAGCTATCCAAGCCAAGAAACCTCTCCAAAAACCGCGTAGTGTAGAAAAGGTCTTGCTCTCATTCTTTTCGCTCAACATAGAAATGTAAAAAGCATCAAAAGGCATAGGGATTTGTTTCTTTACAGTAAATCCATAGAGAGAAGCCCATTTTGCTAATGTAGCAGGGGTAAAGTGCCATAAATGTCGTGGGACATCGTAAGCTGCCCAATTTTGCTTATAATGGTTCGCATCGTAAGAAGATGGATTGGGAAGTGCCAAAATAAGTGTTCCTTCTTCGTGGAGAATCTCTTTTAATCTTTCCCACATTTGAGGTAAATCTTCTATATGTTCCAATACGTGCCAGAGCGTAATGACATTGAAATATCCCGTTTCGTAGCTGTCTAACAATTCCGGTGCATCTATTTTTAGCCCAAAATGCTTTTGAGCGAAAACTCTGGCTTGCGGACTTTTTTCTATGGCAGTTACTTCCCAGCCTTTCTGTTTCATAGCTTGTGCAAAATACCCCGTTCCGGTGCCTATATCCAAAAGACGTTTTCCCTTGGAGTGTTTTTCTACCAAGGCGGATTTCCTTTTTAACATAAACCGGCGTACTATGTGATATAGTTTATTGACCAATCCACGCTGTGTATCACTGTGCGAAATATAATTTTCTGCACAATAATACTTGTCTATATAGCTTTGTGAAGGAAAGTCTTGTGTGAAAAGAAAATGGCATTCTTTACATTCATATAAATGAAAAGTCTCGCCTGTAGCATAGTAATCTCTACAAGTGAAACGTTCTTCAAACTCTTGTTTGCCACATAAGGGGCAATTTGATATATGGTGTATATGCACTTTAATCCCTAATTTGTTGCAAAATTGCAAATAAAATGGGGAATTACGATAAGTTCCTGCATTTATTTACATAGAACTCCTCTTTATAATAGATGTACAACTTTATTTCTATACGTGGAAGAGCTGTTTAGATAGGCTTTAGTACGTCGGAAAACTATTTGCTCATCTCAATCAAAGCCGTAGGCTTGGCTTGTGGCATTAGCACTCCGCTGGATTACCACATCGGTTGCCACAGTTTCGGTACGCAGACTTTGGAGACTGGTATTCCGATAGGGAGCATTGTCAAGATGATGGGGCACTCGTCTATTGCCAGCACGCAAATCTACACCCAAATCACCGACCAAAAGATTGCAAAGGATATGGAGAGGGTGATGTAACAAAGAGAGCAGAATAGAAAAGAGCTTGTTCCAGTTAATGAAACAAGTTCTTCTTATAGCAAATAATTTATAATGATTTCTTTTGCATTATCCCTTAGATGTTTTGATATGCAATTTTATTTTCTTCATCGCCCAGTCGTAATGGCTGATAGTTGCCGAAAAGCGGTAAGATCCGAGTGGGGCAGTTCCTGTCCAAACGAGTACTCCTTTGGCAAAGAGTTCATCGTTGGAGAATACACAACGGTCTTGCACCACACCAGCATAGTGGTTAGATAAGGCGAAGAGTACTTCGGGGTCTTTGTCTTTTATGTCGTCAATGGAGGTTATCCCTATATTCTACAGGTCGGTTGCAAGCGATTTGCTGATTCCGGGAATTATCGTCAGTTCCTTAATAGTCTGCTCTTTGGTCATTGTGTCTGACGAATTACATAACAAGGTTTCCTTCATTGTTAATCTGCCAAAAAGGATTGTAGGCTACCTCGAACACATAGCCGTCCAAATCCTTGAAATAGCCACTGTAACCTCCCCAAAATACTTTCTGCGCAGGCTTCACGATGGTTGCTCCGAGCCGTTCGGCTTCCTGCATCACTGCATTGACTTCTTCCTCAGATGTGGCGTTATAACTGATTGTCATGCCCGAAAAGGATGCCTGCTGATAATTTAGCGTTATGTCTTTTTCCAATTCTTGTAGTGGATATAATCCTAAAACTATCCCACCCAAAGGAAACAATGCGTAGGCTTCTTGACTTTGTTGCGATTTCTTCCAGCCTAAGCCCTCGTAGAAAGCTAATGCCTTTTGAAAGTCTTTTACTCCCAATGTGATTAAAGTGAGTTTCTGTCTCATAAGTTGTACATTATTGAAATTGAATCCGCTACAAAGTTACTTATTCATAGCAAGGAAGAATAATGAAACGGCAAGAAAATCATCTACTTCAGAAACTCTATCTCCGATAATTCTCTTGTAGTAGTCGGTTGATATTTGAGAGGCGATAGAGTATTTTCCCTGCGATTTGAGTATAGGGAATAATGCCCTTGTCGCGATAGTCTTGCAAGGTGCGAGGGCTGATGAAAAGGTGTTCGCAGACCTCCCGATCTGTGAGATAGATTTCTTTATAAGCTCATTCCTAAGCCTTACCGCTGACGAAGGGAAATGATAGAGCACAAAATGGAAGAAGTATAGAGGCATTTGATAAGTTCTATTTCATACCGAAGTTTACATATTTCGTACTTAGGTTTATATAAACCTCGATGGAAGTCTATATAAACCGTGCTGTAGTTTTATGGAAATGTTTGGTTGATACCTACATTTTGTTTACTTTTGCACAGAAATATGTTGGCAAAACATGAAAATTAAGGAAGTTATTCATGCCCTTGAAATGTTTGCGCCTCTGCCTTTGCAGGAAAGTTATGATAATGCTGGCTTGCAAGTAGGATTGACAGACGCAGAAATTACAGGGGCATTGTTGTGCATAGACGTAACGGAAGCGATAGTGGAGGAAGCCATCAAAAAAGATTGCAATTTGATAGTTTCTCACCACCCTTTGATTTTTAAGGGGTGTAAATCCCTCACTGGTAGGGACTATGTAGAGCGTTGTGTTATGCAAGCCATCAAGTATGATATAGCCATCTATACGCTTCATACCAATGTAGACAATGCACCGGAAGGTGTGAGCCATAAAATGGGGCAACTGTTAGGCTTGCAGAATATGCAGGTTTTAGAACAGAAAGAAAATCTTCTCTTGAAACTGTCTGTATATGTGCCTCACGATTATGTAGAGAAAGTGCGAACTGCCTTATTTCAAGTTGGTTGTGGACATATAGGGGCATACGACCAATGCAGTTTCGGAGTAGAAGGAGTAGGGACGTTTCGCCCGCAAGAAGGGAGCAATCCATTTTGTGGAACGCCCCGGATTTTGCACAATGAACCGGAAACAAGACTGGAAGTCATACTACCGACCTATTTAAGAAGAGTGGCAGTTGCAACACTCAAGTCTGTTCACCCTTATGAAGAGCCTGCATTTGATTTAATTCCATTATATAATGAGTGGAGTACGGTAGGGTCGGGCATTATAGGAGAATTGTCTATCCCTATGGACGAAAAAAACTTTCTCTATAAGGTAAAAGAGATATTCAAGATAGGTGCAGTGAAACATTCTCCATTTACAGCAGGAAGAAGCATTAAAAGAGTCGCCTTGTGTGGTGGATCCGGAGGTTTTTTATTGCCACTCGCAGCGCAGCAACAAGCAGATGTCTTCCTTACCGGAGAAATAAAATATCACGATTATTTTTTCTATCAAGATAAATTGTTGATAGCAGATATAGGACACTACGAAAGTGAACAGTATACCACAGATATTTTTCAATCGGTTATTCGGAAGTTTTCTTCGGATATAAGAATAGTAACAACAGAAATAAATACCAATCCAATAAACTACTTATAAATCATGGCTAAAGAAGCAAAAAAAGAAGCAGTAGAACTCTCTGTAGAAGAAAAATTGAAGAGTTTGTATGAGTTACAAACTATACTTTCCGAAGTAGATAAAATCAAGACTTTAAGAGGTGAGCTACCTCTGGAAGTGCAAGACTTGGAAGATGAAGTAACAGGTTTGAAAACTCGTATAGAAAGAATTAAGTCTGAAATAGAAAATCTTAAATCTGCTATTTCTACAAAAAAGAATGAGATAGTAGATGCAAAGACCGCTATAGAAAAATTCAAGGAACAACAAGCCAATGTTCGCAACAATAGAGAGTTTGATGTTATCACAAAAGAAATAGAGTTTTATACATTGGAAATAGAACTTTGTGAGAAACGTATCAAAGAAAATACTGCTGCTCTAAAGGCACAAGAAGAAGAGTTAAGCACTTCTACTGCTTATTTGGCAGAAAGAGAAGAAGACCTGAGTGTTAAGAAAAATGAGTTGGACGAAATCATTTCGGAAACTAAGCAAGAAGAAGATAAACTAAGAGATAAAGCGAAGGCTTTGGAAGTTTCTATAGAAGCACGTTTGTTGCAAGCATTCAAGCGCATTCGTAAGAACTCACGCAATGGTTTAGGTATTACTTCTGTCCAACGTGATGCTTGTGGTGGTTGCTTCAATAAGATTCCACCTCAAAAACAATTGGATATTCGTATGAGAAAGAAAGTAATCGTATGCGAATACTGTGGACGTATTATGATAGACCCGGAATTGGCAGGCATCGTAACAGAATAAAAAGGCGTTTCTAATAAAATTTAATGACCCGATAACGAAACCTCTATACTTAGGTCGTTGTCGGGTTTTTACTCAATGATATAACTATATATGGAATTTGGATTCATCAGAGTAGCTGCTGCAGTTCCCGGCGTGAAAGTAGCGGATTGTTCTTACAATGTAGCTTGCGCAGAAGCTATGATAAGACAAGCTGCAGAGAAGAAAGTCAAAATCATCACTTTTCCGGAACTCAATATCACGGGATATACTTGTGGTGATTTGTTTATGCAACATCTTTTGATAGAAGAAGCAAAGGAAGGTCTTTTGCATATTTTAGAAAGTACCAAAGAGCTGGATATTGTATCTATACTTGGATTGCCTCTACAGGTGAACTCTTCTTTGTTGAACTGTGCAGTGGCTATCCAAAACGGAAAAATTCTGGGTATAGTAGCTAAGTGCTTTTTACCGAATTATAGAGAGTTTTCCGAAAAGAGATGGTTTGCATCGGCATTTGAGTATCCATTGGATATGGAATTGGAATTATTCGGACAGGTAGTGCCTATATCTCCACGCCTGATATTCCAGTCTTCAAAGATAAACTTCGGTATAGAGATCTGCGAAGATGTATGGGCTACAATTCCTCCCAGTTCGCTATTGGCACTGAAAGGAGCCGATGTGATATTTAACCTGTCCGCAGATACGGAAAATGTAGGAAAACACAGATATTTACGTAGACTGTTGTCTATGCAGTCTTCTCAGTCTATCTCAGGCTACGTGTTTTCTTCTTGCGGATATGGAGAATCTACCACAGATGTAGTATTTGCAGGGCATGGACTTATTTATGAGAGTGGAGAATTGATTGCAGAATCTACTCGTTTTGAAGTGGAAGAACAGCTTATTATATCGGACATAGATATAGAACGTTTAAGAAACGAAAGACAGGTGAATACAACTTTTGCTTCTGCACAACGTATATATATAAATGAATATGTGAAGTTAGTTCCGTTTGAATTTAAGGAATCTACTTCTTTCCATTTGCTGAGACATATTTCTCCAAGTCCTTTTGTACCATCGGACAAAAAACTCTTGCATGAGAACTGTCAAGATGCTGTAGACATACAAGTTATGGGATTAGCAAAACGTTTAACTCATACACAAATTAAGAAAGTAGTCTTGGGGATTTCCGGTGGATTGGATTCTACGATGGCTCTATTGGTATGTGTGCGTTGTTTTGATAAGCTGAAGTTACCTCGTAAGAATATCATCGGTATTACGATGCCGGGATTCGGTACTACAGGGCGTACTTATCAGAATGCCTTAGATATGATGAACCTGTTGGGGGTTGAATCTTTGGATATAGATATAAAGGACGCTTGTTTACAGCATTTTGGAGATATAGGACACGACCCAGCCAAGAGAGATATTACATACGAAAATGTACAAGCCAGAGAGCGTACACAAATACTTATGGATTATGCCAATGAACATAATGCTTTGGTAATAGGAACGGGAGATATGTCCGAATTAGCGTTAGGCTGGGCTACTTACAATGGAGACCAAATGTCTATGTATGGTGTCAATGCGGGTATTCCTAAGACTATGATACAAAAAATAGTGGAATGGTATGCATATTCTCAAGCTGAAGGAAAGATTAAAGAGGTATTATTGGACGTAGTAAGTACCCCTATCAGTCCCGAACTCTTACCTGCAGAACAGCAGAATGTAATAAAACAAAAGACAGAGGACTTGGTAGGTCCTTATGAACTGCATGACTTCTTCTTGTATTATTTCATTCGCTATGGGTTCCGTCCTCGCAAAATTTTTATGTTGGCAAAACATGCTTTTAAGGAAAAATACGATGCTGAGTTTATCAAGAATTGGATGAAAGTCTTCTTTAGAAGATTCTTTGCACAGCAATTCAAACGCTCTTGTTTGCCGGATGGACCTAAAGTTTGGGCTGTTTCATTAAGCCCGCGAGGCGACTGGAGAATGCCAAGTGATGCATCTGCTTCTATGTGGCTACAAGAGTGCGATGAATTACCTATAGATTAAAAAAGGATTAGGTATGAATACTATCTATATGAGTACAAAAGAATTATATGTACATTTTTTAGAATGCTCCGGTATCTCCACAGATACCAGAAAATGTGAAGTGGGCACTATGTTCTTTGCCTTAAAAGGAGCAACTTTTAATGGAAATGCTTTTGCTAAAAAAGCATTGGAAGATGGTTGTAAATATGCAGTAATAGATGACCCTGCTTTGATGACAGAAAACAACCCTCGCCTTTTATTGGTAGAAGATGTGTTAAAGTCATTGCAAGACTTGGCACACTTTCATCGGCAGAAGTGGGGAAAGCGTATTATAGCCGTTACAGGGACAAACGGAAAAACTACAACAAAAGAACTACTCGCTTCTGTTTTGTCTACAAAGTATAAGATTCTATATACACAAGGGAATCTGAATAATCATATAGGTGTCCCTATTACGCTGTTATCACTTAGGGAGGAGCATGAGTTGGCGGTTATAGAGATGGGGGCAAATCACCCGGGAGAAATAGCCTTTCTGGCACAAATAGCATCGCCGGATATGGGCATTATTACGAATGTAGGCAAAGCTCATTTAGAAGGTTTCGGTTCTTTCGAAGGGGTGATTAAGACAAAGGGAGAACTGTATGACTATCTGCGATTGTATGGAGAACATACAGTCTTTGTACCTAAAGAGAATCACTACTTGACAGCTATGACAGCAGGACTAAAGTGTATCTATTATGGTAAAAGTGCAGAAGGGCTTTATGTGCAAGGAGATGTACTTAATTGCTCTCCTTATTTGCAATTCTCTTGGACTTATAAAGGACAACAATTTGAAGTAACAACTCAACTGATAGGGGATTACAACTTAGAAAATGCTTTGGTAGCTATAGCTGTCGGACTTTACTTGGGAGTAGGAGAGCAGGCTATATGTGAGGCATTGGCTACTTATCAGCCTCAAAATAATAGATCTCAATACGAGGATACCGGTAAAAATAAACTCATTGTAGATGCTTACAATGCTAATCCTACCAGTATGAGAAAAGCTATAGAGAACTTTGAACGTATGAAGTTCACGAATAAAATGCTCATATTGGGAGATATGAAAGAATTGGGAGAGAATACCAAAGCAGAACACCAAGCAGTAGTGGACTTATTAGGAGCATCGAAATCTTTTCAACGTATCATTTTAATAGGGGAGAACTTTGGTCAGACCAATCACTCCTTTGAGCATTATAATACGACAAAAGAAGTGGCTGACTTGTTTACAAATCAGCCACCAATGCATTATCAGATTTTGATAAAAGGTTCTAATAGTATGAAGCTACCACAGCTTATCCCTTATTTATAAAGGATAACCATCAAAATCGTATAGAACAGTACTCAAATAGCGTTCTCCTGTATCAGGCAGGAGAACGACTATGTTCTTCCCTTTGTAAGCAGGCTCTTTTGCCAATTTCAATGCGGCAAAGGCAGCTGCACCGGAAGATATACCTACCAATAAGCCTTCTTCAAAAGATAATTTGCGTCCCATAGAAATGGCTTCATTGTCTGTTACTCTTACTACTTTGTCTATAACAGAAAGATCTAAGTTTTTTGGAATGAATCCGGCTCCGATACCTTGTATCTTATGAGGTGCAGGAGCCTCTCCAGAAATTACAGCGGAAGCATCCGGCTCTACAGCTACTATTTCTATATTAGCGTTATATTCTTTCAGTCTTTTCCCTATGCCACTGATAGTACCTCCGGTACCAACTCCTGCCACAAAGACATCTACAGTACCTTCTGTATCCGCCCAAATTTCTTCTGCTGTAGTTTTATAATGTATCTGAGGGTTGCTGTTATTGTCAAACTGCTGCAAAATAATCCCTCCTTCTATTGAGGCTTGTAATTCTTCAGCTTTGGCAATAGCTCCTTTCATACCTAAACTACCACTTGTTAATACCAGCTCGGCTCCACGTGCTTTCAGCAGATTTCTGCGTTCCACACTCATAGTTTCCGGCATCACCAAAATAATTCTGTATCCTTTTATTCTTGCTACCCACGCTAAGCCTACTCCTGTATTTCCACTGGTAGGTTCTATGATGACACTATTGGGGTGAAGTAATCCTTTTTTTTCAGCATCTTCTATCATAGCCAGCGCGATTCTATCTTTCACGCTTCCTCCCGGATTGAAGTATTCTAACTTTGCTATGATATTGGCTTGTGCATTGTACTCTTTCGCTATAGCGTTTAATCGTATCAGTGGGGTGTTCCCTACTAATTCTGCGATGTTATTTTTTATCTTTGTCATAGTTGTATTGTATTTGTTCATCGCAAAAATAACTTTTGAAACGAATAGTTGCTCAAACTACTTTTTATTTATGACTTGTAAATGAAGTTTAAGGACAATGGATTGCTAAGCAATGAATACTGCATTATTCCTAAAAACTACCTTTCCTTATAAACTTTTTATCTCAAATGGTTTGATGGAGTATTTGCATAATCCATTAAGACCGCAGATTTCGCATTTAGGTTTTTTGGCAGTGCAGGTATATCTGCCATGTAAAATGAGCCAGTGATGGGCTTTGGGAACAATGGCACGTGGCAAGTATTTCATCAGGTATTTTTCTGTAGATAGAGGTGTGGTACAACTAAGAGGAACCAATCCTATTCTATGACTCACTCTATAGACGTGTGTATCTACTGCCATTGTAGCTTTATGGAAGGCTACACTCTGAATAACATTGGCAGTTTTTCTTCCTACGCCGGGAAGTTTCGTAAGCTCTTCAAGCGTTCTTGGTACTTCTCCTTGATAGTCATTTACAAGCATTTGGGCTAATCCTACCAAATGCTTAGCCTTATTATTGGGGTAGCTGATACTCTTGATGTATTCAAAGATGACTTCGGGAGTAGTGGAAGCCATAGCTTCTGCGGTAGGAAAATCTCTGAATAGAGCGGGAGTAATCATATTTACCCTTTTGTCTGTGCATTGAGCGCTGAGAACCACAGCTACTATGAGTTCAAAATGACTATTGTAATGAAGTTCTGTTTCTGCTACAGGCATAGTCGCTTCAAAGTGTGCTATAACTTTTTGGTATAATTCTTTCTTATTCATTTTCTGTAAATAGTATCCAAAAGTAACGGATTATCATTAAAAAAGCACAGTCCGGCAAAATATAATCTTGCTGAACTGTGCGGTCATAATTAGTCGTAATGGATTGTACAGATATGGATTTATCTGCACAAAGTGTATTTAGAGGTGTTTTTTTAGTCTAAATGGCAACGACAGATACTACTGTGCACATGTATATCAAATGTGCGTTTGTTTATGCTTCTCTGTGCTTGGGTTCTAATTTTTGGTCCGGGAACGAATGGGCTGTGAAGAAGTACATAACGTATTCTGGCAACTTGTTCCGGAGTGAATTTGTTTCGTTTTGTCCAATAATAATCCATAATATTATCGGAAACGAAATTTTCTTTAGTTATACTGTTTGTTCTTGTAAGCCATTTATTTATATCGTCAGTGGTGAATTTAGGGTGTTCCCATTGATACTCTTGCAATTCTCTTAGATACTTACTTCTGTTATAAGTAGGAGTATCATTACAGAAGTCCGTGTCTTTATTGCTGTCCATTCCTCTTGTAGGATCTTCTCCGAATACATGGAGTAACCCGAAGTAATGACCCAGTTCGTGTGCAATGGTAGATATGAAGTTGGTGGTTTCAAATTGTTCCTTAGGAGAGGTATATGCATAAAGACTATTTACACTGATGCAATAAGATGCAGAAAGTTCCTTAGGAGATATGTTTGCCGGTAGTTGTTCCAATCCTGCCAAAGTATCGGGAGCCAATGTATATGGTAGGGTAGTTACACCGGTTACTTTTTCATCAGAAAAATTATATAAGCAGATATTTACATAGCGATTTTGATCCCATAATAAATCGCGATAGCGTTTAGGAGCCGCTTCAACGAATCCCATAAAGCGGTTATAGTCTATTTTATCTATATTCCATTTTACTCTGTTTACACCGGCTTCTTTCATTTTTACACCATTGGGTGCTTCTGTAGCCATAACAAATTCAATGTTAAGATTTGAAGCAGCTTCCTTCCATATTTGATTTACCTGTGCCATTACTTCTTGCAAATATCCTTCGCGTAGATATTGTTTTTCGTTGGAAGCATCACGATAGATAACATGAAATACAACAGGTATTTTATACTTATAGTTATTGTCCGGATTCTGCTCTATTGCTTGAATTATTTCTATGTTTTTTACTTGTGTTCCGTCCACTGTTGATATCGTGAGAGTATCTCTTCGTTCATTTCTATAGAGATTTTCTGCAATTGTCAATTCTATGGTTTTATTTCCTTCTCCTTCGTTTATATTCGGAGTTGTCCAGCCATGAAGAGAGCTGATTGTCCAATGTACGTTTGACTTTATCTCTATATTTATCTTAGCACCTTCGGAAGCAACTTCCAACTTGCTATTGTCTACTTCCAGCATAGAAGTTTTAATCTCGGTTTCACTTTGGCATGCCACAAAAAAGGTTGTAACCAAAGCGAATAGGTATGATAGAATTATATTTATCTTTTTCATAATGTTCTGCTTATTTATAGATAAAACGGTTTAGTAAAAGTCTTTCTAAGTGGAATGGCTTTTGATAGACTTCCTGATTTATGATTGAGAATCATAAGCGGAGATGAGGATTGAGAGAAATCTACGATGCTGGTAGATGAACCTGTGTACTCTATTTTTACATTTTTGTTTTGAATGGTTATCATATCGCCTTTAAGTGTAATGTTGTCTCCATCTTTTGTGATTACGACTTTTCCTTTTATAAATAACCCCAATAAGTCTATTTGTCCGGCATCGTTATATCTGCTGTAGAACGATCCTTGTGGAGCATACATACCATAGAAATAACTATACATTCCTGCGATGATTGCCGGCGGAGTATAAGTACTTCCGGGTTCGGATATTACCACATTCTCGTAAGTACCTACTAATTTTTCTATATCCATTCTTTCGCTATATGGAGCAAGCAATGTAAACATAACAACTTCTCCGGCTCCGGCTACAAATCCACTGGCATCTATAGGTGTATTGTAGAGAGAAAAATTGTAAGTTCCAAATTCTCCGTTACTACTCTTGGTATACCAACCCGAAAGTCCCTTTGGTACTACTGTTATATTTTCGCGTAATGGATTATAGCGTGCAGGATCTTGATTGGTAAAGGGTAGTTTACCTGTGAAACTGCATCTGATGTTCTGCTCACCGGATTCCAATTCTATCTTTGCATCTACTAAGAAAGAGTAGGTATTGTCTCCGGTATATTCTATTGTTATGGTTCCGTCTACGAATCTATATGTATAACCGGCAGTAGATACACCATTTTCTACGGCTGTAGATATAATGAATTTACAGTTGTAAGCATCGGCAGTTCCTTGTTCATGTTCATCTGATATGCGATAAGTTCCGGTTTTAAGACTGGCATTATCTCCATCTAAAGGAATTGCATCTCCTATGAATAAGTGTAGAGCTTTGTCGCCTACACGTGTAGGAAGACCGGTGTTGCTAATGGGACCATCGGACAGAGCTACCATATAGTAACCTACTTTGTTTTTGTAGAAATCTCCATAGTATTGTATCCAGCCATCTTTCATAGTTACATCTTGGATATATCCTTTCAGGGTTGTAACCGGGATATTTATAGTTTTCACTTCTGTTGCATTCCGTGCCGCTATATATATGATATAGTCTGTTTCTTGTTCTAAACTATCTATTTTAACTTCTTGCTTTTTATTCTCTATTTTCAGCAGTTTCCCCTTTGTGAGTATTTCTCCCGGTGTGGGAGCTTTTTCAAAAGCCGGTAGGCAAAAATAAGAACCACTTTCAGCTTTTGTTATATCAATAGATAGTTTGATAAAATCTGTTCCCGTTTCAAGCACTTCTGCCGAAACTTCCGGGATTGTAGTTGTTGCTTCGTCTTTACTGCATCCGGTGAGTGCGAATAAAGCAAGCATAACAAGTCCAAAAATTAAATGTTTCATAAGCTTTGAGTTTTTATACATAGATTATTGAGTATGTTCAATGCTATCTACTAAGATTTGAATTTCTATTCTCAGATCTTAATAATACGTGAGTTCGGGATAAAAAAGTAGCCATAAAAAGCGGTAATCTCGCTTATTTTTCGTAGCTTTATATTTATAAACCAATTAGTTACAATCAAAAAAGCGATGATTACCATAGACAAAGTTATTGAAATCTTCTGTGCT
>JALEQJ010000044.1 GCA_022764505.1 Phocaeicola sp. | reverse complement strand
GGCACGCTCCTCATCCTCTCGCTTAATCACAGCCAAGAGTACGGGGTAGAAACTCCCTTGACGAGTACGAGGCACTTTCAGATGAAACTCATAATGTCCATAACAGAAGTGGCGTGGGCGAAAACCATTACCACTATCTGCGGTTTCATCAAGAAACATTCTTCGTTCGTGGTGCATCAAGCTATCTGAGAATTATCTCAATGAGCTTATTAAAACTATCAGAGCTATTTGTTGCTTTGAGGATAAATTCCGAAATTTGGTCATGTGTAAGTTCCATTTTTTTATCTGCTTTTTAGTTCTCACCTCTAAGATAGGAATTTTGGAGCTTACACACTTTTTTAGGACACTACCCGTTATTTTTTTGCAGAACTGCGTTCTTTCAATAATAGGATAAAAGAAGAAGGCTTGCTACCATAATAGGATAGCAAGCCTTGCTTTTATAAAATAGTCTTCTGATAAATTCAGTCTTCTAATGAGAAGTCCAACTGCTTTTTCTCCAGATTGGCACGCACTACACGAATACGGATTGGATCTCCCAAATGGTAGGTGCGATGGTTACGCCTGCCACGCAAACAATAGTTGCGTTCATCGAACTCGTAGAAATCATCGTCCAACTCTCTCATCGGAACCATACCCTCGCACTTGTTTTCGTTTATTTCTACGTATATACCCCACTCTGTAACACCGGAGATAACCCCATCAAATACTTCTCCTATATGTTCACTCAAGAATTCTACTTGCTTGTACTTGATAGAAGCTCTTTCTGCACTGGCTGCGGTCTGTTCCATAGCAGAACTATGCTCGCAGAGATTTTCGTACTTGTCTGCTTGTGCGGTGCGTCCGCCTGCATCGTAGCGAGCCAATAAGCGGTGCACCATAAGATCCGGATACCGACGAATAGGGGAGGTGAAATGTGTATAATACTCAAAAGCCAAGCCGTAGTGTCCTATATTATATATGGTATATTTGGCTTTTTGCATAGAGCGGATAGAAACAGTTTCCACCAGATTCTGCTCAGCTTTTCCGTGTACTTCATTGAGAAGTTTGTTGATAGACTTGGATACTTCTATCTTGCTACCTCCTGTGCGAATTTTGTAACCGAATTTAGCAATAAAACTATTGAGCTGATCCAACTTTTCCGGTTCGGGAATGTCGTGAATACGATAGGGGAAGACCTTGGGTGTACGATTCTTCGGTACTTTTCCTATATGCTCTGCTACGGTTCTATTGGCTATCAACATAAATTCTTCTACGAGTTTATGCGCGTCTTTGGATTCCTTGAAATAAACTCCTATAGGCTTACCTGTTTCGTCTATATCAAACTTCACTTCTACGCGTTCAAAATTGATAGCTCCGGCAGAGAGGCGTTTACTGCGAAGTAGCTTTGCCAATTCATTCAGTTTGAGTACAGCCTCTTTGTGGTCGCCCTTGCCGGTTTCTATGATCTCTTGTGCTTCTTCGTAAGTGAAACGTCTATCACTCTTTATTACCGTTTTGCGGATACGAGTATCTTTGATCTCTGCTTTTTCATTCAAATGGAAGATGACAGAATATGCCAATTTTTCCTCATCGGGGCGAAGTGAGCAAATAAAGTTGCAAAGCCTTTCGGGGAGCATCGGTATGGTACGGTCTACCAAATAAACAGAGGTAGCACGTTTCTGTGCTTCCTTGTCTATGGCGCTATTTTCCTTTACGTAGTGAGAAACGTCTGCTATATGTACCCCTACTTCCCACAGTCCTTCTTTAAGTGGACGTATAGAGAGTGCATCGTCAAAGTCTTTGGCATCTTTGGGGTCTATGGTAAAAGTGAGAACTTCTCTGAAATCTTCTCGCTGTGCTATTTCTTCTGCTGTGATGGTGGCGTCTATCTGTTCTGCCGCCTTTTCTACTGCATACGGATAGGTATAAGGCAACCCATATTCAGCCAGTATGGCGTGCATCTCTGCGGTATTTTCTCCTGCACGTCCCAATACATCTAGGACTTCTCCGAATGGATTTTTGGCTCCTTCCGGCCAATCTGCAATTTTCACCACTGCCTTATCTCCGTCTTTAGCTCCTTTGAGCTTGTCTTTGGGTAAGAAAATATCATTGGAGAGAGTGGTGCTTTCTGTGAGTAGGAAAGCATAGCCTTTGGAAACTTTTACGGTTCCCACAAAGGTTTGTTGCGCTCTGGAGAGAATCTCTATTACTTCTCCTTCCATTTCGTGTCTATGTCGTTTGGCAGAGAGAGAGATTTTCACACGGTCATTGTTCATAGCGTGGGCTGCATTCCGTTCTGTGATGAGGATAGGCTCTCCTCCCTCGTCTGGTAGGAAGAGATTTCTCCCATTGCTTTTGCGCAGGAATGTACCCTCTAAGACTTGGCTTATTTCGTTTAGTTTCAGAAGTCCGGACTCGTCTTTGAGTAAGAAGTTGCTGAAGAGTAAATCTTCTACTATGTCTATACAGAGCATTTTTACGGGGTGTGCCGTAATATTCAATTCTCTGAATAGCTGTTTTATACCTATGTTCTCTGTGGAATGGGTGCGAAAGAATCCTATGATGAGTTCTGTCAAGTCACGTTTCTTGATACGTTTACCTCCCTTTTTTTCGCGTGTTTTCTTTGCCATAATCTATGTATATGGAGTTATTACCATACAAATATAACGATAGCCATCGGGAAAAGTTCCTTCTCTATAGTAAAATAACGTGAAGAGGGTGTGAGAAGATAAGCAGAAAAGCGTGCATAGAGTGAACTCGTATTAATTTAATGCCTTTTTCTCTTAGCACAATACCTATGGCATTGTCTTTATGTACATACATAGGCAGGGTTCTGCGTTTCACTCCGAACACCTGCCCTGACAACAGCAAATCCCCGATAGGGATTCTTTACCTAAACATAGTTGTATAATAGATGATATACTCGTAAACAATCTTAAATTTGAATAGTTATGATGGAAATAGATTGTGTACAAACAACTAACACCGTAGGTGTTATGCCTTTGTTAGGGCAGGGTTAGGAACGAAGTGGATAACCCTGTCTATATGTATCGTACCGGCATCAACCCCATAGGGGTTGTGCTTTTAGCACATTCCTCTTAGCACAATACCTATGGCATTGTCTTTATGTACGTGTATAGGCAGGGTTCTGCGTTTCACTCCGAACGCCTGCCCTATCAACAGCAAATCCCCGATGGGGATTCTTTACTCAAACGCAGTGTAATAGATGATATACTCATAAACAATCTCAAATTTGAGTAGTTATGATGGAAATAGATTGTGTACAAAAAAATAACGCCGTAGGTGTTATGCCTTTGTTAGAGCAGGGTTAGGAACGAAGTGGATAACCCTGTCTATATGTATTCCACCGGAATCAACCCCATAGGGGTTGTGCCTTTAGCACATTCCTCTTAGCACAATACCTATGGCATTGTTTTTATGTACGTGTATAGGCAGGGTGCTGCGTTTCACTCCGAACGCCTGCCCTAACAACAGCAAATCCCCGATGGGGATTCTTTGCTTAAAATGTATGCCTATTTGACATATACTATTTTTATCTTGAAGGAATAAAGATTATTTCTTGAAAAGCAAATAATCTGCCGAGTAAGTACCCGGTCCTGTAATCCAAAGGGTAACGAAACCTACCAAGTACACGAAAGCCAACTCACCACCTTCGGCAAACGAACCGTTATGCACTACGAAAAATGCCATCAGCATAGTAAAAATCATAGGAATGAGTGCCAATCTATGAAGTAAACCCAATATAAGTCCTATGGCACATACCAATTCTGCAAAAACAGCTAAACTGAGGGCGATAGGCGAGCCTAAAAAGCCTGTAGGATCAGGGAAAGACTCAGACATGGCAGAGAAACCTTGGAGTTTTGCCCAACCGTGAGTAACGAAAGCCAAACCTAAGGCCAAGCGCAAAAAAAGCACTGCCAATGAAGTACGTGTATGGCTATCCCGAGGAAATAAAAGATGTTTCATAACTTATATTATTTAATTATCATTGTTTTATGACTCCCTCTATCAAGAAGAGGTGTTTTATAAGTATAAAAATATGAGCCTTACACAGAAGACAGAGATTGATTTACACTCTTTAACTGTCATACCCGGCATTTACTTATCATAGGATAATTATGTACAGTGAAATCCGTAAAAAGAGTTAACTCTCACTCCTAGAAAACAAGCACTTTCCCCACAAAAGAAGAACGTGGAAGAGAACTACTCATATTAAGAGAGTTAAAGAGAGACCCCATAGGAAACAAGACAGCAAGACACCCTTAACACTCTTGATAATACCATAGCCGGAAACCGGACCCTGCTATGGACTTGCCCAAAATTTATCAGACAGAAAAGTACATAAAACTTGTTAAAACATTTTGTACAAAAAAAAAAAAAAATAGACCTTTGCACCCGAATTAAACGACCACATTTTTGTATCGTTTACACACAAGAACTAAATAACTTAATTATACACACCTATAAACACATCGCTATTGCGTACAGGTCATTTTCCGATACCTGTACTTATCTCCATAAAAAATTACAACACTTAAACATGAAAAAAGAACAGTACATTGCTCCAGAAGTAACGGTTGTGGTAAGCATCGCTACATCTCCTCATTTATTACAGCAATTCTCGGCAGATGCCACTGTAGACAACTGGAATCAGCCTGACAATTATTACGAAGAGGTTCCTGCAGAAGATTATTAACTCACACACAAAAACACTCAACCGATGAAAAAAATATTCCGGATACTCCCCGCAGTATGTTTACTGCTGGCACTTTCCGCTTGTTCCAAAAGCGACACCCCCGACACCCCTCCTACGCCCGAAAAAGGCAATATTACTTTCAATCTAAATGCCCAAGTAATAGAAGGCAGTAGTTCACGTGGCTTGGACTTAGAAGCTACAGCAGACCACGCACGTCCGCAAATCACAGCTACCGTAGGAGAACTCATAGATACCTATCTCTTCTTTGCTTATGCAGACAAGGGAGCAGATGGTAAGCCTACCAACATACAGACCACAGGTCCTATCTCTACTCAGCTCAAAGTAACCAAAATAGAGGGCACCGGAAACGATAGAATGCTCACACTGGAAATAAAAGAGAAAAACATAGACATACCTCAATATCCTGCCAACAAGAATAAGATGTGGTACGTGTGTGGTGTGATAGGGGGAGAAATAAAAAACAACACGCTCTACTATGACCCCAATACTGCTCTTTTAGGCGGAGAAGCCATGAGTGCCGGACTAAAGAAAAAAGTAGAAATACCTTATACTTTCGGGTGGCAGGCTATCACCTTTGCACCACGTACGGTAGGCGGTACTACTACAGATGCGTTCTATATACGTAATGCCAAATTCCTCCCACGTGGGGTATTTATGCGTTTGGCTATAAAAAACAATGGTGTAGATGCTCAAAATAAACCATGGGGGAACTATGTGTTGAAATTTTTACGCATAAAAGAAAATACCCATTTTGCTCCTAAGGCGAACTTCACACTACAAGCTACACCGGCAGATCTTACTTCCACAGGACTCAGCGGTTTCTCTTCTGCCGCTACGGGAGATCAAGCCTTCGAATTCAAGCATACTATAGAATCTGTTCACTTAGGTTATACAGATACCGGGATAAATTTGGGATATGCCAATGTAAAATCCTACCAATATGTAGTAGGGAAAGATGTAACCAACAATCCCAGTGTAGAAAGTAAACGTAAAGAAAGAATAGGGTATTTCTGGGTATGGCTGGCAGAAACCACTACAGGAGGAAACAGCGTGTCTGTAGACCTCATAGGAGACCCTCTTGGTCTCTTGCGCCCCAGACAATCTTTTAATCTCACAGGACTACAAATCGCTGCAAGTAAGAAGAATACGACCATAGCCAAAGAGCTTACACTCAACCGTGCACAGCTGGGTTATATGCCACTGGAATTCGTAGCACGTGGAAATGCAGCACGTTCTTATTCAAGCGGATCACTAAATATAGAGGAAGTAGGACAGAACTGGACTTATCCAGGAGCTTCATCCATTGGACTTTGGTTAGGTGGTGCTTCCTTCGGTGTAAAAGAACTTTTTACATGGAGTACAGAAAACTATTTATCAATAGACTTAAGAGCAAAAGAAAGTAAGTTTATACCAAACAATAGATTTATTCCTACCGTAGATGACTGGCGTACCGTAATTCCTCACTTCAGAGAAGATATATGGAATAGTGAGATAGAAACTCACAAAGAAGTTCGCACACGTTATTACGAATACTGGGACGGAAGTAAGCTCTTTGTAGACAAAATATTTGGTGTAGGAAATTCACCTACGTTTGGCGCCGGTAGAAAAGATATAGATGGTACAAGACAAGAATTTAACAAATTCCGTAGTCCTGATGGAGGAGAGCCAACCACAGAAACGACCAAAGCCTACTACAGACCATCTACTACCGATAACAATGTCTATTATGGAGTACGTCATATACGTGAATTGCAGAGTAATTTCTATGAACGCAGACGTTATTTCTCTGCTTACAGAGTAGAATCTACCTCCAACGGTCTTATCGTAAAAGGCTACTATATAGGCACAGAAGGAAGTAAAGAAGGAGACGGTACTGCAAGTTGGAATACAGTAGAATCCCAATGGCTTGACAAGATAGCCAACGAAGACTTCTGGAAACAAAAAATGGAAGAAGGAGAAGTGATAGAACGTAAGTTCCCGATAGGAGGAAGAACCCAAGTAGGTACTCAAATAGGTGAATGGAGTCGTTACCACGTACAGAATCTGCGTATAAGAAAAGATGTAGGAAGTGGTGCTGATTCAGACTTTAGTATGTTCCAATTCAAACCCGGTTTCGGAACTGCATTCATAGGAGCAGATACAACAGTTGGAGATGGACTCAACTGTCTCTTACGTTACTTCGTAGTAGACCCTAAAGAAGCTTATCAGCAATGGGGTTCTAAGAACTAAATAGAGCGGAATAATCTCTACAAACAAAATCGGATAGGCTGTACTACGCTTCAATGTAGTACAGCCTATTTTTTATCATATCTGTAGTGGGAAAATCTATAATGGATAGTTAGCTTTCTCTACACTTGCGCTTTATACAGAAGAAATGTTATCTTTGTTCCACGAACAGAAATTTCTTCTTATGAACAACTTTACGCTTCAGCTCTTCAAGAAAATCACGGGCATAGATGTAGACGAACTGCAAGCAGACTACAATAGGGTGCAAACAGAAAACATTGCTATCTCTACCCAGCTCAAATACACCCTGCAAGACCTCTCTGCTATGGAGAAGCGAGTAAACACGCTGGAATCCTATTTGTTACGCATACCGGATAATATCATAGCAGACAATACTATAGAAAATGTAACTGTAGAGGAAAATTCCATAGGCACTACAGCAACAGAAGAAAGCACTATAGAAGAAACTGCGTCCTCCATCTTAACAGACGAAGAAGAGGTAAATAACAAGGCACTCATCAAAGAACTACGTAGAAGAGTAACCCTACTACACCAACAAATTTCTCAGATGGAGAAAGAGCATAAGGAACGTATAGAAGCCCTTACCGCTCAATATGAACAACGCCTGCAAGCTGCCCAATCCTCTCCTGTGTGCACATCTTTAGAAACAGCTACAGATACTACGATACAAGAGCCGGAAGTAACAGAAGTTACGCTCTCTGCACAGCCCGAAGAAAGTAACCACACTCCCTCCCCTACAAACACTGCAGAAGAAATAAATGCACAGGAAGAGATACAAACGAGTGTAGAAGAAACTATACCCACTGCACAGCCCGAAGATAGTAACTGCACTCCCTCCTCTACAAACACTGCAGAAGAAACAATTGCACAGGAAGAGATACAAACGACCATAGAAGAAACTATACCCACGGCACAGCCCGAAGATAGTAACTGCACTCCCTCCTCTACAAACACTGCAGAAGAAATAAATACACAGGAAGAGGTACAAACGACCATAGAAGAAACTATACCCACGGCACAGCCCGAAGATAGTAACTGCACTCCCTCCTCTACAAACACTGCAGAAGAAATAAATACACAGGAAGAGGTAGAGACTACTACAGAAAAGAAAGTAGCAAAGAAGGTAGAAGAACCCCTTCTCATCTCATTTACAGAAGAAACAGAAGAGGAAGTACAAACTGCATCTGTAGCACCAGCTACTACCCCCACACAAGAGATACTTCCTGCACACTATACAGACGTAGAGGAAATGCAAGCCTTATTCCAAACTCTCTGCGAAACCTATCCCTATATCCGCATCAGTACAGAAAAGAAAGGACAATACCTGTTCTCCTCTGCCGAAGCAGCTGTAGTAAAAGAACTTTTCGAATGGAGATTTGTAGGAAAAGACTTGGTAAGTCAGCACAGCATTTCTTTTCAGCATAACGAAATACTCCATATACAAGGTTTGTCAAAGGACAGCATAGGAGAAAAGCTGCTTTGCAACTTTGATCCTACCACAGGTAATATAGACGAAATAAGCCAAACCCTGCTTCTCGCTATCTGTGCGTACAATCCTCTCCGTGTTACTTATCGGAGCAAAAACGGAAACATCGTACAGACTTGTTTCTATCATACCTGTTTCAAACCCGAGAAAGAGAAATTCAGTCTGCCCTATACAAATATGTTTGATGAGCTATATCAAGATGATCCCAATCTGTCTCAAATAGCCACCTACAGCACCCATTGTGATGAAGCACGAATATATCAAGTATCCCAGCTTCAAAGCATTGAAGTATTGGACGTGTTCTACACAACGGAGAAAGGCTTAGACATCAGGCAAAAAGCCATAGAAAAAGCCACTAAGAAACAACAGCAGGATATGGCAGACTTACTCTCTGTAGCCACTCCTCGCTGGTACAAAGCATAATCCCCCCAAAATAATGAAGAAGATAGCACTTATTACAGGCATCACAGGTCAAGACGGATCTTTCTTGGCAGAGTTTTTATTAGAAAAAGGATACGAAGTACACGGCATCTTGCGCCGTTCTTCTTCTTTCAACACCGGTAGAATAGAACATCTCTATCTGGACGAATGGGTACGGGATATGAAGCAAAAACGACTCATCAATCTGCACTGGGGAGATATGACGGATAGCAGTTCTCTCATTCGTATCATCGGTACTGTACAGCCTACAGAAATCTACAATCTGGCAGCACAAAGCCACGTAAAAGTATCATTCGATGTACCCGAATACACAGCAGAAGCAGATGCGATAGGAACTCTTCGCTTACTGGAAGCCGTGCGTATCTGCGGACTGACAGACAAATGCCGTATCTACCAAGCATCTACTTCGGAACTCTATGGAAAAGTACAGGAAATACCACAGAAAGAAACCACTCCTTTTTATCCTCGTTCTCCCTACGGTGTAGCCAAGCAATATGCCTTTTGGATTACCAAAAACTATAGAGAAAGCTATGGTATGTTTGCCGTGAATGGTATTCTGTTCAATCATGAGAGCGAACGCAGAGGAGAAACTTTTGTTACTCGCAAAATAACCTTGGCGGCAGCACGTATCAAACAAGGCTATCAAGATAAGCTCTACTTGGGTAACCTTGATGCTATGCGAGACTGGGGATATGCCAAAGACTATGTAGAATGTATGTGGCTCATCTTACAGCACGATACTCCGGAAGATTTTGTGATTGCCACAGGAGAAATGCACTCCGTACGTGAGTTTTGCGATGCCGCCTTCGGTTATCTGGATATTCCTCTTCGCTGGGAAGGAAGTGGCGTAGAAGAAAAAGGTATAGATGCCCGCACCGGTAGAGTACTCATAGAAGTAGATCCTAAGTATTTCCGTCCTTGCGAGGTGGAACAACTATTGGGAGACCCCACAAAAGCCAAAACCTTACTCGGCTGGAATCCTACCAAAACCCCTTTCCAAACATTGGTAAAATGTATGGTAGAGCATGATATGACGTTCGTAAAAAAACTACACGATAAAGCCTGAAAATATGATAGACAAAAGTGCCAAAATCTATGTAGCAGGACATCGTGGTTTGGTAGGCTCTGCCATTTGGAACAACCTCAAAAGCAGAGGATATCATCACCTCGTAGGGAGGACACATAGCGAACTGGATCTCACAGATGCCGTAGCCGTAAAACAATTCTTTGATACAGAACAGCCCGATGCCGTAATTCTTGCAGCTGCGCATGTAGGGGGTATTATGGCGAACCTTACTTATCGGGCAGATTTTATCTATAATAATCTGCAAATCCAGCAGAACGTCATAGGCGAAAGTTTCAGACACGGTGTAAAAAAGCTCCTCTTCTTAGGCAGTACCTGTATCTATCCCAAAGAAGCGAAACAACCGATGTGTGAAACAGAACTTCTTACCAACACTTTGGAGTACACCAATGAACCTTATGCCATTGCCAAAATAGCCGGGCTGAAACTCTGCGAAAGTTTCAATCTGCAATATGGCACGAACTACATCGCTGTAATGCCAACCAATCTTTATGGCTATCACGATAATTTCCACTTGGAAAACAGCCACGTACTCCCTGCTATGATAAGAAAGATGCACCTCGCCCACTGTTTGGCACAATCGGACTGGGACAGTATCTACAAAGACCTGCGGCACAGACCTGTTTCCGGGATTACCACAGAAAGCAGTAAAGAGGTAATAACAGAAAGATTGGCTTCTTTCGGTATTACCGCTACAGAACTGACCCTGTGGGGAAGTGGAACTCCTCTCCGTGAGTTTCTTTGGAGTGAGGAGATGGCAGATGCCGCAGTGCATATCCTTCTGCACGTAGATTTCAAAGACACCTACCAAGCTACAGAAAGAGAAGTACGAAACTGCCACATCAACATAGGTACAGGTGTAGAGATTTCTATCCGTGCATTGGCAGAGCTAATCCAAAAAGAAGTAGGTTTCCAAGGTAAAATTACGTGGGACAGTACCAAACCGGACGGTACGCTACGCAAACTCACCGATGTAAGCAAACTACATGCCCTCGGTTGGCATCACCGGATAGAAGTAGCAGAAGGAGTAGCAAAACTCTACCGCTGGTACAAAGCAGATATCGGGTAATATCTTTCCATCATCAATAGCACACAAAGCTACCATAAAGAAAAAGGACTCCGCTTTGGACACTTGTTTGAAAACAAATGAAAATAGCAATAGAAAGTCTATATTTCTCTGCATCAGTGTTTTCTTTCCAAAACCTCAAGTATGAAATACTTCTCCTACTTCTGTAGCTTCTTACTTCTGCTCTGCACTGCCTGCACCGTAGAAGAAGACTTCCACGATAGTCTGGAAGTAGAAGTATGGCAAACCTCTGTAGAAAAATCTATCCCGACACAAAGTAGAGGAGCTTTTATTGAGCAATTCGGAGAAGGAGACAGTATCTCTTTCTATGCACAAGGAGGAATATCTGCTACAGATATTCTGCTCTACCTCCGAGAAACCAAGTGGCAACCACAGCATACTCTACTTTGGAATAAGCTTAAAGCACCTGCGCAGATTATAGCACACTACCCTACGCTACGCAAAGAAACAGCTCTCTATAAAGATAGCGAACTCATAGACCGACTTATCTGTAAACAAGAAGTACCTTGGGGAAAGCCTATTCATTTGGCTTTCGGGCATCTCTACGCACGCTTATCTGTAGAAATTCCCCCTACCCTCCAACAGATATTAAAGAAAGTGGTATTCACTCCCTCACACATTGTAGACTCTATTCTACCCACTACAGGTACATTGCAATACCACACAAACGGCTACAGCCACCCAATAATAGAAAAAACTTGCACAGACTTCTCCTCCCTTTACGATTATACCATACCGGCTGTTCCTAATTTTTCTGTACGCCTTTCCCTCTATACCACTACGGGAAAGAAATACGAAACTATCCTCCGACCCACTTCTTACACCTCCAATATGCACCTGAAATACAAATTACGCATAAAAGAAAATACCACAGAAAAAGGGATTGAATCTGAGGAGGATTTCATAGACTTCTTACGCTTACTGGCAGGAAGAACGGTAGAGGGTAAAAGTCTGGAAGATTTTTCGCAAGAAGAAAATGGACAGCGTATCTACAAACTGAAGAAAGATCTACAGCTCACAGACAGACACAAGCAGATTTTACACGAAGAACGGCTTTGCAATTATCCATTCACAGAAACTTGGAGTGCTGTTTTTGATGGAGGATACCATACCATATCTCATCTCACTCTCACAGCATGGGAACAAGATTATATAGGAATTTTCCCAAAAGTAGCACCGGAAGGTATCATCAAGAACCTTTATATAAAGAACTGCCACATCGCTATTCAAGGTAAGGTAGAAGAGATAGGCATACTCACAGGGAGAAATTTAGGACAGATAAATGATTGCCACGTACAAGGTATAAACTGTAGCTTCCCCTTGGCATCACCTCCCGAAAATTGTATCAATTTCGTAGGTAGCATAGTGGGTAGCAACTATGGTGTGGTAGCCAACTGCTCTGCACAAGATATAGACTTTTCTGCTCTCCAAAACACTTCTGCCATAGGAGGACTCGTAGGGAACCTTACATGGAATGGGGATACTTCCCAAAAAGGGAAACTACTCAATAGCTATATAGCACATTTCACGGCTACGAAGAAAAAGAGTATTAAAAACATCGGGTTCTTGGCTGGTATGGATACCTATGCTATACTAAGTGCTTGTTATGGATACGAAACAGGAGGACATGCCATTTGTTATCACAACCAAAGCTCGGTTAGCACTATCTATTTCTATCCTCTATCTACTAAGTATTTCTCTAATACAAAAGTGAAAAATAGCGTAGGAAAAACCTGTTTCCCTTACGATGCTACTTCTTTCTCTACCGTAGTGGAAGGTCTCAATACTTGGATAAAAAATAACCAAGCAAAGTACCCAGCCTATACTTTTCTACGTTGGGAGGCTTCCTCAGATACAAGACCCGCCCGCCATATAGGCAGAAAATAGGCAAAGAGAACTATGCAGCTACCTATTTTTCTACAAACATTAGAACAGAAACAATAGAAAAAGTAGCAACTTTGCAATCTATCTATAAAACCATACATTATGGATTGCGAACATCACCACCATCATCACGGAACTACTCAAAACCGACGTGTACTGACTGTCTCCCTCATCATCATAGCCTCCTATATGCTTGTAGAAGTGATAGGTGGTTTTCTCACAGGAAGCCTTGCACTCCTTGCAGATGCCGGGCATATGCTTAGCGATGCTGTTTCTTTGGGACTATCGCTCATAGCATTCACCCTAAGTAACAAAACCGTAAATAAGCAAAAAACTTATGGCTATAAACGCTTTGAAATCCTTGCCGCTGTACTCAATGGGATACTGCTTCTATACGTAGCCGGCTATATCATCATAGAAGCTGTGGAAAGATTCAGCCGACCTACAGAAATAGCCACAAGCGGAATGTTGCTCATCGCTATAGTAGGGCTTCTCGTAAACATCTTGGTAGCTTGGTATATGATGCGGGGAGGAGATGTAAAAGGCAATCTCAATATGCGAGGAGCATATCTGCACGTCATCAGTGATATGATAGGGTCTATCGGTGCTATCATAGCGGCTCTTATGATGATGTATGGAGGGTGGAACTGGGCAGACCCTGTAGCGAGTATCATTGTAGCACTCCTCGTGCTAAGAAGCGGTTATATACAAACAAAAGCCTCTGTACACGTACTTATGGAAGGATCTCCTACAGAGGTAAACATAGAACAGATCTCCGAACTTATCTTGAGCCACAAAGAGATTATCACAATCCACGATTTACACGTTTGGAGTATCACCAGTGGATACAATGCCCTCACTTGCCACGCTGTGGTAGATGCCGATATGTCCATAGCCGAAGCAGAAAACCTACTGCACACCATAGAGAAGGAACTGATAGGCATAGACATTCATCATACAACCATACAGATAGAAACTCCACAGCACAAACATCACGAGGATCTACTGTGCCATCTTTCATAAATAGTCAAAGTATCAGCCTACCCATCTTCCGTCTACACAAAATCTATAAAAGAGAAAACTTGCAAGATAAATATCATCAGAAGGAGAGAAAAATAAGAGTACATTCAAGCAGAAAAGACTTCTTCTTGTCCTTTAGCCGGTGTATACTTCTTCATAAAAGTAGGTTTGATAGCGAACATTTCTTATCACGATAGCAAGGTTTCTTTTCGTGATACGGAGCATATCTTATCACAATAGCGAACATATCTTATCAATACCCCTGAGAGAAGATATTACAGGCTGGTTTTCCATTAGAAAGAAGTATATACTATAAAATCAATTAGCATTAACTTAAAAAGAGAATACCTACTTTACAGGTAGTGTCCCAAAAAGTGTGTAAGCCAATCTTCTTCTCCATTCGAGGCATGATTATTGATACTGTTTATTATTTTGCTTTTTTGTTGTCATCACTTAGATCCTTCTTTCTCCCTCCACTCGCCTATATATGGTATCTTCT
>JALEQJ010000035.1 GCA_022764505.1 Phocaeicola sp. | reverse complement strand
TGAAACAGAATTATCTGATATTTAATGTGAGTAGAAACTTTTATTTTAGAAGACCCAACCCCATTCAATTTTGTTTTCACTCCATTTTATACGAATGTGGTATATTTTCCCATTTTCTACTTTTTCTTTGCCGGGAAGTGCAGCGTCGCCATAGATTTCTAATGGTTCTTTGAGCTCTGGTTCCAGAGTAGCTTCTAACTTCTCTACATTCTTAGTACTTACCAGCCAGCGATAGATTGTTATGTCTTTCTTTGCTCCTAATGACTGACGATGGAGTGGACTATTATTAAAATCAAATAGGATTGTATTTTGGAGTTCTGCTAAACTTTCTATCTTATCATTATTGGCAAGGTCTATGCTTACCGGGCTAAAAGATGGAGAGCCATTGTAGATATGTGAGTCTGTAGAAATTCTTACAGGATATTTAAGTTGGAAATTTTGAGGTAGCTGCTTCTCTTGTTCAGTAGTATTTAGTATATGAACTGCCATAATCCAACCGAGATGCTGAAAAGATAACTGTTGTAACTTATCTGCTGTTATATTTTGATGAACGCTTTTCAATGCAGGACGAATCATACCCGAAGTTCCTTCGTGAGTTTCCTGCTGTTGATCTAATGTAATACAACGTTCTTCATTGTATTCTAAAATGTATTTCGCTGAATTATTTTGGAAATAACCTCCGTTTTCTGTTTTTCCATCAGTTTTCTGGTATATTGCATATAGATTGAAAGGTTCTGTAGAAGTTAGTTCTGTAGGAAGTTCAATAGTAAATTTTGCATTCTTTCCTCCGTCTGTAATGCTATTAAGTTGAATAGAAGCTTCTTTATGGTAGAATTTCCCCTTCTGTTCAAAACAGAGTTTGAGTTTGTCGGTATTATCCCAGCCTAAGATGACATTGGGTCGGAATTTATTATTTCCACCCAAAGTATAACCACGGGAATTGTCTTTCTGGTCAGGCATAGAAGCAGAAACTGTAATAGTTCTTTTCTTTGCTACGGGTTGTTCTACTTCTGTTTTGGCACAACCCACAACCAACAAAGATAAAATGGCAGTACAGAAGATGATAATTTTTTTCATTTGAATTTAATTGTTTAGTTGCCCTAAAAAGGGATAGTTCTCAAAAACACCGTTTTTTCTTTTACGCATATAGCGTATAGAAAAAACGGAGCGAATTGTTTTATAATAGCTTGTTTTAATTGGTTACCAGTCTTGACCACCAAAATCCGGGAGTACACCGTCTCCACTTCCAGCCAAAATGTTTTGAGACATTTCAATGTCTACTACCTCGATTCTTGGAGCAACATACAGTTGCTCTACATTTTCTTGTTCTTTCATTTTTTATTGGGTTTAATTTCTATGTTTTATTATTGAGATCTATAGATTTATATCCACAGATAGCCATGAACAAATCTTCTGTGATAGATGGCTTACAATATTTAATATTTATTTAGCTCTTAATTGGAGTCGCTGAAGATTGATTGTCAAGTTTTTAATGGGTAAAAATTCTTTCTTAGAATTCCCAATGTTTTTCAATTCTCTCTTCACTCCAATTGATACGAATGTGGTATACTTTCCCGTTTTCTACTTTTTCTTTACCGGAAAATGCAGACTCTCCTTTGAGCTCTAATGTTTCTTTGAGCTCTAGATCCAGAAATGCTTCTAACGTCTCTATCTTCTCTGTGCTTAATAGCCAGCGATAAATTATTAGTTCTTCTTCTTTTTTTAATGTATTATTGCGCAATGGAGTTTTAGTAAAATCAAATAGAATTGTATTTTGATTAGCAGCTTGACTTACAATCTCACCATTTTTGGTCAGGTCTATACTTACCGGGCTAAAAGATGGAGAACCATTGTAGATATGTGAGTCTGTAGAAGTTTCTACAGGATATTTAAGTTGGAAGCTTTGAGGTAATTGCATTTCTTTCCCTGCTGTATTTTTTATGTGGACAGCGATAATCCAACCGATATGCTGAAAAGATAATTGTTTCAATTGTGCAAGTGTTATCTCTGTTTGAACGCTTTTCAACACAGGACGAATCATACCAAAAGTTCCTTCTTGAGTTTCCTGCTGTTTATCCAATGTAATACAGCTTTCTTCATTGTATTCTAAAATGTATTTTGCAGAATTATCTTCAAAATAACCTCCATTTTCCTTTTTTTCATCAGTTTTCTGATATATTGCATATAAGTTGAACGGTTCTGTAGAAGAGATTCCTACAGGAATTTCAAAGGTAAATTTAGCCTTCTTTCCATTCTCTGTAATGCTATTGGATTGAATAGAAGCTTCTTGATGATAGAAAACTCCCTTCTGTTCAAAACAGAGTTTGAGCTTGTCTGTATAATCCCAGCCTAAGATAATACTAGAAGCAGACCCGTAATCACTATCCAAAGTATAGCCACGTGAGTTGTCTTTCTGGTCAGGCATAGAAACAGAAACTGTAATCGTGTTTTTCTTTGCTACGGGTTGTTCTACTTCTGTTTTGGCACAACCCACAACCAACAAAGATAAAATTGCAGTACAGAAGATGATAATTTTTTTCATTTGAATTTAATTGTTTAGTTGCCCTAAAAAGGGATAGTTCTCAAAAAACACCGTTTTTTCTATACGCTATATGCGTAAAAGAAAAAACGGAGCGAATTGTTTTATAATAGCTTGTTTTAATTGGTTACCAGTCTTGACCATCAAAACCCGGGAGTACACCGTCTCCACTTCCAGCCAAAATGTTTTGAGACATTTCAATGTCTACTACCTCGATTCTTGGAGCGACATACAGTTGCTCTACATTTTCTTGTTCTTTCATTTTTTATTGAGTTTAGTTATACTTTCTATTATTGAGTATCTGTATAAAATGTATCTACAGACCTTTTCTTACTATGGTGTGAGACGGGCAAAGTTCACTTCTACCCGATGACCTTACCGAAAAAGATTCTTATATTTTCCCCAGTTAATTTTATTTTCACTCCATTCCACAGGAATATGGTATACTATTCCTGCATCTACTTCTTTTTCATCAAGTGCAGAATCTCCTTTCAGTTCTAATGCTTTGAGGTTCTCTGCTACTTCAAGAATAGCTTCCAGCACTTCTATCTTCTTTGAACTTATTAACCAGCGATAGGCTATTACGCTTTCTCCTGCTTTCAGTGTTTTACTGCGAAGTGGACTGTTAGTGAAATCATACAAGATGGTTTTTTGATTTTTTTCCGGCACAAGACTTTCAATATTATCGTTGGTAAGGTCAATACTTACTGGGTTGATAGATGGAACTCCATTATAGATACGAGATGATGTGGATACATTTTCTTCGTATTTAAATTGAAAGCTTTGAGGCATTTTCTTTTCTACATTAGAAGTGTTTTTTATATGAACAGCCATAATCCAGCCGATATGCTGAAATGATAAGTGTTGTAACTTATCTGCCATCGTATTTTTGAGAACGCTTTTCAATGCAGGGCGAATAACACCTGTATTTTTCTCATTACTTAATGTAAGACAGCTTTCTTCATGGTCTTCTAAAATGTATTTTGCAGATTTCTCTTTGAAATGACCTCCGTTTTCCTTCTTTTCATCCGTTTTCTGATATATCGCATACAGATTGAAATGCTCTGTAGAGGGGATTTCGTTCGGGATTTCTATTATAAATTTTGCATTCTTTCCTTCGTTTGTGATGCTATTGGGTTTAATAGAAGCTTCTTTATGGTAGAATTTCCCTTTATGTTCAAAACAGAGTTTGAGCTTGTCTGTCTTATCCCAGCTTAAAATAATACCGGGAGTAGCTCCGTTATTCTTAGCCAAAGCATAACCTCTGGATTTGTCTTGCTGATCCGGCATAGACACAGAAACTGTAATAGTGTTTTTCTTCACTACGGGTTGTTCTACTTCTGTTTTGGCACAACCCACAATCAGCAAAGACAAAACTACTGTACAGCAGATAATAATTTTTTTCATTTGACTTTTATTGATTTGTGATTTAAACCCTAAAAGGTAGATTGTTTTTTATGTATACAAGTCGTTAAAGCAATACATAACTCCCAATTTAAACAGTTTACCAATCTTGACCATCAAAACCCGGGAGTACGCCATCGCCACTTCCTGCCAGAATGTTTTGAGACATTTCAATGTCTGCTACTTCTATTCTTCGAGCAAGATACTGTTGGTCTACGCTTTCTTGTTCTTTCATTATTCTATAGAGTTTAATTGTATTTTCTATTCTCAGGTCTCTGTAAAAATTCTCAAAGGATTATTTCCCTTGTTCAAGCTTGTTGTCGCTCCATTTCAGATATACGTGATATACCGTTCCCGGTTTCACATTTTTACGAGGAAGTATAGCTGGTGCTTTTATACTTTTCCCATCTTTTGAGACAATATACGCATCCATTTCGTTTGTCTGAGGTGTGTTAAGGAGCCATCGATAAAAGACAATAGTTTTTCCTTTTTCTATGGTTTGACCCTCATACGGACTGTTACCAATGTGAAACATGATAGAGTTTTTCTTAGGAATTTTACTTTCTATCTGATCATTATCTAAGTTGATATTAACTGAATAATAATAATGAGATCCGTTCCATAAAGAAGAGTTTCCATCACTCTGAAATGATAAGGATTCCGGTAAGATCTGATCCTTTCCTGTATTGTTTTGTAAATGAAGTGCCATAATCCAGCCCATGTGCTGAAAAGAGAGATTGTTCAGTGTGGCTGTTGTTACCTCCTTGCGTGTACTAATCAAAGCAGGACGGATAATACCCATATTTTTTTCCTTTGTATCTGGCTTGTCCAAGGTAAGACACCAATCCTCTCTATTTTCTAAAAAGTATTTTGCTGTATGCTCTTCAAAATAACCTCCGTTTTCCTTATTCCCATCTGTTTGCTGATAGATAGCATGCAGAGTAAAAGGTGTTCCAGCGGGTATTTCTTCAGGAACTTCAATTTTAAAATCGGCTTTTTTACCTTCTTGAGAGATACTACCTGATACAATAGACGCTTCTTTATGGTAGTATCTCCCACCGTATACAAAACAGAGCATGAGTTTATCAGTCTCATTCCATTTCAAGGTGATGCCAAGAGAGCCATCGGTGGTAGCATAACTTACACGAGATGCTGTTTCATCTGCAGGTATAGTAGCAGACACTATGATGGTACGCTCTTGCGCTTTGGGTAAATTTAGTTCTGTTTTTGTGCAGCTGACTGTAAAGAGTGTCAGTACTGTAAGGATTGTAATAATTCTTTTCATTTGGATTTTCGCAATTAACTTACCCCATAAGAGGGTGTAATCTAAAGATAACTATAACTTTTCCTATCTAAACAGTTTACCAATCTTGACCATCAAAACCCGGGAGTACTCCATCGCCACTTCCTGCCAAAATATTTTGAGACATTTCTATATCTGCTACTTCAATTCTTGGAGCAACATACTGTTCTTCTATTACAGCTACTACGCTGTACATTTCTTGTTTTTCCATTTTATGTTTACTTTAATGTTATGATGAGTTTTCTTAATTTGCTTCTTTAATGTTTTCGTATTGATATGTGTAGTATCTCTACAGATGTCTATAATAGTCTTTTTCGTTTGTCGTTTTCTTAATTGGCTGCGAAGATAGTATATTTCAAGCAATAGTTTTCAAGTGAGTTTTCTATCTCGCCTTGTTTCGGCTCCTTTATGTCCTGTTTTTTCTGCATTATTGAGCGCATAAAAGAGAGGAAAAATAGGAGAGAATAAGACTTTGAGAAATGCTTATTTTTGAGAAATTGCACAAATCTGTTTAAAGTGTTTCGTTTTTCTTTTGCGTGTTGTATTTCTTCTTGATTATTAATTAGATATGCATTCTTTCACATCGCAAAATTAAACTTGATGGCAGAAGCTGTTGGTGGCAAGGAAATTATGCGTTTTCTCTGTCTTTTCCCTATCTTATTTGATGCGTTTTTGGTGAGCAAAAACAAGGCTTAAATCTGTGTGTTAAACTTTTATAATTGTTTTCCGGTGGGTGATTTCCTGAAGAAAATTCTGTTCATCTCTGTGTGTTGAGCAAACGGAAGATATCTCCTCAGAAGAATAAAAAACCTGTGAGGGATTAACCTCACAGGTGCGATGTGAAAAGTTCAGTTCTCTTTATGCCAAACTCTTATTTCCCTTGTTCAAGTTGGTAATCATTCCACTTTAGATAAACATGGTATACCTTACCGTTTTCTACGTTTTTACGAGATAGTGAAGTGCTTGCTGTTATCTTAGTATTATCATGTGGGTAGAGATTGATACTCATTTCCTCGATTTGAGGAGTACTGATAAGCCAGCGATAGATGACTATACTTTCTCCTGTTTCTAACGTTTCTTTTGCGAATGGGCTATTGGCGATGTTGAATAAAACCAATTTATTGTCGGCTTTTTCGCTGTGGATTTGTTTAGTCTTTAAGTCTACATTTATGAGGTCATAAGATTGATTTCCATTGTATATATATGAGGAAGAAGTATCTTCTTTTTTATACTGGAGTGTCAAAGCGGAAGCCAAATTCACCTTCCGGTTCGTAGTATTTGTGAGATGAATTGCCATCACCCAGCCAAGATGCTCAAAAGACATGTTCCTTATCGTAGAAAGCTTTGCATTTTCCTGCGTATACTTCAAAGTTGGGCGGATAATACCGGCATCACTTTCATTCTCGTTCTTCTTTAGTGCGATGCGAGATTCTTCGCAGTTCTCAAATACATATTTTTCTGTATCCTTTAGGAAATAACCTCCGTTGGACTCTTTCTCATCTGTTCGTTGATACACTGCATGCAGGGTAAAAGATTCTCCGGTTGGTATTCCTTCAGGAAGTGTAATCTTAAACTTGGCTTTCTTTCCTCCTTCTGTAATAGTGCCTTTCTGGAGACTTGCATCTTGATAATAGTACTTTCCATTGTGTACAAAACAGAGCTTAAGTTTATCTTCTTCATTCCATGCCAAAGAGATATTAAGTAACTTGGCGCCACTCGTATCATAGCTTACGCGAGATGTTTCTTCGGCAGGTATGGTGGCAGACACAATGACGGTACGGTCGTTTTCTGTAGAAGGTGTTACTTCTGTTTTGGTGCAACCGACCATAAATACAGATAGTACTGTAAACAGGACAATGATTTTTTTCATCTGATTTTATCTATTATTTCATTTATAATTTGTAGAAATTCTCTCTTACACTTTTATAATCCCCATTCAAAGGAGTTCTCACTCCATACCAAATTAAGATGGTATACAGTTCCGTTTTTTACTTCTTTGCTTTTAAGCGGTACTGTAGTCGCAATTTGAGCGGCATTGTCCGGATAAGTATAAGCATCTAACGCTTCTACTGTATGAGTACTCATCAGCCAACGATAAAGCGTAATACTCTTTCCAGATTCCAACTGTTTAGGGCATGAACTATGCGCAAGATCAAAAAGTACAAAGTCTTGCTTAGCACTTCCACTGAATATCTTATTGTTGCTTAAATCCACATTTACGAGGTATGTAGCCGGATATCCGTTGTATATAAATGAAGTGCTACTTTCTTCATGGTATTCAAGTTGTAAGATCTCCGGCAGATTTATTGTTTTGCTGGTATTGTTCTTTAGGTGAAGTGCCATGATCCAACCCTGATGCTCAAAAGATATTGTTTTCAGTGTAGTAACTGTTACTTGTTTTTGTGTACTCTTCAGTACCGGACGGATAATACCGGAATTACTCTTTGTCTCACTTTTCTTATCCAATGTGAGGCAAGACTTTTCATTGTTTTCCAAGACATATTTAGCGGTATTTGCTTCAAAATGTCCTCCGTTAGATTTGTCCTCATCTGTTTGTTGGTATACCGCATACAGGGTGAAAGGTGCATCGGTTGGTAAGCCTTTGGGGAGTGTTATCTGGAACTTGGCGCTCTTTCCATCTTGGGAAATGCTTTGGGGTACAATGGTTGCTTCCGTATAGAAGTATTTCCCATCATGTACGAAGCACAACTGGAGTTTATCTGTGGTTTCCCATTTCAGAGTGATACTGCGTTGTTCTGATGTGCCACCTGTATAACTTACACGAGATTCTTCTCCGGTAGGCATCGTGGCGGATATGGTGATAGTTCTGTCATTTATTGTGGGAGGTACAACTTCTGTTTTTGTACAACTGACAATGAATAGAGACAGAAATGTAAACAGGGTAATGATTTTTTTCATTTGGATTTTACTAATTTATTCGCCCGGCTAAAGGGCTACAGCTAAAACTTTATTCCTCCTTCTGCATAAAATAAGAAGGAACATATTACTTCTTCTCTCTGCTTTCTCTAAGCAGTTTACCAGTCGCTACCATCAAAACCGGGGAGTACACCATCTCCACTTCCTGCCAAAATGTTTTGAGACATTTCAATGTCTGCTACTTCTATTCTGGGAGCAAAATACTGCTCTTCTGCTACAGCTACTATGCTGTACATTTCTTGTTTTTCCATTTTTTATTGAGTTTAATTGTACTTG
>JALEQJ010000011.1 GCA_022764505.1 Phocaeicola sp. | reverse complement strand
TAATGGTTTTCGCCCACGCCACTTCTGTTATGGACATTATGAGTTTCATCTGAAAGTGCCTCGTACTCGTCAAGGGAGTTTCTACCCCGTACTCTTGGCTGTGATTAAGCGAGAGGATGAGGAGCGTGCCCGCCTTTTCACAAGTCTTTACAGCAAGGGATTAACCACGGAGCAGATAGGCGAAGTAGCCGAAGAACTCTACGGCAAACATTACAGCAAACAGCAGGTAAGCTACCTCTCAAGGTCTTGTGCCGAAGAGGTCGAGGCTTGGCTCAATCGGGAACTCTCCAGTCGATATCTGGCAGTATTCATTGATGCGACCTTTAGCCCTATTCGCAGGGAGGATAGCGTGCGCCGGGAGGCTTATTACACCCTCCTCGGGCTCTTGCCAGATGGCAGGCGTGAGGTCTTGGGTATAGTTAATCACCCTACCGAAGGGGCGATTAACTGGAAGCAGGAGCTTCTCGCCTTGCAGGAGAGAGGCGTTAGCAAGATAGACCTTATTGTCTCAGACGCTCTTGCTGGAATAGAGAATGCCGTAGCAGCGTCTTTCCCCATGGCAAAGCATCAGTTATGCGTGACACATCTCAAGCGGAATATGGCTGCGTTAGTGCCTCATAAGAAGCGAGGAATGCTCATGGAGGAGCTCAAGGAGATATTCCCAATGGAGCAGAAAGGAAAGTCGGTGATGCAACAATACCAATAATTCTGTAACTTTGTGGAGAAATGGAGCAAGGCATATCCCAGATTTAGTAAGTTTAAGCACGAGCGCAACATCGCCCATTTCACCTACTTGCAATTCCCACCTCAGGTGCAAAGAATGATATATACCACCAATTGGATTGAGCGTTTGAATAGGGATTACAAGCGTGTCTTGAAGATGCGAGGCGCCATGCCATCACCACAAGCAGTGCTCTTCCTACTCGGAGAGGTCGCTCGTAGCAAGACTGAAACAACTTACTCTAAGAAGCTACCATACATAAGCGAGTGGTTGGAGGAAGAAGCGCTAAGCGATGACAACAAAAAAGCAAAATAATAAACAGTATCAATACTCATGCCTCGAATGGAGAAGAAGATTGGCTTACACACTTTTCGGGACACTACCTTATATAACTTCCATTGCGGTTTATATAAACTGTGGTACGAAATAGAGATACTCATATTTACTTTCTTTGAATAGGTGAGAAGTTTCTAAGATTCTCTTAGCACAATACCTATGGCATTGTTTTTATGTACGTGTATAGGCAGGGTGCTGCGTTTCACTCCGAACGCCTGCCCTAACAACAGCAAATCCCCGATGGGGATTCTTTGCTTAAACGCAGTGTAATAGATGATGTACTCATAAACAATCTCAAATTTGAGTAGTTATGATGGAAATAGATTGTGTACAAACAAATAACACCATAGGTGTTATGCTATTGTTAGGGCAGGGTTAGTAACGAAGTGGATAACCCTGTCTATGTGTATCTCACCGGCATCAACCCCATAGGGGTTGCGCTAAGATTTGCAAAGCCCTGCTTAATACAGAAACTCAGCGTAGGAAAATACCATATTATGCAATGGGCTTAACCTGTCAAGCTCTCTGCTATATAAAAAGTCCCTGCTCTTCTTATAGAGAGCAGGAACTTCTTTTTCCTCTGTAGCAAGTTTTTTTATTCCTTGGTCTTAAATCCGGCTAGAGTAGCTATTCTGTGTGGAATATCTATGTTTTCCATTTTTCCGGAGAAGACTTGCGCTCCTTTTCCTATGGCATAGACAGGTACATAGCCGGCAGAGTGTCCACCGCTTCCCCATGTGAGGAGAGCTATTTGACTCATAATTTTTTTTGCTTCTGCGGCGATGAACTCAGTCTTGTAATATTCACTGCTTTCCATCTTTTGTGCATTTTCTCCGAAAGTCTTATCGTAAGTTTCTTTCAAGTCTTCTTCTTGATCTTCGGTAAGTTTCAGTTCTTTCCAAAATCCGAAGTGCTGTGTGAGTAAGTCTTTGACCATCTCCCAGCTTACTTCTCCTTTTTGCTGTTCACGGAGATTATTCAAAAGACGAGTAAAGGCATACTCACTGATTTTTTGATGTTGCAACGCTTTTAAGTTCAGTGCGTAAGGACCACTTCCCAATGCCAAACCTCCGGTTTCGTGATCCGCAGTTACTACGATGAGTGTTTCTTCCGGGTACTTTTCGTAAAACTCGTAGGCTATACGTATGGCTTTGTCCAAATCCATCACTTCATGTATGGTAGTAGCCGCATCGTTGCTATGGCAAGACCAGTCTATTTTTCCACCTTCTACCATAAAGAAGAATCCCTGAGAAAGATCTTTACTCAAGAAATCTATCCCTGCACGAGTTATTTCTTCCAGGCTTATATCTCCCTCTTTTCTATCTATGGCAAAAGGTATGGAACTGTTGTCCAAACGAGAGGCTGCCTCTGTCTGTAGAAGAATCATTTTGGAAGCTTTAGGTGCTTTCTTAACATAGTCTGTATATCCCCGAGCGATGGTATAACCCTCTTGGTCTGCACGGGTGTAGAGATTTTCCGTAGCCCCTTTTATTTCCTTGGTAGGTTTCAAGAAATCCGAACCGGCATAAAAATCAAAGCCTGTTTTATAGAGATCTTGTCCTATCTCAAAATAATTGTTACGCTTGGGTACGTGGGCATAAAAGGAAGCCGGTGTAGCATGGTCTACACTGACAGATGTGGCAATACCTATACGCATACCCATTTCCTTTGCCCAGACAGCTACACTGTAGATCGGTGTTGTGAGGTCTTTGAGCATACCTATCGCTCCGTTTCTGGTTTTGTGTCCGGTAGCCAGTGCTGTTCCTCCTGCTGCAGAGTCTGTTACACCATTGGTAGCCGAGTAGGTACTCGCAAATCCTTGATAAGGAAAGCCCGAAAAAAGGAGAGGGACAGTTTTTATTTCTCCTGCCAATTCTCCTTGATAGTATTCTGTAGCCTGTACCTGATTCAGTCCCATACCATCTCCTATGAAATAGAAAATATACTTAGGTTTTTGCGCCCAAAGTGTCGTACCTGCTATGAGGCACAAACATAAAAGTAAAAATGTTTTTTTCATATCTGTGAATATCTTGTTTATAGTTTGAAGTATTTCTTAACCGAAGCAGATACCCATACGTCTGCCTTGTTCTATTAAATCGTGATGCTCGTCTACGAGTTTGGTCTTGCCTGCTATTTCTGCCAAAGGAAGACTGGTAATATCTCCTCCGCGCAGGGCAACCATTTCTCCGAATTTTCCTTCTGCAATGAGTTGCGTAGCATAACCTCCCATACGTGTAGCCAGATTTCTATCAAAAGCGGTAGGGCTACCTCCTCGCTGAATATAACCCAATACTGTTTCCCGAGTTTCAAAACCGGTTTCGTATTCTATTTCTTCTGCAATATACTGCGCAGCTCTCTTACCGTCCGGGCATTTAATCCCCTCTGCCACTACTACGATAGAGTAATTTTTGCCACGTTTCAGACGGTCTATGATGGCTCCTCCTATATTTCGCATATCGTAAGGCAATTCCGGCAATAAGATAATATCTCCTCCACCTGCCATACCGGAATAGAGAGCTATCCAGCCGGCTTTGTGTCCCATCACTTCTATGACCATTACCCTGCGGTGTGCACTGGCTGTAGAGTGCAGACGGTCTATAGCATCTGTGGCAATAGACACGGCAGAATCAAATCCGAAGGTGAGATCCGTACCCCACACATCGTTATCTATGGTTTTCGGAATAGTGATTACATTGACCCCGGCTTGTGCAAGCTTGTTGGCTGTTTTTTGTGTACCGTTTCCTCCTATACAAACGAGGGCGTCAAACCCACATCGTTCTATAGTATCCAAGATAATACGTGGTTTTTTATCGGGGTCTTGCACACCTTTCTTCTTGAAAGGTTTTTCTCGGGAAGTTCCCAAGAATGTGCCTCCCAAATTGAGCAAACCACTTAATTGTGGATCCGTGATGGGTGCCATTTCTCCATTGAGTAACCCGAGGAAGCCGGCTTGAATTCCCCATACTTCCATACCATAATGATAGAGTGCAGATTTACAAACCCCTCTAATGGTGGCGTTGATACCCGGACAATCGCCTCCCGAAGTAAGAATACCTATTTTCATTTTTTCTTTATATTCGTCCTATGTCGGACTACTTCTGCACAAAATTACGTTTCTCTATAGAATAAAGCACTACTGCGAAGCGAGTTTTTCTGTAGAAGATGTGTAAAGTGCTACTTTCTATGCTTACTTTTGTGTTTGTGAAGTCCGCAGAAAAAATACTACTCTTAGACAATTACGATTCTTTCGTTTATAATCTCTTGCACTTGGTGCATACTTTGGGATACAAGAATGTAACGGTTTGCAGAAACGACCAAATCGCTATAGAAGACGTGGCTGCTTACACAAAAATCATCTTATCTCCCGGTCCCGGTGTCCCGAGTGAGGCGGGACTTTTACTCCCTATTATTGGAGCTTATGCGCAAGAGAAACCTATCTTGGGTGTATGCTTGGGAGAACAAGCCATAGCAGAGGCTTTCGGCGGGAGAATCCATTCACTGCCTACCGTATTCCACGGGAAGGCTACAGAGATAGACGTAATAGCAGAAGATTTGCTTTTTCGGGGCTTACCCTCTCGTCTGATAGTGGGGAGGTATCATTCTTGGGTGGTAGATTCGGAAACACTTCCTACTTGCTTGATTACTACTGCGGTAGACAAAGAAGGGCAGATTATGGCATTGAGGCATAGAGAACTGCCTGTTTATGGAGTACAGTTTCACCCGGAATCTATCTTGACCCCTTTCGGTGCAGCAATGGTACAGAATTTCTTACGTTATACTTAGTTCTGTAGGTTTTTTATGAAATCCCTTCCTTAGTAGCTTTGCAAATTTTATAAAGTTCGGAAGTGTCGTATTTTTTATCAAATATCTTACAAATCATTGATAAACAAGCTATACCACATTCCATGGAATCATGTTGTCTTACATGTTGTATCTTGCTCATTACATAGTACGTTGTATAATACTTTCATTCTTCCTGCTTGTTCTGACATCCACTTCTTTATTGAAGATAGTGTAAGATATTGTGAGTTCCACGCCTCGCATATCATTCTTACCTCTCGTTCCCCAATCTACACTTTTGAAATGATACAGAATGTTATTGTAATTAGCCTTGCCCAATATGTCGTTTACAGTCAAGTTGATGTTCAGCCTGTTCTTTAGCAGTGATGCTGCAATACCCATATTCCAACTGTGAATGTTCTTCTGATTATACAACAGATATTCATTTCGTCCTTGATAGGTATAATCCGTAAACAAATAAAAATGAGGTGTCAGTGCATAATTGATATTCACTTGCCCATTGAAAGCCACTTTATCATTTTTATATTCTTGTCCTCTAAATACATATTCGCTACGTGGAAATACCATCTCACCCTCGCAGGATAGCTCAAGATTACCGATGGTTTTAGAATAATTCAAGATCACTCTGAAATCTCTTGCGCTCTTCATATTCATAGAATAGGAAGATAGGATATTGCTCGTAGCATCTATTTGTTCAAGTACGCTTACAAGAGGATTTTTCCGATAGGTATAACGCAATGAAAGTGTCAGGTCTTTCCATGTAGAACTAAGTGTGTAACGATCCATTGTTTCGTTTTCAAGACTTGTATTTCCCTTGCTATATAGCAGAGAATCCTGATACACAAGTCCTGAATTTAGTTGTGCAAAGTTAGGCTGTGTAAGATTTCTTCTATAATTGAATTGAAAGAACCAATTATCATTAGGTCGATACTTTACTGTGATGACAGGACAGAACGTAGAAAAATGCTGTTTGAATAGACTTTCCTTAGCATTTCTCCCCGAAACACTGCTAATGGTTCTATGCACATATTGATAACGCGCTGCAGGCATTATTGTCCACTTGCCCAAAGTTTTGGAGAATGATAAATATGCTTGTGGATTTGATTCTTTTACGCCGATATCGTTGATATAGTTCTGCAAATTCAAATATGGTATTTCTGAATTTGTTTGAGATTTTGAATTTACATAATTATAGAAGACTCCCGCCATTGCATTGATTTCCCATGGAAGTTTGAATCCATTATCAATACTTGTAGTATAAACTGTATAGCGACGACTGCCATAACTTTTTGTAAGCGAAGATAAACTTGCATCGCTTTCCAAAGTCCGGGTATTGTGATTGATATTAGTGGAAGCTATTTCCTGAGAAATGTCAAGGCTGTAATTATTACTTGCATAAGCATATTGCAACGTTCCGCTGTGTATGTTTTCTAAGTTTCTGCCTTGCCTGTCAATGTTTCTCCATTGCTCTTGCTTTTTCCAACCGGTTAAATTTGTTCCGTATGCCTTATTATCCTCATCGCTGAATTGATAGAAATAATAAAATCCCAATCTGCTTTTTGTATTCAACTGATAATCGGCAGAGAAGTTCACCTTATGTGCTAAGGTAGTTATAGGCGTTTCTCGCTTTTGCTCAATAGAAAATATATCATCACGATAGATATTGCGAAAATAAGTTTCCTTGTTCTTATTACCGTCTTTCCCGCCCATATAGGACAAGTTTGCTGAAAAATTTTTGTATTGTCCCATCATATTGAGAATGCCTACATCTGAAAACATTCTCGTTTGTTTCAAATAGTTGCCAATACTAAGAAATATAAAGTCATTAAGATGCTTTATGGTTGTAATGGTAATAACGGGTTGTCCGTTTGGACTGTACTTTACAGATGGTGCTCTGTCTATCTCAATGCTTTTTATATTGTCGGCTTGCAGAGTGGACAGAACTTTTGCATCGGATAAGAGTCGTCCGTCCAAAACATAAATAGGTTCACCCAACCCATTGACTTCTATAGTGTTATTTACAGCGTGTAAACCCGGTGTGTGGTATAACATTCTCATTGCAGTTCCCATTTTCGATAGCACTGTGTTGGCAACCAGAATCTTGGAAACATTTCCTTTGGTTTTCACACGTGGCATATTTCCTTTTACCACAACGTTGTCCAACTCTATAGTTGCAAAATAAGTACTATCTTTTATTTCTTCTTGAGCGAAACAAAAGGAAATATTGACACAAAAGGCTAATAAAATTGCTATCTTTTTCATTGGTTTATATTTATAGGTGTAAAAGTCCGGGAGGATTTCCGATAGATGCTTTTTATACATTGAACAGTATCTTTTGTTTTTCCCCCATTTTTATTTCTATCAATGGGAGAACCTAAATGTTCTATCCACTTATCTTTAACGAAATAATTTCTGAGTTTTCCATAAATACTTTTCAGAAATGTAACTTTATACTGCAAGTGTATGAAATCCTCAAAATATGTGCAAGAAAATATACGCTATTCTTATGCGGAGAGGTCGTTTTTTATATTTTGGCACAATAAATAATGCAGAAGTGAACGAAACTCATTATCTCTTGTTTTGATCATTTGCTTTCCGTTTTGTTAAAAAGAAATGAGGTAAGCGATGTTTTTATGTTAATCCCATTTACCATTTCACTTATAGACATACAGCTCATTTGCTTATAGAAAAACCTTGCTACAGTGTCATCTCGCAGGGGTGCCGATAAGATATGCTCGCTATCGTGATAAGATATGTTCCGTATCACGGAAAGAAGCCTTGCTATCACGATAAGATATGCTCCGTATCTATGCGGGTTTATAACAGTATAAAAAGAGAGGAGAAAGCGTGGAGTTAAACTTTCTGTTTTCATCACTTAGATACTCTTTTATACATTGTATGGTTTTACGGAAGATGGATTGTATCTTTGTCCCCTGTAGAATAACATAGAGATGCAAGGAAAGAAAATTCTTATCACAGGAGCCAGTGGTTTCATAGGGAGCTTTCTCGTGGAGGGAGCTTTGGAACGTGGTATGCAGACTTGGGCGGGTGTACGCAAGAGCAGCAGTAAACGTTATCTGCAAGATGCACGCATACACTTTGCTACGCTGGACTTGAATAATCCCACAGCCTTACTGCCTGCATTGGAGCAGCACAAAGAAATGTATGGAGGCTGGGACTATGTAATCCATTGTGCGGGTGTAACAAAGTCTGTAGAAGATGCCGGCTATATAAGGGGTAACTATGATGCAACTGTAAACTTGGTAGAAGGGCTGAGATTGGCTGGCATTGTACCGGAGAAGTTTATTTACATCAGTTCCTTGAGTATTGTGGGGGCATTGAGAGAAATAGACTATACGCCCATCACAGAGCAAGACACTCCTCGCCCCAATACTATATATGGAGAAAGTAAATGGCGTACGGAACAGTACTTGCACAAGCAGACAGATTTTTCTACCGTAGTATTCAGACCTACTGCTGTATATGGACCACGAGATGCGGATCTTTTTCTTTTGGCAAAATCCATTCGGAACCACGTAGATATAAGCGCAGGTTTCCGCAGACAGGATTTAACCTTTGTCTATGTGCAGGACTTGGTACAAGCAGTCTTCTTGGGGATAGAAAAGGGTAAGGCAGGTCGTAGCTATTTTGTGTCGGACGGTGCTGTATATGCCAGTAGAGATTACTCGGACTTGGTAAGAAAGGAACTGGGAAATCCTTGGTTGTTCAGATTTACTTGTCCACTATGGTTGCTGTATGGTATTTCTTTCGTGGCAGAGAAAGTGGCAAAATGTTTCGGTAAAGTTTCTACACTCAATAGGGATAAATATCAACTGATGAAACAACGGAATTGGCAATGCGATATTTCACCTTTGATAGAGGAATTGGGCTATGTACCACAATACCCACTGCACAAGGGAGTGCCTGCAACTATTCGTTGGTATAAAGAAGAAAAATGGCTTTAATAGATATATTCAAGATAACTCCGTTGGAACGGAGACTGTATGCCATAGAGAAAGCGAGCTTGGTGTACAATTTTATCACTACCGTGCTCATTCTTATTTTTGTTAATCAGCTGCATCACCCTGCAACTATGCTTTTGGAGCGTTTGGGAATCCTTGTTCTGATGGGTGCCGCGTGGGGGCTTTATAGTTGGTATCCCTCTCGGATTACCGCTTTCGTGCGTATGGCATTACAGATGGGTTTATTGGCTTATTGGTATCCGGATACCTTTGAATTTAATCGTTTACTGCCCAATATAGATCCTGTTTTTGCACAGGCAGATCAGCTCTTGTTTGGTTGTCAGCCCTCGCTTATTTTCAGTCAGCTCTTCCCCTCGCTTTGGGTAAGTGAAGCCTTCAATATGGGTTATTTCTTGTATTATCCTATGATAGCAGTGGTGGCATTTTACTATTTCTTCTTTCGTCCGGCAGAATTGGAAAAAGTGCTGTTTATCCTTATTGCCTCGTTTTTTATCTATTACCTTATTTATATTGTCTTGCCTGTAGCCGGACCTCAATTCTATTTCCGTGCGATAGGGCTGGATAAAGTAAAAGAAGGTATATTCCCTTGGGTAGGAGATTACTTTAATCATCATACTTTCCTTATCAAACGTCCTCTGTTTGATGAAGGGTTCTTTTATCGTTTGGTAGAATCTTCTCAAGAAGTAGGGGAACGTCCCACTGCGGCATTTCCCAGTTCTCACGTAGGTGTATCTACTATTTGTATGCTACTTTCTTGGCGAGCAAATAGAAAACTCACTTATAGCCTACTGCTGTTTTATTTGCTTCTGTGTGGAGCTACGGTGTATATCCAAGCGCATTATCTGGTAGATGCTATAGCGGGTTTCTTCTCCGCCTTGTTGCTGTATAAAACTACAGCTTGGCTATACGATAAGATAGAGGCTAAGACCAAGCTTTCGGGGACTGTAGATGAGAGATATACTTTCTCCGAATAAGTTTCTTCAAAGCAAAACGATTATATAATCTCTTGCAGTATAGCAGGGAACTCTATGGAAGAAGCTTTCATAGTCTCTATTTTCTGCTGTCCTTCTTTGGAGAGTGAGAAGAACATCTTGCGATGGTCTCTTTTATCTATGCTACGTTCTATGTATTCTTTTTCTTCCACAATGCGAATGATTTTGGACGCATTGGAGGGAGTTACTCCCAGTTCTTCTGCTATAGCACTGGCTGTCATCAGTTCGTGTTCGGAGAGTATGCAGAGTAGCATAGCTTCATTTATACAGATACCAAATTGGTTCATAAGACGAGTGTCTAACTCGGCAATGGCACGTGCTATATCCCGTATTTTACAAATTTTTCCTTTGTCCATCAAGTGTTTATAAATAGAAAGAGATAAGATGGGAACAGATAGGTGCTCCCATCTTCGGCTCTTCTCGTTCTCAAATAAATAAGTTTACATTGGCTTCTTCTGCTCTTTCCATATAAGTAGCTACGCCTCCAATGCTTACTTTGTCCATCAGTTCACGCTGGTCTATACCCATCATATCCATAGACATTTGACAGGCGATAAATTCCACTCCATTCTCTAAGGCTTGTTGGCGTAGTTCTTCCAGCTGCTGGATACCTTTTTTCTTCATAATGTAGCGCATCAGTTTATCTCCTATGCCCATCATACTCATCTTGGATAAGCTCAGCTTTTGGGAGCTACCGGGTAACATAAAGGCAAACATTCTCCCGAAGAGGTCTTTCTGTACTGCAGGCTTCTGCTCTTTCTTAATGACATTGAGCCCCCAAAACGTGAAGAAGATAGAAACCTTGTGTCCTGTGGCGGCTGCTCCATTAGCCAGCACAAAGGTAGCCAAAGCCTTGTCCAAATCATCACTAAACATAATAAAGGTTTTATTTTTCGGTAGCTTTTGTTTTCCTGCCGTTATTTCTTCTTGCTCCTGCTTCTCTATCACTACTGTATGATACCCGTTTTCGTGGGTTTCTCCTATGAGTAAATGCCCTGTAGAACGGCACCACGCTTGTGCATCTCGTGGAAATCCAGCGTCGGTAGCTTTTATTTCTACACGTTCGCCCACGTGAATGCTGTCTATGGTGTTTTTTAGCTTCATAACAGGTCCGGGACATTGTAAGCCGCAGGCATCTACACGCAGGGTATGTATAGTATTGTTTTCTGCTTGCCGAAGCATAGGACGCAGAGGTGGCTCGCTCTGCCCGATAGGTGCTGTGGCTACGGAATAATGTTTGTATCCTCCGGAGAGATTTCTTACATTGGTATATCCTCTACCCATCAATATACGTTGTGCAAGATAGCCTCGCAGTCCCACAGCGCAAAAAACAATCACTTCTTTGTCTTGTGGTATTTCATCTATGCGCTGGCGAAGCTCATCGAGGGGAATGTTCTTTGCTCCTTCTATGCTTCCGAGTTCAAATTCTGCCGGAGTACGTGTATCTATGAGTAGTACCTTATCTCTGTTCAGTGCTTCCAACTCTCTCCAATAGATGGGGCGCATAGCTCCGGAAATGATATTGGCAGCTACATAGCCGGCTATCGCTACAGGGTCTTTGGCAGAGGAGAAAGGAGGTGCATAGGCTTGTTCTATCTGTACTAAATCATAAATGGTCTTTTTCTGCTTTATCATTTGTGCCAGTACATCTATGCGTTTATCTACACCATCTATGCCCACTATCTGCGCACCATATAAAAGACCGGATACAGGGTGGAACGTAAGCTTAATGGTTATCTGGAATGCACCGGGATAATAACCGGCGTGAGAAGAAGAGAAGGTTATACTGCTCTGATAAGGGATATTCTGCTGTTTCAGTTGCTTGGCAGGTAATCCTACAGTAGCTACAGTAAGGTCGAAAACTTTGGCTATGGCTGTACCGATGGCTCCTTCATACATACTTTTGTTTCCGAATACCATATTGTCTGCTACTATGCGCCCTTGTCTGTTGGCCGGACCTGCCAAGTAATTGAGCCAAGGCTTTCCTGTGATGGGGTGCTCAAATTCTATTGCGTCCCCTACAGCATACACGTCTTGTGCCGAAGTTTGCAGATAGGCATTGACTTTTATGCCACGTTCCCCAAGGACAATGCCTGCCGTTTGAGCTAAGTCCACATTCGGGCGCACCCCGATAGAGAGTAATACCAAATCTGTTTCAAGACTACTGCCATCATTGAGTAAGACACGGAGGCTTTCTCCTGCTTTTTCAAATCCCGAAACACCTTTCTCCAAATAAAGTTGGACACCTTTGTCTTCCAAGTGTCTGTGTATGTGTGCAGCCATAGAAAAGTCTATAGGTGCCATCACCTGATTTCCCATTTCCACGAGGCTTACTGCAGCACCTGTATGTGCGAGATTTTCCGCCATTTCCAAGCCTATGAATCCTCCACCTACCACTACGGCTCTCTTTACGGGGTGTGTCTGTAGATACTGCTTGATGCGATCTGTATCTTCTACATTTCTCAATGTATAGATACCTTCTATGTCTATGCCTGTCAAAGGAGGACGTACGGGGGTAGAACCGGGAGAAAGCAGGAGCTTGTCATATCTTTCTTCGTAGGTTGTTCCATCTGCACGCCTTATGAGTACCGATTTCTTCTCTGTATCAATGCTTACAGCTTCGTTTTCTACTCGAACGTCTATGTTGAATCTGTTCCCGAAACTCTCCGGAGTCTGCACGAAAAGTTTTTCACGCTCTTCTATTACTCCTCCTATATAATAAGGTAAGCCACAGTTGGCGTAAGAAATATATTTTCCTTTTTCTATGAGTATAATCTCTGCACTTTCGTCTGCTCTGCGAATACGAGCGGCTGCGGTAGCACCGCCGGCTACGCCACCTATAATGATATGTTTCATATTCTTATTTACTGTTATGTTTTTATTTCTTCAGCAAATGTATAGCCTATAAAATCGCAAGCAAAATAATTTCCTATAGAAAATATATCTATTTTGTTTTATTGGTTATTTTGCTATGGTTGTGTAATGAAATAATAAGTATATAGTGTTTTTAGTTTTGAAATTACACATAAATTAAGAATATACAGGATTGTATACTTTATTCTTCTAATGGAAACCAAAGAACTGTGATTCTTACGGCAGAGCTTTTATAATGGTAAAATGCTACTTATAGCTACTACTTTACGGCTACGAGTATCTAAAAGTGACGAACTGGTACGCCACAGAGAATTTTCCAGCGATGCAGTAGGAGGCGGTAGATGAGATTATCAAGAAAATAGAACAGATAACGCAAGAACTAAAACTATAAATCTATCAGGGAATAGATTTTAAGAACAACACTGTGAAAGCAGCTGTAAGAAAGAAATGAAAATGCCACTCCTCCTCTATAGAATGAGGACTACGCATATATTTTGCACTTCGGAGGAAACAGTCTTCGGAGAGAAAGTATTACCTTTGCAACACGGAAAATTAGCATTTTAGAAAAGAAGAATTATATATGAATATCTCCTATCAGTGGCTCAAAGAATATGTAGACTTTGACCTCACGCCAGAAGCAGTGGCAGAAGCCCTTACCTCTATAGGTTTGGAAACGGGTAGCGTAGAAGAAGTACAAACCATCAAAGGAGGTCTCCAAGGATTAGTAGTAGGAGAAGTCCTCACTTGCGAGCCTCACCCCAATTCTGATCATATGCACATCACGACTGTAAACATCGGTGCAGAAGAACCTATACAAGTGGTGTGTGGTGCCAGCAATGTAGCCAAAGGGCAAAAGGTCATTGTAGCTACCATTGGGACTACACTATATCAAGGAGAAGAAAGTTTCACTATCAAGAAATCCAAACTACGCGGTGTAGAATCTTATGGTATGATTTGCGCAGAGGACGAAATAGGCGTAGGTACTTCCCACGAAGGAATCATCGTCTTACCTCCTCATATAGCGGCAGGTACACTCGCCAAGGACTATTATAAAGTAGAAAGCGACTATGTATTGGAAGTAGACATTACTCCCAACCGTACAGATGCCTGCTCACATTACGGAGTAGCCAGAGACCTCTATGCGTACTTGGTACAAAATGGTATTCCTACTTCCATCAGAAAACCTGTCTTTACTTCTATCATAGCAGACAATAAGGCATTGCCTATCCAAGTGCAGATAGAAGAAACAGAAGGTTGTTTGCGCTATGCCGGCATTACTATGACAGGCGTAGAAGTAAAAGAAAGCCCGGAATGGCTACAAAATAAATTGCGCACCATCGGTGTACGTCCTATCAACAATATAGTAGACATCACAAACTATGTACTGCACGCTTATGGTCTGCCTATGCACTGTTTCGATGCAGATCAAATAGCCGGTCGCAGCATACATATACGTACTTGCGCAGAAGGTACACCTTTTACTACACTGGACGAAGTAGAACGTAAACTCTCGGCACAAGACCTTATGATTTGCGATGCAGAGAAACCACTTTGCATAGCCGGAGTATTCGGCGGACTTCATTCAGGCGTTACCGCCACTACCCGAAACATCTTCTTTGAGAGTGCATACTTCCACCCGTCTTGGGTAAGAAAAACAGCACGCAGACACGGATTAAGCACAGATGCGTCTTTCCGTTTTGAACGTGGTGCAGACCCCAATATGCCACTCGTTGCCCTACAGTTGGCTGTAGCTTTGACACAAGAATTGGCAGGCGGCAGTGTTTCGTCGGAAATAGTAGATGTCTATCCTACTCCGGTAGCACACACTCCTATCCACTTGTCTTATGCTTATGTAGATGCCTTAGTAGGGAAACATATTGAGCCGGCTACAATCAAGTCTATCCTGCAAACATTGGAAATAGAAATAGTAGCAGAAACAGCAGAAGCATTGGAACTACGTGTTCCTCCTTATAGAGTAGATGTAACTCGCCCTTGCGACGTAGTAGAAGACATTCTCCGTATCTATGGTTACAATAATGTGGAAATACCACAGTCTATCCATTCTACCCTTACCGTAAAGACAGATACAGATACCTCTGCCAAACTCCAAACACTGATTTCCGAACAATTGGTAGGTGCCGGTTTCCACGAAATACTGAACAATTCTCTCACAGCCGCAGCTTACTACGATGAATCCGAAACTTTCAAGTCCGAAAATCTGGTAAGGCTGATGAACCCATTGAGTAACGACCTCAATGTAATGCGTGCCACCTTACTCTTCGGAGGATTGGAATCTGTAGAATACAATAGCAAACGTAAACACGCAGACCTCAGACTTTTTGAATTTGGCAATGTCTATCATTTTGATTCTACAAAGAAACAAGCAGAAAAAGTATTGGCTCCTTATGCAGAATCTTTCCATTTGGGACTCTGGCTTACAGGAAAGCGTGTAAGCAATTCTTGGGCGCACCCGGACGAAGACAGTAGTTTCTTTGAACTCAAAGCGCACGTGCTGAATATTTTCAGACGTTTAGGAGTAAACTTCGGAAAGATCGTCTTCGGTACATTGACCAATGATATTTACAGCAATGCCATCAGCATACATACTCGTCAAGGAGAACTCGTAGCTACACTCGGTATCGTAGCACAAAAACTCCTCAAGAAGATGGACATCGGCGCACCTGTATACTATGCAGACCTAAACTGGGATATACTGATGAAGCTCATCAGAAAAGAAAGAGTGTATTTCAAAGAAATAGGAAAGTATCCTGCTGTACACAGAGACTTGGCATTGCTCATAGATAAATCCATTTCTTTCTCACAGATAGAAGCCATTGCTTACGAAACAGAAAGAAAACTGCTGAAATCTGTAGAACTCTTTGATGTCTACGAAGGAAAGAACTTGGAAGCAGGCAAAAAAAGCTATGCTGTAAGTTTCGTATTGCAAGACGATAGTGCTACGCTACAAGAGAAACAAATAGAAAAAATTATGCAAAAAATAGTGCAGAACCTCCAAAACAAATTGGGCGCACAATTAAGATAAACATATAAACGATATACTACCTATGGGAAGAGCATTTGAATATAGAAAAGCCGCAAAAATGAAACGTTGGGGACATATGGCAAAGACTTTTACAAGACTTGGCAAACAAATTGCCATTGCAGTGAAGTCCGGAGGTCCTGATGCAGAAACCAACCCCACACTCCGTTCTGTCATTGCTACTTGTAAGCGTGAAAATATGCCTAAGGACAATATAGAACGTGCCATCAAAAACGCAATGGGAAAAGACCAAAGCGACTACAAAGGTATGACTTACGAAGGCTATGGACCTCACGGAATAGCAGTATTCGTAGATACACTCACAGACAATACCACACGTACTGTAGCAGATGTGCGCTCGGTATTCAATAAATTCGGTGGCAACTTGGGAACTACCGGTTCTTTGGCATTCCTGTTTGACCATAAATGTGTCTTCACTTTCAAGAAGAAAGACAGTGTAGATATGGAAGAACTCATCTTGGATCTCATAGACTTCAATGTAGAAGATGAATTTGATGAAGACCCGGAGGAAGGTACTGTAACCATTTACGGAGACCCCAAGAGCTATGCCGCAATCCAAAAACACTTGGAAGAACTCGGCTTTGAAGAAGTGGGAGGAGACTTTACCTACATACCAAACGACCAAAAAGACGTTACACCCGAGCAACGTGAAACTTTGGACAAAATGGTAGAACGCTTGGAAGAGTTTGACGATGTACAAAACGTGTACACAAATATGAAGCCGGAAGAATAAAATACCGCTTTTCATCTAGAATAAACAGGGTACAGTTCACATACGGAGCTGTACCCTGTTTAGTTTTACGCAAACAGAGAAAATCCATACCTTTACGCTCACAAAATACAAAATTCAATGAAACAAGTTCTCTTGGCTTTTCTGCTCATAGCCTCTACCTCTATTACGGCACAAAACCTACATTCGCCAGATGGAAAGTTGGCTCTGCACATAAAACATAATGCCACTACAGGCAGCCTTACCTACACACTACATCGTGAGAAGCGACCGATACTGAAAGACGGGCAGTTGGGATTGATTACTCGGTCAGGGCAAAATCTATCTACCCATCTTCAGTCCATAGGTTCTCCTATTTATCAAACCATAGACAGTACTTACGTTATGCCGTGGGGAGAAAACAAAATAAACAGAGACCACTTTTGCGAGATGATTCTCCCTTACAGAACAGAAGAAGGTGCTACCCTTAGCATCGTTTGCAGGCTATACAATGAAGGAATGGCAATACGATATAGATACGAAGGAGTACGCTCGGACTCTGTGATGATAATGGACGAACTGACAAGCTTTCCTTTCACTGCACCTGCGAAGACGTGGAGCATACCGGCAAACAATGACACCTACGAATTGGATTATCGCACTATGACTTTAGACAGCCTCCAAGATGCGAACACTCCCATCACGATGGAATTGGAAGGAGGACTTTGGGCAAGTATTCACGAAGCCGCACTGACAGACTATCCGGAAATGACCCTTAGCAAAAAGATAGGTTCACGTACTCTAAAAGCTACTTACACCGCAGCGTGGAGAGATGGTATTATGGCACGTATGGGACACACCTTTGAAACCCCTTGGCGTTCTATCATTATTGGCACAAAGGCGATAGACCTTGTTTCCTACAGTGCTATGTGGCAACATCTCAATCCTGCCTGCAAAATAGCCGATACATCGTGGATTCGTCCATTACGCTATGTGGGCGTTTGGTGGGGAATGCACGTAGGTATACAATCTTGGACAATGGGAGAAAGACACGGTGCAACTACAGCCAATGCAATACGCCACATAGATTTCGCAGCGGACAATGGCATAGAGGGCGTATTATTTGAAGGGTGGAACGAAGGTTGGGAAACTTGGGGTGGAGAACAGAAGCTCAACTTTATGAAACCTTACGCAGATTTCAACTTAGACAGTATCAGAAAGCACGCTGCACAGCGCGGTGTAAAACTTATGAATCACCACGAGACCGGAGGCAATGTTCCTTATTACGAATCAGTTTTAGATTCAGCATTGCGCTGGAGCATAGCACACGATATGCACTATCTTAAAACGGGCTATGCCGGAGGGTACACTAACGGTGAAAAGCACCACGGACAATATGCGGTAAGACACTATCGGCGTGTAGTAGAAACAGCAGCAAAGTATGGTATTATGGTAAATGCGCACGAACCTATTAAAGATACAGGCATACGCCGTACGTGGCCCAATATGATGACACGAGAAGGAGCTAAAGGTATGGAATGGAATGCGTGGAGTCGTGGCAATAGTCCCGAACATCATAGTATTCTAGTCTTCACTCGTCTACTGTCGGGTCCTATGGACTATACACCGGGCGTGTTCGATATACTGCACAGTAAGACTAAAACTTCTCCACAATATCGGAATTGGAATAATGAAGACGAAGGCAACAGTAGACTCAATACTACACGTGCCGGACAAATAGCTGCTTGGATAGTACTTTACTCACCTTGGCAAATGGCTTCGGATCTTCCGGAACACTACGAGGGAGAAAACGCTTTTCAGTTCTTTAAGGATTACAGAGCGGACATAGATGAATCCTTTCCGCTCTTCGGTTATCCGGGCAGGGAATATGGTGTAGTACGTAGAGCAGGAGACAGGTTCTTCCTGGGAGTTATCACAGGAAACGAGGCGTACACTATGCCACGCCAATCTCTCCACTTCCTACGTCCTCATACTACCTACGAGGCACGTATATATATAGATGGCAAAGACGCAGACTGGCGTACCAATCCCTTACCTGTAGATATACACACGCTCTATGTAACCGGAGAAGATATGCTTCCTGTGCTCAAGATAGCTGCCGGTGGCGGTGTCGCTATCAGCTTCATTCCTGTAGAGAAATAGTAGAAAATGCACGTAAAAAAGAAAGGTAGCATCAGAATGTTTTTGTTCTGATGCTACCTTTCCTCATCAATAAGCCTTTCTTGAAAAAGGTATTGAAGTAATGATGCTCAATTCATCATATACATTCAGGGACTACCGGCTTTATGTTACTTCTCAGCCATTGAACACTTCTTCAAAGCTTTCCAAGCGAACAACTTGTGTGAGTCCGGGAATTTCTTTGAGATGTCTGCTGAGCTGTGCCACATCTTTCACATCGTGTACCAAAGCTTGGATACGTCCTTCAAAAATACCATCATTCACGATGATATTCATACGTTGCATATTCATATTGTGGTCTGCAGAAATTACCTGCGTTACTTTGTTCAGCATACCTATATTGTCTAATCCTTTGATATATAAATACACAGGAAAGTCCATAGCTCGCCCGGTTTCCCACTCTACCGCCAAAAGACGATCTCCAAAACTATTCTTCAGTTGGGTAGCTATAGAGCATTGCCGTTTATGAATGATGATACGATTATCGTTGTCTATATATCCCAGAACATCGTCTCCCGGAATGGGTTTACAGCAGTCTGCTATGATGTAACTGGCTTTATCTTCCGGTGTTACCTTAAATACTTTTTTCTTATCTATATCCCTTACTACGGGAGTAGGCGGTACGATGGGTTTCATCGTATTGCTATTGCCTGCCAAGTTAAAAGGAATGAATTTTTTCCACCCTGTATTTCCCTTTCGTTTAGGAGCTAAGGTATCTATATCTGCTTGTATCAAAGTTACAATGCCTCTGCCTATCTGCAATAAAAACTCATCGGAATTAGAAAGCCCGTGAGCTGTAGTGAGGGTGCGCAGATGTGCATCTGTCAGCTCATATCCTGCTTCTTTGAGGAATGTACGCAAGGTATCTTCGCCTTTCTGAATATACTCTCTCCGTTCTTTACGCAGGATAGAATCTATCTTGGCTTTAGCTTTGGCTGTGGTAGCTATATCCAACCAAGAGGGTTGTACTTTCTGAGAATTGGAAGTAAGAATTTCTACTTGATCGCCACCTTGCAATTTATGGCTCATAGGCACCAATTTATGGTTCACCTTTGCTCCTATACAGTGGCTTCCCAAGAATGTATGAATAGAAAAGGCGAAGTCTAAGGCAGTACAATTCTGTGGCATCGTGATGATTTCTCCTTTCGGAGTGAAAACGATGATTTCCGAAGAATAAAGATTCATCTTGATAGTGTCCAAGAAATCCATAGCACTGGGCTGTGGGTCTGCCAAAATTTCCTTGATAGTTTTGAGCCACTTGGTAAGTTCGCTTTCTTCTTCTCCTACAGCTCCTTCTTTATACTTCCAGTGCGCAGCAAATCCTTGTTCTGCGAGGTCGTCCATCTTTTCGCTACGTATTTGGACTTCTACCCAACGCCCTTTTCCACTCATCAAGGTTACGTGCAAGGCGCGGTAGCCATTTGCTTTAGGCTGACTGATCCAGTTGCGTAGCCTTTCGGGGTGTTCTTTGTACAGTCTGGAAAGTCCCAAATAGATAGCAAAGCAGTCGCTTTCCTCACTGTCCGGTGTACGGGGTTTGAAAATAATTCGCACAGCCAATAGATCGTAGACCTCATCAAAATTGATATGCTTCTTCTGCATCTTTTGCCAGATAGAATAAGGGCTTTTTATACGTGCCAATAAATGGTATTGGAAGCCCATCTGGTCTAACATCTTGCGAACAGGCTCTGTAAATTCGGAAAAAAGATTATCTCGGTCTACCTGCGTAGAAGCCAATTTTTCCTGAATTTCCTTGTACTGCTCGGGGTGTTCATAGGCAAAACTCAGATCTTCCAATTCTGTTTTTATCCTATTCAGTCCGAGTCTGTTTGCCAAAGGTGCATAAATATAGAGTGTTTCTCCTGCTATCTTATATTGCTTATTGGCAGCCATAGAGCCAAGGGTACGCATATTGTGTAACCTGTCTGCAATCTTGATAAGAATCACTCTGATGTCTTCATTCATAGTAAGGAGCAGTTTCTTCAGGTTTTCTGCCTGCGCTGAAGTCTGCCCTGTAAACATACCACTGGAAATTTTCGTAAGTCCCTCTACTATTTGGGCTATCTTGTCTCCGAATAAGTTCTGAATATCTTCTACTGTGTAGTCCGTATCTTCCACCACATCGTGTAGAAGTGCCGCACAGATAGAGGTAGACCCCAAGCCTATTTCGCAACACGCTATACGTGCCACGGCTATAGGGTGCAAGATATAAGGTTCTCCGGATTTTCTACGAATACCCTTGTGGGCTTGTTTGGCAAAACGAAAAGCTTTAGTGATGATTTCTACCTTTTTACGATGCTTTGTTTCCAAATATCGTTCCAATAATTCTTGGAAAGCATCATTTACCAACTTTTCGTCTTGCTGGTCTCGTGCCAAAATTTCCTCATCTGTCATACACGTTTCATTATATAGATCGGTCTGTTTCTTACTCGGATTGAATAGTTGTCTATACGCTCCTTTACAAAAGCGTATATTAAGACAAAATTATACATATTCGGAGGAAGAAGCAATTTTTCTATGTTAATAAGATAGTAGCCGAGTTCTATTCCTCAGTACGAAATACACTATCCCATAGAGGAGTAGAGAGGGGAAACCCGGCTATTGCTAAGCTTTCACTATCTTGCCAATCGAGGCATAGAAGTTTCTTTCAAATCCGATAGAAATTTGTCTAAAAAAATGAGGCACACCTTAGTTTAGGTGTGCCTCATTTTTCTTTTTCAAAGAGGAGTTAAGTATAAACTGTCCAACCCTCGGTTTCCTCTATACCTCTCTTTGTTTTTTTGTTTATACGAGAATAGCCAAAGCTACACGTGCGCCGTGTGCACCCATTACTAAGGCTTGCTCAATATCTGCTGTTTTGGAAGGTCCGGATATAAAGGTAGCATACCCCATATCTCCTGTTTCCACTTTCTTGTATGCTTCGTGCATATTGTTTACGAGAGTATTTCTGTCCACAATGAGTACGATAGCTTCCGAGATAAAGAAGATGGTACGTTGCTCCATATCTTGTTTTACCCATACTGCTGCATTTTCACAAACACCCAAGTGTCCTTGCAGGATAGCCAGATCTGTACCGTTCAGTTCTCCGGGCTTTTCTACATCGTCAGGGTGGAAGGTTGCGCAAGTGATAGCTTGCGGTTGTCCTAAGCAGGTTACTTCTTTGAGGTTTGTTGCTATTCTTTTAGCATCGGGGAAGTGCGCCTTGATGACATCGTTAATGTTTTGTCCTTCTTCCAATACTGCTACTTGACCACCTACAGCCTTCATCATTTCACAGAATTTTTCTATTTTATTATCGAAGGTCAAGGCTTGCTTTTCCAGTTCTGTATAGTCTGGCTTATTGTAACGCTTTAGCGTATTTTGCTTAGCGGCAGCCAATATTTGTTCTCTACTGCTCATAGTGATTTACTTTACTTTGTTTTTTTTCCACATTTCGTTGAAGCTTTCTTTTGCAAACTTTGGAAGTTCGCGGTCTTTACCCCAGTCGTTCAGGTTGTTATACACCATAAATCTTGGGAAAGAGTTGAGCAGGTGTCCTGCACTCATCGCAAAGTTGAATAGCTTAGGTCTTTCCATGAGGAATTTGATGCCTTGAGACATTCTCTTCTTTTCGCTGCTGGCTACTCCGAACTTATCCAATTTTTGTCTCCAATCATAGATTTGATCTGCGAGGTCTACTTTCACAGGGCAAACATCTTGACAAGAGTGGCATAAAGAGCAAGCAGAAACGTTGTCGTAATACTTCTTGGCTCCCTTGAGCATACCTAAGTTGATACCGATAGGACCCGGAATGAAATAAGTGTAAGAATAACCACCACTACGTCTGTACACGGGGCAAGTGTTCATACAAGCTGCACAACGGATACAGTTCATAGTTTTCACGTGCTTTTCGTCCTTGAGGATTTCTGTACGTCCATTGTCTACGATGACGAAGTGTAATTCTCCGCCATGGCGTGGTTTTTGGTAGTGTGCAGTATAAGTAGTGATAGGTTGTCCTGTAGCAGAACGTGCCAAAAGACGAGTAAAGATACCTAAGGCTTCTCTGTTGGGGACAATTTTGTCTATACCGAAAGCTGTAATTTGAATTTTAGGCTGAGAAGTTCCCATATCTGCATTACCTTCGTTGGTGCAAACTACAGCTTCTCCTGTGCTGGCTACCACAAAGTTGGCACCAGTCATAGCTGCTTCTGCTTCTATGAATTTTTGGCGGAGGTTACGGCGTGCCGCGTGAGTAAGGTAAGTTTGGTCGTTGTTTCCGGGTTCTGTATCCATTTCTTTCACGAAGAGTTCGCCTATTTCTTCTTTCTTGATGTGGATAGCAGGCATTACGATGTGGCTTGGCTTCTTATGCATAAGCTGTATGATGCGTTCACCAAGGTCGCTTTCTACTACGTCTATACCTTTTTCTATCAAGTGTTCATTGAGCTCACACTCTTCGGAGAGCATAGATTTACTCTTGATAAATTTCTTTACGTTATGTTTTTTCAGAATACCGTAGATGATTTCGTTGTACTCTTCTGCGTCTTTTGCCCAGTGTACATGTACGCCATTGGCTATAGCATTCTTTTCGAATTCTTCCAAAAGTTCCGGTAAGTGGCTATTGGAATAGAGCTTGGTTTGCATAGCCATCTCTCTCAATAGTTCCCATTCCGGCACTCCTTTACTTTGTCTATCTCTTTTTTCACGCACTAACCAAAGGGTTTGGTCGTGCCATTTTGCCATTTCTTTATTTTTTTGAAATGCTTCTGCTGATTTTGAATGTTTTGTGCTCATAGTCCGTGTGCTAAAATTTCAACTACATGGCAAGTTTTGATAGGTAGCTTTTCTCTTTCTATGATACCACCTTGGTGCATCATACATGAGCTGTCTGCTCCTACTATATACTCTGCGCCTGTCTTTATGTGTCTTTCTACTTTGTCTCGTCCCATTTGTGCAGATACAGAAAATTCTTCTGCAGCAAACATACCACCGAAACCACAACATTCATCAATGCGTTCTGGCTCTACTATCTCTATGTCTTTTACCAAAGAAAGCAGATTGCGGAGCTTGTTAAAATAAGGTACTGTATGTTCGCTGGGAGCAGAAAGGTGCATAAGGCGTACGCCATGGCAACTATTTTGGATACTTACCTTGTGAGGGAAAGAAACAGCTTTGGGAAGGGCTGTAGGTTTCACAATGTCGTGAATAAATTCACAAATCTCGTAGATGCGTTCATCTGTACATTTGTGTGCCTTGTGTTCTTTCTTGGGTAAGAACTTTGAATAATTGTCTCTCACGAATACGACACAGCTGGCAGAAGGTCCAACTATATAATCATACTGCTCAAAGAGTTGGTCAAAACGTTTAGCCAGCTCTTTTGATTCGTTTTCGAACCCTGCGTTTGCCATGGGCTGCCCACAGCAAGTCTGATCTAATGGATAGTCTACATCTATGCCCAACGATTTAAGCAATTTGTAAGATGCTACACCAACTTCAGGATAGACCGCGTTTATGTAGCAGGGGATAAAAAGTCCTACTTTCATGTTAGTTAATGAGTTAGTTTTATACGATAGCAAATATATAGGAAAGATGAACAAGAACAAACAAAAAGCAAAAAAAAAGGAGCTTTATATGCAATAAATATATAGCTCCTTTAGTATTGTAAAAAAATATACTCCCAATCCTTGATAGATTGGGAGTATATTTTTTTAGCCTTTGAGCTCCGACTATTGTCTATGGAGTTGAAAGAGTAGATTTATATCTTTTTATAGGAACTGTGAAGAAATCAAATAGTCTAAGAACTATATCTTTTTGGAAGACTTGTAGTAAAATTAAAGCATTAAAAAGTATACCTCCAATAGGTAGTGTTATCAACACGATGATAAACAGTAGTGTTCTTAATATAAAATTTTTCATAAAGTATATCTTGTATGTTCGGTTTTACAGTGACAAAGATAAGTAAAAAATATTGCAGGAAAAAATACACTTAATAATAGAATATAGTGAGGGAAAAAGAAAACGCTCCACGAATCTCTTCGTAGAGCGCTCATAACTAATAACTAACTTTTACTTTTGTGGTTTACGTAATAAATGTATGACTAACACTGCAAAGGTAGGGGCATCTCTATAGCTGTGCAATACCTAAAAATGGGTATTTTCTTCTTGCTCCTTGTAGAGGGTTGCTATAGTTTTGTTATTCATGATGGTAAGGACCTCCGTTGAGGATATTGATAGCCCGATAAAGTTGTTCTACGAAAAATAGGCGTACCATCTGGTGAGAAAATGTCATTTTGGAAAGTGAGATTTTTTCTTGTGCCGCTTGATAAACAGCTGGAGAGAAGCCATAAGGACCGCCTACTATGAAAATCAACCTTTTATTTACTGTATGTGTCTTTTTTTCTATCCAAGTGGCAAATTCCACAGACCTAAACTCTTTGCCACGTTCGTCCAACAAAACAGGATAATCTCCGCTTTGCAATGCCTTGAGGATAAGTTCTCCTTCTCGTTCCTTTTGTTGTTCAGGGCTGAGGCTCTTGGTTTGTTTGAGTTCCGGTATCACTTGTATCTCAAAGCCTATGTAGTGCTGTAGGCGTGAGGCATAGTCTTGTATGAGTTGCTCATAGATTTTCTCTGCTGTTTTTCCTACGAGTAAAAATACGATTTTCATATACGGGAATGCTTCTTGATGGCTTTTATCATTATTTAAGTAGCAAAGGTAAGAAGAATATCTACCTTTGACACGTTGTAAGGCACAACTTCTTTTTCTTATAAGAACGATTGTGGCTACATCATAAGAACAAATCAATAGACAAAAACAAATGACTAAGAATTGGACAAAAGGAGCGGTATTTGCACTGCTATTTACTATGGCTGCCACCTCAGTACAAGCACAAAGTTTAGGTTCTATCCTGAAAGGGGTAAAGGAAACGGTAACAGAAAAAGTAGCCAATACGCAAGCACCGAACATCGTAGGAAAGTGGAAATACGTAGGTATAGACTGTAAGTTGGAAGGGAAAGATTTACTTTCCAAAGCAGGCAGTGTAGTAGCCGAACAAAAAATAGAAGAAGCTGCAGATAAGTGGGTGGGGAAATTAGGATTCGGAACAGGTAGTTTATGCGAGTTCTTAAATGATGGAACCTATACCATAACTTATAAAGGCAAAGGAACCAATGGTGCTTATACTTACGATATGGATAAGCGGATAGTCAATATGAAGCATAGTGTGGTACAAATAAAGCCTATGGTAAGTGCTATAGATCATAAGAAAATAAGCTTGCTTATGGACGCAGGGGTGTTATTGAAAATCTCTCAAACTGCAACGAAGGTTGGCAAACAGCTCAAAAATGACCCTACCATAGACGTGATACAGAAGCTCTTGGAAAAGTATAAGGGAGCAAAAGTGGGTATTCAGTTGGAACGAGTTTCGAACTGAACTTAAAATGAAAAAAGTACAGTCAAGACATTTGTCTTGGCTGTACTTTTTTGTTTCAAACTATAGAAGAGATAAATTACTCCGAAGTAGCGTATAGCGTTGTATGGTATTAAATACTCATCTCCCTACTTCTCCTTGTTTATTTCTAAGAACCACACCTATAGTACTTCCCAATTCTATAGCGACCGCCTTTCCATCTCTGTCTCTGATGATGACTTTTGCGGCATAATCTTCTTCCATCTCTTCTTTGCTCTCGTCATAGCGGAAGATAACTTTATAATAGATATCTCCTTTCTTGGAGTCGGAATACGTATTGATGCTTTTGGGAGTGTCCATAACCATGCGTACTTGTTGGATTTCAGGCTCTCCAAATTCTCTATAAAATTCTTTCCATTCTTTTTCTTCGTAGATTTCTTTCGCTTTCTTTATGAGGTATGCTTCTCTTTCTTTTTGTGGTAGATCCGATAGCTTTTGTGCGTGGTTGGGTAGATACATGCACATCATAAAGAGAGCGGTTATTAAAGTTCTCATCTCCCTACTTCTCCATTTTTATCGGTTAGTATGACTCCTATATTACTGCCTAAGTAAATAAGCACGGCTTTTCCATCTTTATCCCTTATGGTAACTCTTGCAGCAAACTCAGTTTCCATTTCTTCCTTTTCTTCATCATAGTAAAAGAATACTCTATAGTAAATGTCTCCTTTCTTACATTGAAAGTAAGGGCTCTTGGGATCAACTCCATCTTTAATTGTTCTAAGAGAATCAATTTCTGGTTTCCCAAATTCTCTATAAAACTCTTTCCACTCTTTTTCTTTGTAAATCTCTTTCGCTTTCTTGATAAGGTATGCTTCTCTTTCTTTCTGTGGTAGATCCGATAGCTTTTGTGCGTGGTTGGGTAGATACATGCACAGCATGAAGAGAGCAATTATTAAAGTTCTCATCTCCCTACTTCTCCTTGTTTGTTTATAAGTACCACACCTATAGTACTTCCCAGTTCTATAGCGACCGCCTTTCCATCTCTGTCTCTGATGATGACTTTTGCAGCATAATCTTCTTCCATCTCTTCTTTGCTTTCATCGTAGAAAAAGTATACTTCATAATAAATGTCTCCTTTCTTACATTGATAGTAAGGACTCTTGGGAACAACTCCATCTTTAATTGTTCTAAGAGAATCAATTTTTGGTATCCCAAATTCTCTATAAAACTTTTTCCACTTTTTTTCTTTGTAGATTTCTTTCGCTTTCTTTATGAGGTATGCTTCTCTTTCCTTTTGTGGTAGATCCGATAGCTTTTGTGCGTAGTTAGGTAGATACATGCACAGCATAAAGAGAGCAATTATCAAAGTTCTCATCTTCCTACTTCTCCATTTTTATCGGTTAGTATGACCCCAATATTACTGCCTAAGTAAATAAGCACGGCTTTTCCATCTTTATCTCTGATGGTAACTCTTGCAGCAAACTCTGTTTCCATTTCCTCCTTATTCTCATCATAAAAGAAGAAAACCTTGTAATAGATATCTCCTTTCTTGGAGTCAGAATATGCATTGATGCTTTTAGGAGTGTCTATAACCATGCGTACTTGTTGGATTTCAGGCTCTCCAAATTCTCTATAAAATTCTTTCCATTCTTTTTCTTTGTAGATTTCTTTCGCTTTCTTTATGAGGTATGCTTCTCTTTCCTTTTGTGGTAGATCCGATAGCTTTTGTGCGTAGTTAGGTAGAAACATGCACAGCATAAAGAGAGCGATTATTAAAGTTTTCATCTTCCTACTTCTCCTTGTTTATTTCTAAGTACCACACCTATAGTACTTCCCAGTTCTATAGCGACCGCCTTTCCATCTCTGTCTCTGATGATGACTTTTGCAGCATAATCTTCTTCCATCTCTTCTTTGCTTTCATCGTAGAAAAAGTATACATCATAATAAATGTCTCCATCTTTACATGTATAAAAGGGATCGGTGGAATCCGAACATTCGCCTTCTACTTTAAACGATTTAATCTTTGGTTTCCCAAATTCTCTATAAAACTTTTTCCATTCTTTTTCTTTGTAGATTTCTTTCGCTTTCTTTATGAGGTATGCTTCTCTTTCCTTTTGTGGTAGTTCCGATAGCTTTTGTGCGTGGTTGGGTAGATACATGCACAGCATAAAGAGAGCAATTATTAAAGTTCTCATCTCCCTATTTCTCCTTGTTTGTTTCTAAGTAGAACTCCAATATTACTGCCTAAGTAAATAAGCACGGCTTTTCCATCTTTATCTCTTATAGTAATCTGTGCCGCATAACCTGTTACCATTTGTTCTTTGGTCTTATCGTGGAAGAAAGTAACTTTATAGAAAAGATCTCCTTTTTTTGATCCATAATACTGGCTATAGGGGTCTGTGTCGTCCCAAATGGTTTTGAAAGAACTGATTTCTGGTTTCCCAAATTCTCTATAAAACTCTTTCCACTCTTTTTCTTTGTAAATCTCTTTCGCTTTCTTGATAAGGTATGCTTCTCTTTCCTTTTGCGGTAGTTCCGATAGCTTTTGTGCGTGGTTGGGTAGATACATGCACATCATAAAGAGAGC
>JALEQJ010000002.1 GCA_022764505.1 Phocaeicola sp. | reverse complement strand
CTCAATGAGCTTATTAAAACTATCAGAGCTACTTGTTGCTTTGAGGATAAATTCCGAAATTTGGTCATGTGTAAGTTCCATTTTTTTATCTGTTTTAGGTTCGCACCTCTAAGATAGGAATTTTGGAGCTTACACACTTTTGGGGGACACTACCTAGAAAGAAGTATATACTATAAAATCAATTAGCATTAACTTAAAAAGAAAATACCTACTTTACAAATCCAAAAGGATATGCACTTCAGATAGACCAATACTCCCCGATAGCAAAATAGCAGTTGGCTTTGGCAAGGATAGGTATAAAAAACAGCTCCATAAGAAAAACTTATGGAGCTGTCTGCTATAGTTGGTATGTTTTTATTCAGCTTTAGCTTCTTCTGCTTGTGTTTCCGCAACAGGAGCAGTTGTAGCTTTTTTAGAACGACGTGTACGTGTCGTTTTCTTCGCCACTGTTTTAGCCATGTTTTCGTTGTAGTCTACCAACTCAATGAAACACATTTCGGCATTGTCGCCCAAACGGTGTCCTGTCTTGATGATGCGTGTATAACCACCAGGACGATTTGCTACTTTCACAGAAATTTCTTTGAAGAGTTCTGTTACTGCAAATTTGTCTTGTAAGTTACTGAACACTACACGACGAGAGTTTGTAGTATCTTCTTTTGATTTAGTGATCAAAGGCTCTACGAACTTTTTCAAAGCTTTTGCCTTCGCAACGGTCGTAGTGATTCTTTTGTGCTTGATCAAAGAACATGCTATATTAGACAACATAGCACTTCTATGAGAAGCAGTACGACCTAAGTGGTTGAATTTTTTATTATGTCTCATTTTTTTATTCTTTATCTAATTTATACTTAGAAATATCAGTTCCAAACGTAAGATTCAGACTCTCGAGCAAATCATCAAGCTCCGTGAGCGATTTCTTTCCAAAGTTTCTGAACTTCAACAAGTCTGTCTTGTTGAACTGTACAAGGTCTCCGAGTGTTTCCACTTCTGCCGCCTTCAAACAATTCAATGCACGTACAGACAAGTCCATGTCCACAAGTTTGGTCTTGAGAAGCTGGCGCATATGCAATACTTCTTCATCAAATTCTTCGTTTCCATCTCCGTCTGCCATTTCAAGCATAATCTTTTCATCGGAAAAGAGTGCGAAGTGATGAATCAATATTTTTGCAGCCTCCTTTAAGGCGTCCTTTGGATGTATGGAACCATCCGTAGTAACTTCCAATAGCAACTTTTCGTAGTCTGTCTTTTGTTCTACACGATAGTTTTCTACTGTATATTTTACGTTACGAATAGGAGTGTAAATAGAATCGATGGCTATCGTATTCACATCGGTGCAGAACTCTTGGTTCTCTTCAGAACGCACGTATCCGCGACCTTTGTTAATGGTGATGTCCATCTGTATTGTTGTTTTTGAGTCCAAGTGGCAAATTACCAATTCAGGATTTAAGACCTCAAATCCGGTCAGATGCTTACTGATGTCACCTGCCTTAAATTCGGTAGAACCCTCAATTTTGATAGATACCTTTTCTTCTTCAAATTCCTCAACAACTTTTTTGAATCTTACTTTCTTCAGATTCAAGATAATGTTTGTTACGTCTTCCTTTACTCCTGGTATGGTAGCAAACTCGTGCTCTACACCAGCAATACGTATTGTGTTGATAGCATAGCCTTCGAGTGAAGAAAGAAGAATGCGGCGTAAAGCATTACCTACGGTAATACCGAAACCGGGTTCGAGCGGACGAAATTCGAATTTACCGAATGTAGCGTCTGCTTCCAACATTAAAACTTTATCTGGTTTTTGAAATGCTAATATCGCCATGGAATCAATTATTATTTAGAGTACAATTCTACGATTAAGTGTTCTTTGATATTTTCTGGAATATCTGCTCTTTCCGGTGTGTGTAAGAGCTTACCCACCTTCTTAGCATTGTCCCATTCTAACCAAGGATACTTGCTGTGATTGAATCCGGAAAGTGATGCATCTATCACTTCCAACGTTTTAGAACGTTCACGTACTCCTACCAATTGACCTGGTTTTACAGAGTAAGAAGGGATATTCACTACTTTTCCGTCTACTGTGATGTGTTTATGTCCTACTAACTGACGAGCCGCTGCGCGTGTAGGAGCGATACCCAAACGGTACACTACATTGTCTAAGCGGTTTTCAAGGAGTTGCAACAAGATTTCCCCTGTGATACCGTTCATTCTTGCAGCTTTTTCAAACATATTACGGAATTGTTTTTCCAACACACCGTATGTGTATTTTGCTTTTTGCTTTTCTGCCAACATCACGCCGTATTCAGATGTTTTCTTACGACGAGAATTTCCGTGTTGTCCGGGAGCATAGTTCTTCTTAGATAACACCTTGTCTGGTCCGAAGATAGCTTCACCGAATCTACGTGCAATTTTTGATTTTGGTCCAGTCTATCTAGCCATTGTTTTTTACTTTATTATTGTTTATCTGACCTAACTGTACATACCACACTGCAAATAATGTGTGGGGTTAGTGCCAATATTATAAATGGGATTATCTTATACTTTACGTCTTTTTGGAGGACGACATCCGTTATGTGGCAATGGAGTTACGTCTATGATTTCTGTAACTTCAATTCCAGCACCATGAACTGTTCTGATAGCAGATTCACGTCCGTTTCCAGGACCCTTCACATAAGCCTTTACTTTTCTCAAGCCGAGGTCGTATGCTACTTTTGCACAGTCTTGTGCTGCCATTTGTGCTGCATAAGGAGTATTTTTCTTTGATCCTCTGAATCCCATTTTACCTGCCGAAGACCATGAGATTATCTGACCTTCATTGTTTGCCAAAGAAACGATAATGTTATTGAAAGAAGAGTGTACATGCAATTGTCCACTGGCTTCAATCTTTACATTTCTTTTCTTCGCTGCGACTGTTTTTTTTGCCATATCAACTATTCTTATTTAGTAGCTTTTTTCTTATTTGCAACAGTTTTCTTTCTACCCTTTCTAGTACGTGCATTGTTTTTTGTGCTTTGACCACGCACCGGAAGTCCCAAGCGGTGACGTACTCCACGGTAGCAACCTATATCCATCAATCGTTTGATGTTCAATTGGATTTCTGAACGTAGATCTCCTTCTACTTTATACTCTGCACCAATCACCTCACGGATTCTTGCTGCTTGATCATCTGTCCAATCTTTTACTTTAAGGTCACGATCTACTCCTGCTTTCTCCAAGATTTTTGCTGAACTGCTGCGTCCTATACCATACACGTATGTTAACGCAATCTCACCTCGCTTGTTTTGAGGTAAATCTACACCAACTATTCTTATAGCCATATTTTCAATTATTTCTCTGCAAAAATAATAAATTATCCTTGACGTTGTTTATACTTAGGATTTTTCTTGTTGATTACGTACAAGCGACCATTACGTCTTACGATCTTGCAATCTGCTGTACGTTTCTTCAGTGATGCTCTTACTTTCATATCTTTTTCAATTATTTGTATCTGAATACGATTCTGCCTTTAGATAAGTCGTAAGGAGACATTTCTACTCTTACTTTATCTCCAGGCAAAATTTTTATGTAATGCATACGCATTTTGCCGGAAATATGGGCTGTAATCTCATGCCCATTCTCCAACTCTACTCTAAACATTGCGTTAGACAATGCTTCTACAATTGTTCCATCTTGCTCTATAGCTGACTGCTTTGCCATATATTCTCTTAAATTGCTTTTTCTGCTAATACTGCTTCTATAAATTCAAATGATGATAGTATGTCTGCTTTTCCTTGTCGGACAGCTACCGTATGCTCAAAATGTGCTGCGGGTAAGCGGTCTGCCGTACTTACAGTCCATTTATCTGCGTGCATAACCAATTTCCTCTTACCTAAGGTAATCATTGGTTCTATTGCTATACACATACCTGTTTTCAGCATTACTCCTGTACCTTTCTTGCCATAGTTCGGAATTTGAGGTTCTTCGTGCATCTCTCTACCGATGCCGTGCCCTACAAACTCTCTTACTACATCGTAGCCTTGTGCTACGCAATGCGTTTCTACAGCAGCACCAATATCTCCTACTCGTTTCCCGTGCACTGCCTGTGCTATTCCTTTATAAAGAGCTTCCTTTGTAGTGCGCAACAATGCCTTAATGGCTTCGTCCACCTCTCCTACACAAAAAGTATAAGCAGAGTCTCCACAATATCCATTCAAATTTGTTCCACAATCTATAGACACAATATCTCCTTCTTCTAAGGGTCTATCGTTTGGAACCCCATGTACTACTTGCTCATTTACAGAAGTGCAAAGAGATGCAGGATAAGGTTCTCCATAGGGATTGGGAAATCCTTTGAATGTAGGTATAGCACCATGGTCACGAATAAACTCCTCGGCTATAATGTCCAGTTGCTTAGTTGTAACACCCGGTTTAATATATTTGGCTACTTCCGCCAGAGTCTTCCCCACAAGGAGATTACTCTGACGTAGTAACTCTATTTCATCATCTGTCTTTAGATAAATCATTCTTCAGATCTTAGTATGCTGAAACACCTGCTGAGCGTCCTCTGATTCTTCCTGTTGAAAGAAGACCATCGTAATGACGCATAAGCAAATGACTTTCTACTTGTTGCAAAGTATCAAGTACTACCCCTACCAAGATTAACAATGAAGTACCGCCAAAGAATTGTGCAAATTCGGATTGCATTCCGAATTGCCCGGCAATAGCAGGCAAAATCGCTATAATAGCTAAGAATACAGATCCAGGCAATGTGATACGTGTCATAATCGCATCAAGATAGTCTGCTGTATGCTTACCAGGCTTAACTCCTGGGATAAAACCATTATTTTTCTTCATATCTTCAGACATCTGCACAGGATTTACCGTGATAGCTGTATAAAAATACGTAAACACGATAATCAGAGTAGCAAATATCAGATTATACCAAATTCCCATATGATCTGTCAATGCACGCACAATCCCTGTTGCTCCTTCTGCACCACTGAATCCCAGAAGTGTGATAGGAATAAACATTATTGCTTGTGCAAAGATGATAGGCATCACATTGGCAGCATTCACTTTCAGAGGAATATACTGACGTGCACCACCATATTGTTTATTACCTACAATACGTTTTGCATATTGTACAGGAACTTTGCGTACTCCTTGTACCAACATTATAGCTGCTGCAATAACGAGCAAGAATACTGCAATTTCCACAATAAACATAATGAAGCCACCAGCTCCGGGAGAACCTAAACGTGAGGTAAACTCTTGCCCAAAAGCTTGTGGAAGGCGTGCTATGATACCCACCATAATGATCAAGGAGACACCATTACCTATACCTTTGTCTGTTATACGTTCTCCTAACCAAAGGACGAACATACTACCAGCAGCCAAAATAATGGTAGAGGTTACCATGAAGAATGTCCAATCTAAAGAAGCATTAAGTGCAGGTCCTGCTTGCATTTTCAGATTTATCAGGTAAGTAGGAGCTTGGAATACCAAAATAAATAAGGTTAGCCAACGAGTATATTGGTTAATCTTGCGGTGTCCACTTTCTCCTTCACGCTGAAGCTTCTGAAAGTAAGGCATAAAAATACCTAACAGCTGAATTACTATGGATGCTGAGATGTAAGGCATAATTCCCAATGCAAAAATAGATGCGTTGGAAAATGCTCCCCCAGAAAACATATTCAACAATGCCAAAAGGCCAGTATCTGTTTGTTCATGGAGCTTGGTGAGCTGTGCCGGATCTATTCCTGGCAAAACTACGAAAGAGCCCAATCTATAAATAGCGACAAACAGAAGGGTGATGAGGATCTTTTTTCTAAGCTCCTCAATCGCCCATATATTTTTCAATGTTTCTATAGATTTCATTATCTAAGTTAGAGTTTTACTGCATTACCACCTGCGGCTTCGATGGCAGCAATCGCAGACTTAGAAAAAGCATGAGCTTCTACTTCCAACTTTGCGGTTAAAGCACCGTTACCAAGAATTTTCACTAATTGGTTTGAAGAAATGAATCCTGCAGCGATCAAGTCTGCTACAGCTATTTTAGTCAGGCTTTTTGCATCAGCCAAAGCTTGGAGTGTTCCCAAGTTTATAGCTTTATACTCTACTCTATTGATATTCTTGAAACCAAACTTAGGCACACGACGTTGCAAAGGCATTTGTCCTCCTTCAAAACCGATCTTCTTAGAATAACCGGATCTAGACTTTGCCCCTTTATGTCCTCTTGTAGAAGTACCGCCCAATCCAGAACCAGGACCACGACCGATCCTTTTTCTTGTTTTGGTAGCCCCTTCTGCAGGACGTAAATTATTCAAATTCATATTGCGAATCTTTTTTAATTATCATTAGTTACTTTACGATGGTCACCAAGTGCTTCACCTTTTTGATCATGCCCAGTATTGAAGGAGTTTCTTCGTGTTCTACTACACGATTCAACTTACGAAGTCCCAGTGCGTCCAATGTTCTTTTTTGATCTGCAGGAGCCCCGATACGGCTCTTTACTTGCTTTACTTTTATTGTTGGCATACTTATCCTCCTTATCCTCTAAATACTTTTTCTACACTGATTCCTCTATTTTGAGCAACCATTCTTGCATCTCTCATTTCACTCAAGGCCAAGATTGTAGCTTTCACTAAGTTGTGAGGGTTAGAAGATCCCTTAGACTTAGCCAAAACGTCTGTGATACCTACGCTGTCCATTACGGCACGCATCGCACCACCAGCCACAACTCCTGTACCTGTAGAAGCAGGCTTAATGAAAACCTCTGCTCCACCGAAGTGTGCAGTTTGTTCGTGAGGTACAGTTCCGTTCAGAACTGGTACACGGATAAGGTTCTTCTTCGCAGCTTCTACGCCTTTAGCAATAGCAGCGGTTACTTCTCCTGCTTTACCAAGTCCCCAACCGATGATTCCATCTTCGTTTCCTACTACTACGATAGCAGAGAAACTGAAAGTTCTACCACCTTTTGTTACCTTGGTTACACGGTTAATGGCAACCAATCTGTCTTTCAATTCAATATCGCTAGTGATCTTTACTCTATTATTTGCCATATACCTTAAAATTTAAGTCCACCGTTACGTGCTGCATCAGCTACTTCTTTCACTCTTCCGTGGTAGAGATAACCATTGCGGTCAAATACCACAGTTGTAATACCAGCTTCTTGTGCTTTTTTTGCAATCAATTCTCCTACTTTGGCTGCTTGTTCTTTCTTAGGCATAGTCTCCATACCGAGAGAAGATGCTGCTACCAAAGTTTTTCCGCTCAAGTCGTCAATGATTTGCACATAGATTTGCTTGTTACTTCTGAATACGCTCAAACGAGGACGTTCTGCTGTACCCGAGATCTTATTGCGAACTCTATATTTGATTTTGATTCGTCTTTCTATTTTTGTTGTCATAACTATACTTATTTATAAGAATTACTTAGCGCCGGCAGATTTACCAGACTTTCTGCGAATAACTTCGCCAACAAATTTAATACCCTTTCCTTTGTAAGGTTCAGGTTTACGGAAAGAACGAATCTTTGCACATACTAAGCCCAATAATTGCTTGTCGCAAGACTCTAATATCACCAAGGGGTTCTTGTTTCTTTCGGCTTTTGTTTCCACTTTGATTTCTGCAGGAAGCTGCATAAAAATGCTGTGGGTAAAACCGAGAGAGAATTCCAAGATATTACCATTGTTTGATGCACGGTAACCCACGCCGACTAATTCTAACTCTTTCTTGTATCCTTGAGAAACACCTATTACCATGTTATTCAACAAAGATCTATACAAACCATGGAATGCATGACGTTGTTTTACATTGTCGAGCAATGCATTTTCGTCTTCTTTCAATACGATTTGTGTAGCTTCTACTTCTACCACGATAGATGGGTCTACATATTGAGACAATTCACCTTTAGGACCTTTTACGGTTACTACATTTTCCTTTTGTGTAACTGTTACACCTGCGGGGATACTAATGGGCAATTTTCCTATTCTTGACATTACTTATCCTCCTTTATTAATATACATAGCAAAGAACTTCGCCACCTATTTTCAGTGCCGCAGCTTCTTTGTCTGTCATTACACCTTTAGAAGTAGATATAACTGCAATACCTAATCCGTTAATTACTCTCGGCATGTCTTTGTAGCCGGTATACTTACGTAAACCTGGAGAAGACACTCTAATCAATTTCTTGATTGCGTTTACTTTGTTTACAGCATCGTATTTCAAAGCGATCTTGATAGAACCTTGTGGTCCGTCTTCTACAAATTTGTAGTTCAAGATATAACCTTTATCGAACAGGATCTTTGTGATTTCCTTTTTCAAGTTCGATGCAGGCACTTCCACGACTCTGTGTTTTGCATGAATAGCATTTCTCAATCTTGTGAGATAATCTGCAATTGGGTCTGTCATATAAAATAAAATTAAATTGATCAGGGCTTTCCTGACAATATTTAAACATAAAAATTCTTACCAGCTGGCTTTCTTTACTCCAGGGATCAAACCGCTCGATGCCATTTCACGGAATTGTATACGTGAAATACCGAATTGACGCATATATCCTTTTGGACGTCCTGTCAATTTACAACGATTGTGCAGGCGGATAGGATTGGAATTTTTAGGGAGTGCTTGAAGCTTTTGAGCTGCCTCAAAAGCTTCCGCAGGTTCACCTGTATTGACAATCTTTTTCAACGCTGCACGTTTCTCTGCATATCGAGCAATAAGTCTCGCTCTTTTAACTTCGCGAGCTTTCATTGATTCTTTTGCCATATAATATCAGTCTTTTTTTGCGTTCTTAAATGGTAAACCGAACTCTTTCAAGAGAGCATAACCTTCTTCGTCTGTTTGAGCTGTAGTCACGAATGTGATGTTCATACCCAAGATACGAGTGATGCTATCTATATTGATTTCGGGGAAGATGATTTGTTCTTCAATACCCAATGTATAGTTTCCTTGTCCATCGAACTTGCTTTCTATACCCTTGAAGTCACGAATACGTGGGAGTGCCACACGAACAAGTTTTTCCAAGAATTCATACATTCTTTCACGACGCAAAGTTACTCTTACACCGATAGGCATTTTTTTACGCAACTTAAAGTTCGCAATGTCTTTACGAGATGTAGTAGCTACCGCTTTTTGTCCTGTAATAGCTGTAAGCTCATTGATAGCTACTTCTATTATCTTTTTGTCTGCGGTTGCCATACCTAAACCTTGATTTATTACGATTTTCTTCAAAGCAGGTACTTGCATACTCGATGTGTACTGGAACTGTTTCATCAATGCAGGCGCAATGCGTTCTGCATATTCTTTTTTAAGGCTTGCAGTAGTACTCATTATTTAATTTCCTCCCCTGATTTTTTAGCATAACGGACAAATGTTCTTCCATCAGAACTTTCTTTTCTTCCCACGCGAGTTGGCTTTCCTGTTTTAGGATCTACAGGGTTCAGGTTTGAAATATGTATAGGTGCTTCTTGCTTCACGATTCCCCCTTGTGGGTTCTTTGCGCTTGGCTTTGTGCTCTTAGATACCATGTTGATACCTTCTACCACTGCACGGTTTTCTTTTACAAGCACTTTCAGTACTTTACCTGTGCTTCCCTTATCTTCTCCAGCATTTACGTAAACCGTATCGCCTTTTTTAATATGGATCTTACTCATTACTTAAATCTTTTACAAGTTTAAAGTACCTCAGGTGCTAATGAAACCACTTTCATATTAGCAGCACGCAATTCTCTTGCCACAGGACCAAATATACGGCTACCTCTGATTTCACCTGCATTGTTCAACAATACGCAAGCGTTATCGTCAAAACGGATATAAGAACCGTCTGCACGACGGATTTCCTTTTTGGTACGTACGATAAGAGCCTTTGAAACTGCACCTTTTTTTACATCACTTGAAGGGATGACGCTTTTCACTGAAACAACGATCACATCCCCTACAGAAGCATAACGTCTTTTAGTACCGCCTAATACACGGATACACAACGCTTCTTTTGCACCACTGTTATCACATACAGTTAGTCTGGATTCTGTTTGTATCATAATTACTTAGCTCTTTCTGTTATTTCTATCAATCTCCATCTTTTTGTTTTGCTCAAAGGACGAGTTTCCATAATGCGAACGGTATCACCTATTTGGCATTCATTCTTCTCATCGTGAGCATGGTATTTCTTTGTCTTGCTGACAAATTTACCATATATAGGGTGTTTTTCTTTAAACTTAGAAGCAACGGTAATGGTTTTATCCATCTTATTGCTCACTACTACACCCATTCTTTCTTTTCTCAATTTTCTAGCTTCCATGCTGACAAGTTTTATTTGTTAAGCTCTCTTTGACGTAATTCTGCCTTCATTCTCGCAATGGTTCTGCGCAATGACTTGATTTGTGCAGGATTTGCCAGTGGAGAAACGGCATGATTCAGAACCATTTGGTTATAGTTAGCAACTTCTGTTGCTACTCTTTCTGCCAATTCGCTGGTAGCTATATTTCTAATTTCTGCAATCTTCATAATTCATTAAGCATTTAGACTTGCGTCGTAATCACGTCTTACAATAAACTTAGTAGTTACGGGTAACTTTTGTGCTGCCAAGCGTAATGCTTCTTTAGCAATTTCAAAAGATACGCCTTCTACTTCTATCAAAATACGTCCTGGAGTGACCGGTGCCACGAATCCCTCGGGGCTACCTTTACCTTTACCCATACGTACATCAGCAGGTTTGCGTGTAATTGGTTTGTCAGGGAATATACGAATCCAGATTTGTCCCTGACGTTGCATATATCTTGTAACAGCGATACGAGCTGCTTCTATTTGACGTCCTGTGATCCATTTAGTTTGGAGTGCTTTGATACCAAAGCTTCCGAAAGCTAACTGGTGACCTCTTTGAGCATTACCCTTTGCGCTACCTTTCTGGTGTCTTCTGAATTTTGTCTTTTTCGGTTGTAACATAATATCCTAAAATTCAAATTCGTTAGCGATTATTATTTCTCTTTCTACGGAAACCTCTTTCTCTTCCGTTTGCACCGCTACGTGGAGCGTCTTTTGTTTGTGCAAAGTTTGGAGCCAGATCTTTCTTTCCATATACTTCACCACGGCAGATCCATACCTTGATACCCAAGAGACCTACTTTTGTCAAAGCTTCTGCATGACAATAGTCTATATCTGCACGGAAAGTATGAAGTGGAGTACGTCCTTCTTTATACATTTCGGAACGTGCCATTTCTGCACCATTCAAACGTCCGGAGATAAGAACTTTGATACCTTCTGCACCAAGTCTCATAGTGTCTGCGATAGCTTTTTTGATAGCTCTACGATAAGCTATCTTTCCTTCTACTTGGCGAGCAATGTTATTTGCTACAATCACTGCATCAAGTTCAGGTCTTTTCACTTCAAAGATGTTGATTTGGATATCCTTATCGGTAATCTTCTTCAACTCTTCTTTCAAAGTATCTACTTTTTGTCCGCCTTTACCAATGATGATACCAGGACGAGCTGTACAAATAGTGAGGGTAACGAGTTTCAGGGTACGCTCTATTACGATTCTTGAGATGCTTGCATCTGCAAGTCTTGCATTCAGATACTTGCGTATTTTGCTATCTTCAAGTAGGGCGTCACCGTAGTTCTTGCCACCATACCAGTTAGAATCCCATCCTCTGATAATTCCTAAACGGTTGCTTATCGGATTTACTTTTTGTCCCATCTAGTTCTTAATTTTGGTTATCATTAGTATTCTTAGCATCAACGAACAACGTTACGTGGTTAGAACGCTTACGGATTCTGTAGCCTCTACCTTGAGGAGCTGGACGCATTCTTTTCAGAGTAGCACCGCCATCTACATAGATTTTAGTTACAAACAATTCACCGCTTTCAGCTTTACGTTCGTTTTTCTGTTCCCAGTTTGCTACAGCAGAGCGCAGTAATTTTTCTACTCTGCCAGCAGCTTCTTTTGAAGAGAATTTCAAGACACCGAGTGCTCTATCTACTTCCATGCCGCGTATCATATCTGCTACGAGACGCATCTTGCGAGGAGAGGTAGGCACATTTTGCAATTTTGCAAAATATACGGTCTTAAGGGCTTCTTTTCTTTTATTAGCCGATATTTTTTTTCTTGCTCCCATTATTTAATACTTTTTGTTTCAATCAATCCCATGTTATTTTTTCTTATTACCTGCGTGTCCACGGAATGTACGTGTAGGAGCAAATTCTCCCAACTTGTGTCCCACCATGTTTTCGGTAATATAAACAGGAATAAATTTGTTTCCGTTATGAACTGCAACTGTGTGCCCTACGAAATCGGGCGAAATCATTGAAGCTCTGGCCCATGTCTTCACGACAACCTTCTTGCCACTTTCATTCATAGCAAGTACTTTTTTCTCAAGCTTTACGTTGATGTATGGACCTTTTTTTAATGAACGACTCATAATTTACTCTTTATTTCAGTTTATTTTTTTCTTCTCTCTATGATGTACTTAGAAGATTGCTTCTTCGGTGCTCTTGTCTTCAAGCCCTTAGCATACAAACCTGTACGTGATCTTGGGTGTCCTCCAGATTGGCGTCCTTCACCACCACCCATTGGGTGATCTACTGGGTTCATTACAACACCACGGTTATGAGGTCTACGTCCTAACCAACGAGTGCGTCCTGCTTTTCCAGAAGCTTCCAGTGCATGGTCTGAATTTCCTACGCTACCGATAGTAGCCTTACATGTACTTAGGATTTGTCTTACTTCGCCTGAAGGCAATTTTACCACACAGTACTTTCCTTCGCGAGAAGTCAACTGAGCGAAGTTACCTGCAGATCTCACCAAAGCTGCACCTTGTCCAGGACGCAACTCTATATTGTGTATCACGGTACCTACAGGAATGTTTTCCAGAGGCAATGCATTACCTATCTCAGGCGCTGCAGTAGCTCCGGACATCAGTTTATCGTTCACTTGCAATCCATCAGGAGCAATGATGTATCTTTTTTCTCCATCTGCATAAAACAACAAAGCGATACGAGCCGAGCGATTTGGATCGTATTCGATGGTTTTTACTACAGCTGGAACACCGTCTTTGTTTCTCTTGAAATCTATGATACGGAATTTTCTTTTATGTCCACCGCCCATATAGCGCATGGTCATTTTACCTACATTATTTCTACCACCGGTAGAACGTTTACCATATACAAGAGATTTTTCTGGTACGGATGCAGTAATCTCGCTGAAAGTACCAATAATTTTATGTCTCTGCCCCGGTGTAGTGGGCTTAAATTTACGTACTGCCATCTTTTATTTATAAATTGCTAAAAAAGTCAATAGTATCTCCGGCTTTCAAAGTAACAATAGCTTTCTTCAAAGCATTGCTTCTACCTTTGATGAAACCGGATTTTGTATAGCGGCTCTTGTCTTTTCCTGCGTAATTCATGGTGTTTACACCAATCACGGTTACATTATAAAGAGCTTCTACTGCTTGCTTTATTTCCAACTTGTTCGCCTTTGGAGACACAACAAATCCGAAGCTATTCAGCTTATCGGAAGCAGCAGTGATTTTCTCTGTAACCAACGGTTTAATTATGATTCCCATGTCTTAATTCGTTTTATTATTTACCCAAAGTCGTTTCTATAGACTGCAAGGCGCTCTCAGTTACAACAAGAACGTCCGCATTAAGTACATTGTAAGTGTTTAACGCAGATGCTATTGCCAAGTTCGCACGTTCAATATTGCGAGCTGACAAATATACGTTTTTATTTGCCTCTGGCAAAACCATCAACAGCTTTTTATTAGAAACGTTAAGGCTATTAACAACATTTACAAATTCTTTTGTCTTTGGTGCTTCAAAAGCAAAGTCTTCTACTACGATCAACGCTTGGTTTGCCACCTTGTAAGAGAGAGCAGAACGGCGTGCCAAAGCTTTCACTTTTTTGTTCAGCTTGAAACCATAATCACGTGGTTGAGGACCGAACACACGTGCACCACCTACCAATAAAGGAGAGTTGATGTCACCACGACGTGCACCACCGCCACCTTTTTGACGACCTAATTTGCGAGTAGAGCCGCTTAATTCGCTTCTTTCCTTAGATTTGTGTGTACCTTGGCGTTGGTTTGCCATATATTGTTTCACATCTAAGTAAATAGCATGGTCGTTAGGTGTAATTCCAAAGATAGAATCATTCAAAGATACCTTTCTTCCGGTATCTTGACCTTTAATATTTAATACGCTAACTTCCATTATTTCTCAATTATAACGATTGAACCTTTGTAACCTGGAACAGAACCTTTGATTAGCAACAAGTTGTGTTCGGGTATTACTTTTAATACTTGCAAGTTTTGAGTAGTTACGCGGTTTCCACCCATATGTCCACCCATGCGCATTCCTTTGAATACCTTAGCTGGGTATGAACAAGCACCGATAGAACCCGGTTTACGAGCACGGTTGTGCTGTCCGTGTGTAGTTTGACCCACACCACCGAAACCATGGCGTTTTACTACCCCTTGGAAACCTTTACCCTTAGAAGTTCCTATTACATCTACGAAAGATGCATCATTGAACATTTCTACTGTGATAGTATCTCCGAGGTTCAACTCTTCTGAGAATCCTTTGAACTCAGCCAAGTGTCTCTTTGGGGTTACTCCTGCACGCTTAAAGTGTCCCATCAAGGGTTTTGTAGTATGCTTTTCTTTCTTGTCTTGGAAACCAACTTGAATGGCAGCATAACCATCTTTTTCTACACTTTTTACTTGAGTAACTACACAAGGACCTGCTTCGATAACAGTGCATGGTACATTTTTACCATCGGCACTGAAAACGGATGTCATTCCGATTTTCTTTCCTAATAATCCTGGCATTTCAGTTAATCTTTAATTTTCTTAAACTTTAATTTCTACTTCTACACCGCTTGGAAGTTCCAGCTTCATCAATGCATCTACTGTTTTAGCTGTAGAGCTATAGATGTCTATCAGACGTTTGTAAGAAGACAATTCAAATTGTTCACGTGATTTTTTGTTTACGAATGTAGAACGGTTCACAGTGAAAATACGTTTGTGTGTAGGCAATGGAATAGGACCACTTACAATGGCACCTGTAGCCTTCACTGTCTTTACAATCTTCTCAGCAGATTTATCTACCAAGTTGTGGTCGTAAGATTTCAGTTTGATTCTGATTTTTTGACTCATTGTTTTTGTTATTTTTATTAAATATGAAAATAAAGCAGAGGGGTTAAGAGTCATTCGCTAACCCCCTGCTTTTGTTTATTATACGAGATCTACTCTACCTTTTACTTCTTCAAGCACAGCTTTCGCTATAGAGCTGGACACTTGTGCATGGTGATCGTAAGTCATAGAAGAGGTAGCACGTCCAGAGGTAATAGTACGCAATGCAGTTACATAACCGAACATTTCGGACAATGGCACTTTAGCTTTCACGATACGTGCACCGGAACGGCTGGATTCCATACCTTCTACTTGTCCACGACGCTTGTTCAAGTCGCCGATTACGTCCCCCATGTTTTCTTCCGGAGTAACCACTTCTAAACGCATAATAGGTTCCATAAGTACAGGACCTGCCTTAGAGCAAGCATTTTTGTATGCTTGGATTGCACAGATTTCGAAAGACAACTGGTCTGAGTCCACCGGGTGGAAAGAACCGTCTTTCAAAACTACCTTCAAAGAATCCAAAGGATAACCTGCCAACACACCATTCTTCATAGCTGTTTGGAAACCCTTTTGTACAGCTGGGATAAACTCCTTAGGAATGTTACCACCTTTCACTTCATCTACGAATTGAAGACCGCCTTGTGTGTAATCTGCATCTACCGGACCTATATTAACGATGATATCCGCAAACTTACCACGTCCACCGGATTGTTTCTTATAAACTTCGCGAAGCTCTACTGTATTTGTAATCGCTTCTTTGTAGTTTACTTGTGGACGACCTTGGTTACATTCTACCTTGAACTCACGTTTCAGACGGTCAATGATAATATCCAAGTGAAGCTCACCCATACCGGAGATTACAGTTTGACCGGACTGTTCGTCTGTACGAACTGTAAAAGTTGGGTCTTCTTCTGCCAATTTTGCCAAACCATTTGCGAGTTTGTCCATATCTTTTTGAGTCTTTGGCTCTACCGCAATACCGATAACTGGTTCCGGGAAATCCATAGATTCAAGTACGATAGGTGCTGTTTCATCGCAAAGTGTATCACCTGTACGAATATCTTTAAAACCAACTCCTGCACCTATATCACCAGCACCTACTACTTCTACAGGATTCTGCTTGTTAGAGTGCATTTGGAAAAGACGTGATACACGTTCTTTCTTATCAGAGCGAGAGTTGTAGATATAAGAACCTGCTTCTACCTTACCGGAATAAACACGGAAGAAAGTAAGACGACCTACATAAGGGTCTGTAGCGATCTTAAATGCCAAAGCAGCAGTCTTTTCGTCTTCTGCCGGACGACGTTCTTCTGTTTCTCCTGTAGTAGGATTAGTACCCTCAATATTTGGAGTATCCAATGGAGATGGAAGGAAAGCACAAGCATAGTCAAGCAAAGTTTGTACACCCTTATTCTTGAAAGAAGAGCCGCAAAGCATTGGAACGATTTCCATTTTCAAAGTACCTGCGCGGAGTGCACGGAGTACTTCTTCATTTGTAATCGTAGATGGATCATCAAAGAATTTTTCCATCAAAGTTTCGTCAAACTCAGCCACTTTTTCAAGCATCTTTTCTCTCCATTCGTTTGCTTCGTCTACGAGGTTTGCCGGAATTTCTTCCACATCGTAAGCCGCACCCATAGTTTCATCGTGCCAGAGCAAAGCCTTCATACGTACAAGGTCTACTACACCTTTGAAGTTTTCTTCTGAGCCGATAGGTATCACCACAGGACAAGGATTTGCTCCCAAAACGTCTTTCATTTGGCGCACTACTTCAAAGAAGTCTGCACCGGAACGGTCCATTTTGTTTACATATCCCAAACGAGGTACATTGTATTTATCTGCTTGTCTCCATACGGTTTCGGATTGAGGTTCTACTCCACCTACTGCACAGTAAGCAGCCACAGCACCGTCCAATACACGAAGTGAACGTTCTACTTCTACAGTGAAGTCCACGTGTCCCGGAGTGTCAATCAAGTTAATCTTATAAGTTTTATCATCGTACTTCCAACGAGTGGTAGTAGCGGCAGAGGTAATAGTAATACCTCTTTCTTGTTCTTGCTCCATCCAGTCCATAGTAGCGGCACCATCGTGTACCTCACCTATCTTATGGGTCAAACCTGTATAAAACAAGATACGTTCCGAAGTTGTGGTCTTACCGGCATCAATGTGCGCCATGATACCGATATTACGCGTTAAATGTAAATCTTGTGTAGCCATTTATAAGCTTCTCCTTTTAATAATTAGAATCTGAAATGAGCGAATGCACGGTTTGCTTCTGCCATACGGTGCATATCTTCCTTACGTTTGAATGCTCCACCTTGTTCATTGAAAGCATCCAAAATCTCCGCTGCGAGTTTATCTGCCATGGTCTTACCTCCACGCTTACGTGCGAAAAGAATAAGGTTCTTCATTGAGATGGACTCTTTACGATCCGGACGAATTTCTGTAGGAACTTGATAAGTAGCACCACCTATACGGCGAGACTTCACTTCAATTTGAGGAGTTACATTATCCAAGGCTTTTTTCCAAACTTCCAATGCTGATTTTTCTTCTCCCGGAAGTTTAGTTTCTACAGTCTTCAGAGCGTTGTAGAAAATTTCGTAAGAAGTATTCTTCTTACCATCGTACATCAAGTGGTTTACAAACTTTGAAACCTTTTGATCATTAAAAACGGGGTCTGGAAGGACAATCCGTTTCTTTGGTTTTGCTTTTCTCATTTTGGGTTTAATTTTGTTTAGTTTGGGGTTGCTTTCCTGTTTTCTTCAATGCCTCCTCCGAGACATTTACTCAACCTTTGCGCTTTCCTACAAACCAAAACGATTATTCAATTACTTTTATCGGCTTTTATTTCTTGCCTTTTCCTTTTGCTGCAGCTGCTGGTGCTTGACCTGGTTTAGGACGTTTTGCGCCATATTTAGAACGACGTTGAGTACGTCCGGCTACACCTGCGGTATCCAATGTACCACGAACGATGTGATAACGCACACCCGGAAGGTCTTTCACACGACCGCCACGAACCAATACAATAGAGTGCTCTTGCAAGTTATGACCTTCTCCCGGAATGTAAGAGTTCACTTCTTTCGAATTAGTCAGGCGCACACGTGCCACCTTACGCATAGCTGAGTTAGGCTTCTTGGGAGTAGTAGTATACACACGAACACAAACACCACGTCTTTGAGGACATGAGTCTAACGCCGGTGATTTACTCTTCTCAACCAATACCTTTCTTCCTTTTCTTACTAACTGTTGAATAGTAGGCATTTTGTTTGATTTTAATTTGTTATTATATGATGTTATTTTCTTTTTTCTACTCTGTGCCGAAACTATACATTTCGGTCTGCAAAGGTACAAATAACATTTAGACTGACAAAGACTTCGCTTTTTTATTTACTACAATTTATTTTTCTCTGCTATTCTACACTTACACCGCTTAAAAATAAAAACGTAGGAGCCTCCCCATTTTTAGGTATTTTAGATGAGCCACATCATACACCACAATATATTCACTACTTTTGTCTATTAAATACATAATATACAACAAACTCTATGACTACAAAAAAACTTTTTCGCCGTTTACACCTTTGGCTATCGCTTCCCATAGGTATTGTTATATCGCTCATCTGTTTCTCTGGAGCCACATTAGTTTTTGAAACTGAAATTTGCGAAATCTTAGACTCACATTTATATAAGGTAGAGAAAAAAGCCACAGCCCCTCTCTCCCTCCCCACACTTGTAGAAATAGCTAAGAAATCGCTACCGGACAGCGTTAAAATAACAGGAGCAACTATCTACGCATCTGCAGACAGAAGCTACCAGTTTAATCTATCCGCCCCCTCTCGCGCTTCTATTTATATAGACCAATATACAGGAGAAGTAAAGGGGAGATATGAAAGAAAACCTTTCTTTGACACGATGTTTCGCCTACATAGATGGTTACTCAATCCACCGGCAGATGGAGAAAAAACTTCTATTGGGAAAACTATTGTAGGAGTCTGCACCCTACTGCTTGCCATCATTCTACTCAGCGGTTTCATTATTTGGTTACCAAAATCTCTCAATGGGCTGAAAAATCGCCTCAGTGTCCAAACCGGAAAGGGTTGGAAACGTTTTTTATATGATTTACATGTCAGTGCTGGTTTTTACGCAGGCTTTTTCCTGCTCATTATGGCACTGACAGGACTTACTTGGTCTTTCCCTTGGTATAGAACCACTTTTCATTCCATTTTCGGGGCAAAATCAGATATAGGAGATAGTCGCAAAACCTCTCCACACTCGCACAGCGAACGAGGAAAACAAAAGAATAAAGAAATAAGCTACCAGCATTGGGATAAAATTTATGCACAAATCAAGCAAATAAATCCTCATGCAAAGAGCTATACCATTTCCGGTGAAACTGCCGGTGCCAATGTAGGTGCTTTTGCTACACCACGCGCTACCAACAGGTACACTATAGGAAAAGAAGGAGAAATTCTCACTACAGATAACTATGCAGAAAGACCCCTGAAAGATACCATTCAGACTACGGTTTATTCTGTCCACATTGGCACTTGGGGCGGGTTCTTCACACGTATATTAGCATTTTTATCTGCACTTATAGGGTGTACACTACCTATAACCGGGTATTATCTGTGGATAAAAAGAACCTTCAAAAAGAAGAACGCATAAAGCAGACAAGAAGTATATTTATAGGAAGCCTTGCTACGTCAATGGTATTATAACGTTACCGTCATAGCAAGGCTTTCTTTCACAGAAACCGAGAGCCATAGAAAAAAAAAGAAATATCTACCTCCCACAAAGCTTGTCGCGCTTACTCCTCAAAAAAGTAATGAGCTCTTTTGCTTTTTTGAAATAAAGAAATACCTTTGCACTCGCAATTCGGGGTGTAGCTCAGCCCGGTTAGAGTACACGTCTGGGGGTATTGAAATGAGCTTTAATAAATAGAAATACAAATTACTAAATATAAAGGAGTTAAGCTGTTGCCTAACTCCTTTTTTGTTACCTGCGAATAAATTTCGATTAAAGTTTTCGAGAAACTTGGTGCAAATAAAGGCAAATTGCCGCTGTCGTATTTATTTGCATTCGGATTTTTTAAGGTATTGTTCAAGATAAATTAAAGCCTCTTTATAGGTTTCCATTTTCCAATGTGGCTTACCACCCAAGCGGGACAAGTCCATGTTGTCTTTCAAATCCTGTATTTTAACTTTTACGGCAAGCGGATTGGTTGCTACACGCCGGATAAATGTTTGGTAGTCTTCACCTTTTATTTTAGTCAGGCATTTTAAAGCAGCCAACACGTCATCGCTAAAACCTTGTGTTTTTAATTCTTCCAATGTGATAGGAGTATCTTCCACTACATCGTGCAACAATGCCACAATCTTTTCATCTTCTGTTTGGCAGTGCAATGCCACCCTTATAGGATGAAGTATATAAGGAGCACCAGCCTTGTCTGTCTGCCCCAAATGAGCCTTATAAGCAATGTCTAAAGCCTTGTTCAACATAACTTTTATCGTTATTTGTTATCTATTGGTTTTATTCTACTTTTATGCACATAACCTTTTACTCCTTTGGGCGTTTCGACTTTATACCAATTATCATTTGTTTTCCAATAGGTAAAAACTTCACCTTCCAATATCCTGCCTACTATTTCCGACTTAGAACTATTAGATGCACGTATGTTGGTATAGCCATCGGGGTCGTTGATTGTACCATGTTCACTTTCTTCTTTCAGTTTATGTGCCTCTTGAGCGTTTTTTATAGGGGCAATGCTAAATACTAAATATGTTTTAGGAAAGATAAATGAAATGGCCTGCTTGTCGAAATCCTCTATATCATCAAGTGATTTGAAACCAGTATTTTTTGTATATGCACTTAATTTTGTCCGAGTAAAAACAACCACAGGTTCATCCATAAAATTAGACCTTACTCCTTTATAAAAATAAGCAATATCAGTCCCTTCCTTAACAGTTCTATCATATTTGAGATTGAATGTATATATAGTTCCTCTGTCAATAAAGGCTTTAATTATATATTCTTTTGTTTCCTTTTTATAGGAAATTTTTAAATCTTCGAAACTCATTATACCTGTGTTATCCGACTTCAAATAAGCCTTATTATATGTGCAAGTTGTGCGGAATTTTCCATCTACAACTCCATTTTGGCAATAAGCGATAGCACTTACCAATGTCAATACAACAATAAATAAAATATTTTTCATAACACTGTAGATTTATCTTACTCTATATCAATATATTCCTCCCACTCAATCTCTTTTTCTGTATGTATATCGCCAACAGTAAACCACAATAATGAAGCGATTATACCAAGCAAAAATGTTTGTACTGCAATTTGATGTTCCAAAAATCCTTTTAGAGCAGCGGAGAATGCCGTACTAAGCCATACAACAACGATTAGCACACGTACAAAGGCAGAAAAACTCGATAGCCGTTTTTGTTTCGATACATACTTACGCCCTGTCTTTTTGAATTTAGAAGGAGTTTCATTCTTGCTTGCATCCACTGTGCCTTTCAAATTTTCTTTTTCCATAATACTGGGATTTGCTTTCCACAGCCTCAACAGGAAAGGTTTATATAAAAAGATAGCGTGAGGCTGTTAGAATTATCTGTCTTTAGAGGTTCTGGACAAACCCACCACACGAGATAAAACGACACCCCACGCCAAGCCATATATATATATCACTGATATATACAAGATTAGCATGAGCGTTTGTATCGTCTATCCCCGTGTGGTTCGAAATTGTCCAGATTTCTAAATACGGGATAAAGCTAAACGCTTTCTTTAATTAATATGTCACCAACAGGTCTTTAATCTGTTAGCGGGACAAATATAACTAAAATCCAACGTTCTACAAACGTTTTTAGGGATGTCGTGGAACAAATT
>JALEQJ010000038.1 GCA_022764505.1 Phocaeicola sp. | reverse complement strand
AGAAGATACCATATATAGGCGAGTGGAGGGAGAAAGAAGGATCTAAGTGATGACAACAAAAAAGCAAAATAATAAACAGTATCAATAATCATGCCTCGAATGGAGAAGAAGATTGGCTTACACACTTTTTGGGACACTACCGCTTCTTATAAAGATAGCTCACCGTTAAGGTCGATGAAAACCTGATGTTTTCACAACGGAATAATCCTTATTGTGAATAGCGATTCAAATTAGAACTGCAAATATAATGTTTTTAGACTTCATTCTGAGGTTTGTGCTAAAAAAGAGAAATAAGAAGATTCTTTCACTAGACAAAATAACAACAGGGAGATAAAAATCTCCCTGCGATGCGACATGCCGTAGCATACGCTTGCTTTATTCAAGCCGATACAAATATACTACTTTTTATTATAATACCCACATAATAGGGAAAAAATGAAATCAAGCAGTTTGTGAAGAAATTAACTGTTTTGTGAGAAAACTCCATCGTATCGTTGGAAAAGAAACGGTAGACAGGCTTAGAGGGTATTTCCCAAGATAGAGTTCCGTAATAAGGTTGTAATGTGAAAGAAAGGAAGCGACTTATTAGTTCTTTCTTCTTATAGAAGATGTACTGGCTGTGGATAAAACTATAGATGGCTATGTTTACAATATACGCATAGATTCACATAATACGATAAATAATAAGTTTGCTGGTAATGAAAAAGGAGACTTATTTCTTTTATACTGCTCTCTCCAATAGTGTAGAGCTATGCTGTGAAAAGAGCTTGTAATGAACCAAATGAAGTAGAATGGATAGATTGATGTAATAGATAAACTCACTCGTAAATAAGCTACTATGAATAGTAAGAATAGATACGTGAATTTTCTTATTCACGCATCTATTTTTACAGCTTTATTCCTTTATAGGAAGATTGATGATTTAATTTTATCAATACGTTGTCTGATTGGGATCAAAGTTTGTCCAACCAGCTAACCAATTATCATTGTTTCCGAAAGCACCGATATATTGGGTCTTTTCAAAACTCTTGAGTTTGCTGTCTGTGAAAGAAGCAGCTTTAAATACTTCTGTTGCAGTAGGAATACAAGGTATATTTAAGTAGGAACCTATTTTCAAACCCAATTTAGCAGTTTCTACTACTTTATTACCTGTTTGTGTTTCAAAGAAAGTCTTAGAAAAAGCATTTTCTCCCACACTCCAACTGGAGTTCTTATCACTACCTACCAACTCTACATTTGCCAGCCATATATTTTGTAAGCGTATGTCTCCTTTTAGTGCGGCTCCTTGTGCATCTCCTTTATCATTTTCTATGATAAGTCCCACAGGATAGCCTATCGCTATAGAATTGAAACAGCTCAGATTTGTGAAGCGACGCAGATGGAAAGCTGCCTGAAATCTACCCAAGGCTGCACCATTGTTTGGATTGTAGGTTCCTGCGTTGATATATTCTCCCGCTCCCGCTTTATTTACAAAATTGGGGTCTAATGCCATAGGACCTACAAATGTCATATTGGAGAATATAGGAGAGGTCATAGGAGAAAGGTTTGTGCCATCTTTCCAGTTGTCGGATTCAAAACCATTAGAGTTAGATGTATCTGCAATTTTAGGATCGCGAACACTTAAACCAAACTGTATATTTCCATTATACCCATTGTCTGTATCGAAGTCATCGTCCCAAGTTTTGTAAGAGATTATATGTGTGCAGTTCACAGTTCCTCCAAACCATTCAAAGGCGTCATCATTGGAATAGGAGATTTGCACGTGATCTATTTTAGTACCACTTCCTACAGATCCCAGTGTTAAGCCATTTATCTCTTGATTAGCTTGAAAAGGATATCCTGCAAATTCTATACGCACATAGCTCAATATTCCTGAATTGTCTTGCGGGTTATCTCCTCCGTGTTTGGTACGTGGACCACCCTCTATTTGCATTTCGTTTTGATTGTTGGGGGCTTTGCCACATAAAATGATACCTCCCCAATCTCCAGGTTTGCGTTCTCCTTTAGGCTGTGCCGAAGTAAATACTATTGGAGCATCTTTACTGCCTTGTGCTATGAGTTTACCACCTCTTTCTACGATGAGTGCTGCTTTGCTCGTTTTGTCTCCTTTTATAATAGTTCCCGGTTCTATGGTCAGTTCTGCTCCATTGGCTATATATACCCAACCTTTCAATATATAGATGCCTTTGGGTAAAGTTTGTTTACCTACAAAAACAAACTCATCGTCTCCATTACCTATTACGTTTCCGGGAAATAGGAGATTATTGCACGCCTTTAATCCTCCGTCTACACTCCAAGTATAGTTCTCTTCCGGATTTACAGGGGGAGTGGGTTCATTGTTTTCACTACTGCAAGCTGTCATCATAGTAGCCATAGACAGTGCGATGACTGCCCAACTAAAACATTTGTTCTTTTTCATTTCGTTCTTGTTTTAAGATTTATGCTCATCAAAATAGAGTTGATGCTTGATTTATATATAGTGTTAATGTCAGAATGTATAGCTTACCTGAAGCTGTATTTGTCTTCCTGGACGATAAGATTTTGTGATTTCTTCTATGTCTGTTTTTTCACCATTTCGGGTCGTTACCGTAGAGAATTGTTTATAGAAGACTTTCTCGTCCAAAACATCTTTTATCCCCAATTTGCACAACCAATGTGTGCCAAAGCGTTTGGAGATATTCAAGTCAATACTGTTACGAGGCATTTCGTAAGAATCCGGAATATTTACTGTATTTTCTCCTCCTATGGTACCTACAGTGCGTCCTACACCGATGATACGTTTTCCTATTCTGTTATATAGCAGAGAAATGTCTATTTGTTGAGAAGGCACTCGGTAGAAAAGCCCTCCATTGATGAGATAGGGAGATTGTCCTTGCATAGGTCTGTTACGGTCTGATCCGTCCTTAAAGGTAACCTTGCTTTTGATAAGTGCACCATTGAGAGAAAGTGTGAAGTTTTTCAAACCAATGAAAGATAAATCTTTTCGTATATCTACTTCCACCCCCATACTATAGGCTTGTTCTGCATTGTGAAAAGAGTAAACCGGTGTTTCCCCGCCCGTCATAGTATAAGTCCACTCTATGGGTAGCTTAAAATGCTTGTGAAATAGTGCAATGGAAATTTGTTCACTATTGGAAGGATAAAATTCATATCGTAAATCAGTATTGTCTATGAAAGCAGATTTCAATTCAGTATTTCCTTGCACAGAGCTTCCCAATTCAAAATCGTAGAATACAGATGGAGATACTTCTCGAAATTCTGGACGATTTACAGATCTACCATAAGACAATCTGAATTGCTGTTTTTCATTCATTTTATAAGCTATGTTGATAGAAGGGAATAAGTCATTGCTCGTATAGTTAATAGCCTGTGGGCTATATTCTATGTCTTTGGTATGGCGAATGAGTTTCATCTGGTTATACTCATAGCGAAGTCCTGCGTAAAATTCCATTTTCCCAATAGGAAAGAACAAACTAAGATAACCTGCCATTAATGTGTTTTCTCCTTTATAATTATTACGCCATTTGGGTCTTTCTATCAAATAGATTTTATTGGCTCCATAATTTTCTTGTTGTAAGATCTCACGAGGAATATCCCATAGCTCAAAACCTTTAGGTAAATCGTTGAACGCATTCCAGTTGTATAGAAATTCTCGGGTTGCATAGGTTCTGTTTCTATATTCGCCGTATATTCCCATTTTGATAAGAGGTTGTATTTTCCATATTTCGGAGAGAGAATGTTCATAGTTTACGCTACCAGACCATATATGTTCCTGTAAGTCTGTATATTCTCTACGAATATCATTGGCTCTGATAAGAGACATTATGCCTGTTTCTTGACCTTCATCACTACGTGAATACCTACGTCTGTCCGGCATTTTTCTCCCGGAAAAAGCGTATCCGGCATTCCAGTCTAGTTTGTTATTACGAAATGTATGCTTACCCGTAAACTGTCCATTGTATGTGGAACGGCAGCTGTAATAGTATTCTGCACTTTCCATATTGTTTTCTTGTGCATCTAAACCTGTACGGTGGGTATATCTGTTTTTTCCTAATAGATTGAATATATTCTTCCATTCGTAAAGATTATTGGCATTCGGTACATAACTGAGGTTAAACATAGCTCCTAAGCGTATGTCGTGGTTATACTGGTTGTCTGTAGCTTTGCGTAGATAAGTACTTCTATCGTTGGTAGTATCATAGGCACCGAAGAGAGAGTTTTCCATATCTGTATATCTCTTGTATGAATTGCTATAGTTTACTGAACCCAATAGTCCCCATTGTTTTCCGTAGCCATTCGTATAATGGCGACTAATGTTCATATTCAGTCCAAAATCTGCCATAGGCTTTTTACTTTGTACAGACCAATCGTTATTGAATTCATTTTTCAGTAAATCTATACTGCGTAAATCTTGAGTATTGATAATACCTTCTACGGGGTGTAAAGTAGAATGTATGCCCCCTTTCAGACTGCGAAGTCCATTATCAAAGCCTAAAAAATCAGTATTGCTTCCTTTTGTATAATCAAAGTTTTGAAAATGTGTCTGTGTATTTAATCCTATATTCGTACCTATAGAAAATTTATTCTCTGTAGGAATATCCTTTGTTTGAATAATGACAAACCCACCTGCGAAATCGGCAGGATATTCGGGAGCAGGACTTTTCACCACAATCATATTATCTAATTGTGAAGAAGGTATTAAATCGAAAGAAAAAGCGCGACTATCTGCTTCTGAGCTTGGGATAGCTCCTCCGTTTATTCGTGCATTATTGTATCTCTGAGAGAGTCCTCGCACAATCACAAATTTATCATCAATTATAGATATGCCCGGTATGCGCCGTATGACCTCAGATGCGTCTTTGTCTGTAGTGCGACTTATTTGCTGAGAAGAAATACCGGATTGTACTACTAAACTATTGCGTTGTTTATTTAGTACGGCTGTTTCTGTATTGTTCATGGCTTTTGCTGTTACAAAAACATTGGTAAGTATGAGTTCATCTGGTTCCAAAAGGATATTCAGCACTTTTTCTTTGTTTATTTTTACGTTAGGTATTTCTATGGATTTATAACTGATGTACCTTATCACGATGGTATAGCTGCCACTTTTCATAGGTAAAGAATAATTGCCATCTATATCTGTGATGACACCATCTCCTGTTTCCTTGATTTGCACGGTGGCTCCGATAAGTGCTTCTCCTGTTGTCTTGTCTTTCACTGTTCCTTTAAGAGTTCCTGTAGATGCTTCTGCTACTACGGAGAATAGCATAAAAAATAATCCCCAAAAATGTTTCATATATTGATCTTAATTTTTTCATTGCAAAGATGCTATGCTACGATTACAAGGGGTTTACGATCTTGTTATGTTAGGTTTACAATTAAGTTACAATCAGGTTACAATATGGATTCTTATCAATCTTATTATATATAGAAGCTGTGCTTTTATATTTTTCTTTTCAAACTTAATGGTGAACGTAGTCTGTCTGCTATTGTTTTATAGTATATAACAACTATCCGGATACGTACGGATTTTTTTCCGAATCTGTACGGAAACTTTTCCGGTTTTGTACGGAATTTTAGACAGACAGAACTTTTAATGGACATAGAGCTTTGCTTATCAAATTTTGTACAGAAGATTTTCTATAGCGTACTTTTAATTTGCCACAGAATATCTGAATGAAGGTAAATAATAATGGGAATTGTATAAAAAGAAGAGTGAGGATTGTTTTTGAAAAGATAGAATCGTATTTTTGCCTGTTAGAAATTTGTTATGATTATATTTTTAGAATATTCGCAAGTATGAATATGTATGATTATTTACTGAGCTATAATATAAAGCCATCAGTACAACGCCTTGCCATTATGGAGTATCTATATACGCACAGAACGCACCCTTCTATAGATGAAATATATGCCGCTTTGTGCAAAAAAATACCTACATTATCCAAGACTACAGTGTATAATACACTGAAATTATTTGTAGAGAATGGTGCCGCATCTATGCTCACGATAGATGAAAAAAATGCTTGTTTTGATGCAGATACTTCTCTTCATGCACATTTCCTCTGTAGAGATTGTGGGAAAATATACGATTTTCCTGCCATAGATCTTTCTGCCAATATCAAGGAGATACAAGAACAAGGATTTGTAGTAGACGATGCTCAAATTTTTTATAAGGGCATTTGTGCCGATTGCCATAGCAAGAAAGCTAATTGATTTCTTTTTAAGAAGTTCTACCTCCGTATTAGAGGAGGCTATTATATAATAACTAAACTTTTATGATCATGAAGAAATTTATCTGTACAGTATGTGGATACATACATGAAGGCGATGCTGCTCCGGAACAATGCCCTATGTGTAAAGTTCCTGCTTCTAAGTTCAAAGAAATGGAAGCTGTAGAAGGTGGCTTGGTATTTGCAGACGAACACGTTGTTGGTGTAGCAAAAGGTTGCGATGATGAAATGATTAAAGACTTGAACAATCATTTTATGGGAGAATGTACCGAAGTAGGTATGTACCTTGCTATGAGCCGTCAGGCAGACAGAGAAGGCTATCCGGAAATAGCAGAAGCATTTAAGCGTTTTGCGTGGGAAGAAGCAGAACACGCAGCTAAGTTTGCAGAATTGTTAGGTGATTGCGTTTGGGATACTAAGACAAACTTAGAAAAACGTATGAATGCAGAATGTGGTGCTTGCGAAGATAAGAAACGCATAGCTACTCGTGCAAAGCAATTGAACTTGGACGCTATCCATGACACAGTACATGAAATGGCAAAAGATGAAGCAAGACACGGAAAAGGTTTTGAAGGTTTGTTTAATCGCTATTTCAAAAAGTAATTACTTCTCTTTCTCTTGAAGAGAGATAAACAAAAAACCTCGCTATCTATGCAATATAGCGAGGTTTTTTTATGAGTTATGAGAGAATTAAATCTATTACTTAGTAGGATTATACACTTGTATAGGTAATTCTCCTTTCAGTGCACCGATGGCATTCATAGCCAAAGCACCCAGTTCATCTTCTCCGGGTACTACTACGATAGGGGCTAAATAACCTACCCATTCCTTGAGAGATTCTACTGTAGGAATGTTATGTGCAATACCTCCGGTAATGATGATAGCATCTGTTTTTCCACGTAGTGTTACGTGCATAGCACCTATCTGTTTTGCTATAGCATAGTGCATAGCGTCCATGATATATTGGCATTTTTTATCACCATTGGCTGCTTTTTCCAAGATGTCGGCAGTATTTGTAGTTCCTAAGTGAGCTACGAGTCCTCCTTGACCTATGAGTTTCTTTTTTACTTCATTCAAGGTGTATTTACCACTGAAACAAAGTTCTGCTAATTGTGCAGCAGGAATTGTACCGGCTCTTTCCGGGCTGAAAGGACCTTCTCCGTTCAATCCATCATTTACATCTACTACTCTTCCTTTGTGGTGAGCACTTACTGTGATTCCTCCTCCTAAGTGCGCTACAATCAGATTCAGTTCTTCATAGGGTTTACCTATTTCTTTTGCATAATTGCGGGAAACTGCACGACTGTTCAGTGCGTGGAAGATAGATTGACGTTCTATTTCCGCAATACCTGTAGGGCGTGCAATATCCCAAAGTTCATCTGTTACAACGGGGTCTGCAATGAATGCAGGACAACCGGCTATACTCGCCAATTCGTCTGCCAATAAGCCCGCCAAATTGGAAGCGTGTTGCATCTTTGCATTTTTCAAATCTTCTTTGATGCGCTCAGTTACTCTGTAAACACCACCAGGCATAGGTTTTAGCAAACCTCCGCGTCCGATGATACCATCTAATTCTTCTAGTTTACAAACACCTTCAAGGGCTTTAGTTAAACAGTCTCTTCTGTACTGATATTGCTCGTTGATGTGTTGGAATTTTGCTAATTCTTCTGGATAATGGAAAATACCATGTTTCCATATTTGCACATTGTCTTCGTAAATGGCAATTTTTGTGGAAGTAGATCCTGGGTTAATGACCAAAACTTTCATAGGTAAACTTATTTTTTAGTAGATAAACAAGCTAATATAAGGCTATTGTATTTAGATGTTTCGGAATCGCTACGAGAAGGAACCACTACCGGAGCTTCTGCCCCCATCAGCATGCCTGCCATATCTGCTTTCCCGAAGAAAGAAAGTGTTTTATAGAAGACATTTCCCGATTCGATATTTGGGAAAATGAGTATATCTGCATTTCCTACCACGGGAGAAGCTATACCTTTCACTTGCCCGCTATGTAAATCGCAAGCAGTTTTGGCGTCCATAGGTCCGTCTATCACTGCTTTCCCAAACATACCATCTTCTACATCTTTCTTTAGTTGTACGTAGTCCAATGTATGCGGAAACTTTTCGTTTACCTTCTCTGTGCAATGAATGAGAGCTACACGAGGTTCTTCTATGCCTAAGTTATGGCACAAAGCAACATTGCCTTTCACCATCGCACGGAAATGATGAAGCTCAGGACGTGGTATCACGGCTGCATCAGAAAAACAGAGAAGCTTGTGATAAAGCGGAGTTTCTGCTACCGAAACATGGGTTAATACGCCTCCCGGAGGGAGTAAACCGATTTCTTTTTTTAATACTGCACGAAGTAGATTGTCTGTGTTGATAAGTCCTTTCATCAGAACATCTCCTTTTCCTTCCTTGATGACCTTTACAGCCAAAGCTGCTGCTTCATCGGGGGTAGGAGCTTCCATAAACTCTACAGCATCAGGAAAATCTGCTTGAATTTTCTTTGGAACATCTGTGTGAGCAGCTTCTGCAACCAGCACAAAATGGGCTATACCCTCACTCAATGCTCTTCTTACTACTTGCTCTGTGCACTCATCGTGTGGACACACAGCTACTATACGTTGTCTAAGGCCTCTGCCTCGCAGAGCCACGACCATTTCTTGGAATGATTTTAATACTTCCATACCATCAGATTTTGAGGCAAATTTGAGAAAAAGATGTTAATATCGGCTACCTTTGCCCTATACAATTTCAAGAATTAACTTATGATAACGTTAGATATAGGTAATATATATAAAAAAGTATGTGACGAATTTCCACAAGAAACAGGAAAGCCGGTTATTGGTATCACTGGGAATTATAAAGATGGAGCAACTGTCTTGAATGAAGGGTATTATACTTCCATTTTGGAAGCAGGAGGTATTCCTCTTGTTATTCCTCCATTTGATGATCACCAGATGATAGTAGAAGTCTTAGAGAAGGTAGATGCGCTCGTTTTTAGTGGAGGGGCAGATGTAAATCCTCTGTTTGTAGGAGAAGAACCATCGCAAGCCTTAGGAAATATCAATGCACAAAGAGATTATCACGAACTGATGCTCTGCAAACTAGCTTTGAATAGACAAATTCCTATATTGGGAATTTGCAGAGGAATGCAGTTGCTGAATTTGGCTTGTGGAGGAACCGTATTTCAAGATATATATGCAGATAATGAGAAGAAATTGCTACAGCATGACCAAAAGTTGGATAAAAGATTTCCATCTCATACAGTTGTGGTGGAGGAGGGTAGTCTTATGCATCAGTTGTTCGGAGAGCGCATTTACGTAAACTCTTTTCATCATCAAGCTGTGAAAGAAGTTGCTTGTGGTTTTCGTACTACCGCTGTGGCTACAGATGGAATTATAGAAGCTATGGAAAGCACGGAGTTTAAGCCCATAGTGGGAGTCCAATGGCACCCGGAGTGCTTTATCCAAAATGGAAATAAGTATATGATGCCTTTGTTTCATTGGATAGTGGAACAAGCACAATTCTTTTCAAAAGCAAAAGCTATTCATAATAATATGCTGATAGTAGATAGCCACTGTGATACTCCTATGTTTTTCCATCAAGACATAACTTTTCATCATAGAGATGAGCGCATAAAAGTAGATTTGCATAAGATGTCCGAGGGGAAACAAGATGTGGCATTTATGGTAGCTTATCTTCCACAGGTCGGATTGAGAAAAGAAGACTTGCAGTTTGCTACTCGTCAAGCCAACGAGATACTTACCGCCATAGAAAATATGGTACAAAAATGTAATACCGATAGAGAGCGTTTGGTAATAGCTACTTCTGTAGACGAGTTATATAGGAATAAAATCCAGAAGAAGAAATCTTTGGTTTTAGGCATAGAGAATGGGTTTGCTATAGGAGATGATATTTCTTTGATCAAGCATTTCTACCATCGTGGAGTAAGATATATGACACTTTGCCATAATGGAAATAATTTAATTTGTGGTTCTGCTCGCTACAATGAGGAAGGTTTAGGTCTTACGGATTTTGGTAAAAGTGTAGTTCAGGAAATGAATAAGGTAGGAATGGCTATAGACTTATCTCATGCAGGAGAGCAAAGTTTTTATGATGTATTGGAATGGAGTAAAGCCCCGGTAGTTTGTTCTCATTCTTCTGCCAAAGCTTTGTGTGATCATTCAAGAAACTTGACAGATGACCAATTACGAGCTATAGCACAGAAAGGGGGAGTCGTGCAAGTTTGTTTATACAAAGGTTTCTTATCTACAGACAGAGAAGCTACCATTCAAGATGTAATTTTGCATTTGAAACATATGATACAGATTATGGGTATAGAGCATGTGGGGATAGGTACAGATTTTGATGGAGATGGAGGAGTGATAGGTTGCAATGATTCTTCGGAACTGATAAATCTTACCAGAGAGTTGCTCATAGCCGGATTTACTCCAGAAGAATTACGACTTATTTGGGGAGAGAATTTCCTAAGAGTACTTACAGAAATAGATCGTAAAAAAACGATAGATAGTTAATAATAAAAGAGAAACACTTGTCAAGTTGTAAGGAAAGATGTTTGTATGAGTAGTTTTTTTGGGAAATATGATGTTAAATACTTATTATAATTAGTCTTTTTTTGTATCAAATCGGAAGTAGTTTGTACATTTGCAACGATTTTAATTCTAAATGCTTTTTACTTTTACTCATTATGTTTACGAATAACATCATGATTGTCCGCCATAAGTTATTGGCAGACCTTGTTAAACTATGGAAAGATGGCGAATTGGTGGATAGAATAGACCATTTGCCTATAGAGTTGTCTCCTCGCCGTTCTAAACATATGGGACGTTGCTGTATCCATAAAGAACGTGCTGTATGGAAATACAAGACATTCCCTCTCTTGGGATTTGATATGTCCGATGAATACGATGAACTTACTCCTTTGTCAGATTATGCTCGCCGTGCATTGGAACGTAATGGTGATTTGAAAGAAAATATCCTATGCGTGATAGATGAAGCTTGTACTTCTTGCGTACAAGTGAACTACGAAGTGAGTAACCTCTGTAGAGGTTGTGTAGCACGTAGCTGTTATATAAACTGTCCCAAAGACTCTGTACATTTTAACAAAGAAGGGAAAGCATATATAGATCATGACACTTGCATTAGCTGTGGTAAATGTCACTCGGCTTGTCCATACCACGCTATTGTTTATATTCCTGTTCCTTGCGAAGAAGCTTGTCCGGTGAAAGCTATCAAGAAAGACCAAGATGGTATAGAACGTATAGACGAAAGTAAGTGTATCTATTGTGGTAAGTGCGTTAATGCTTGTCCTTTCGGCGCCATATTTGAATTATCGCAGGTATTTGATATTTTAGAAGGTATACGTAGAGGAGAGAAGATGGTAGCCATTATAGCTCCTTCTATCTTGGGACAATTTGAAACAACTATCGACCAAGTATATGGTGCATTTAAGCAATTAGGATTCTATGATGTGATAGAAGTAGCTCAAGGAGCTATGGATACCATCAGTAATGAGGCGCATGAGTTACTTGAAAAATTGGAAGAAGGACAACCTTTTATGACCACTTCTTGTTGTCCGGCTTATGTACAGTTGGCAGAAAAGCATATTCCGGAAATTAAACCATTTATTTCACATACAGGTTCTCCTATGTACTATGCTGCTCGCATAGCAAAGAAACAACATCCGGATGCGAAGGTTGTTTTCGTAGGTCCTTGCATTGCTAAACGTAAAGAAGCACGTATAGACGAAGCGGTAGATATGATTCTTACATTTGAAGAAGTAGGCTCTATTTTTGCCGGTTTTGGCATAGACTTGGAGAAAGCACCTACTTATCACCCGCCATTTACTTCTGTGCGTGAAGCACACGGATTTGCACAAGCCGGTGGAGTGATGAGATCTGTACAATCTTATCTAAAACAAGATGCCGATAAATTTACTGCACTCAATGTTTCTGATATAAATAAGAAAACTATTGCTCTTTTGCGTACTTTTGGTAAACAAAAGAAAGCATCTCACCAATTCATAGAAGTTATGGCTTGCGCAGGTGGTTGTATAACAGGTCCTGCTACGCATAATGATATTGTTTCGGGCAATAGACAATTGGCAAAAGAGTTGCTTACTCGCGAAGAAACTTATGCTACACTTGATTATTGAAGAATTAAAAAACAATAAAACATTAAATGATAAAGATTTCCTACGCTTGTTCACGGAATATACGGAAGAAGATCTTTCTTTTATCCGTGAGTTAGCTCGGGAAGTTGCCGTAAGTAATTTTGGTCATGGTATTTATATACGTGGCTTAATAGAACTTACCAATTATTGCAAGAACGATTGCTACTATTGTGGCATTCGGAAAAGCAATCTTAATGTAGAGCGCTATCGGTTAAACCTTGAGCAAGTATTGGCTTGCTGTGAACAAGGATATTCTGTGGGATTCAGAACTTTTGTGATGCAAGGAGGAGAAGACGCAGGTATAAAAGATCAGGATATAGTGCTTTATATTCGTGAAATAAAAAAGAAGTTCCCGGATTGTGCCATTACATTATCTTTAGGGGAGCGTTCAGAGCAGACATATCAAAATTTTTATGATGCGGGTGCCAATCGTTATTTATTACGGCACGAAACTTCGGATCATACACATTATGGTGTGCTTCACCCTGCCAAAATGTCCTTAGATAACAGGTTGAATTGCTTGCATATCTTGAAAAAGATTGGTTTTCAGACAGGGACGGGTATTATGGTAGGTACTCCGGAACAGCGTGTGGAGCATTTACTGAAAGACATTCGTTTTATAGAACAACTACAACCACAAATGATTGGTATGGGACCTTTTTTGTCTCATTGCGATACACCATTTGCACACCATCCGAATGGTTCCTTTTCTATGTCATTACTGCTATTGTCTATCTTTAGGCTTATGCACCCCAAAGCTTTGATACCCTCCACTACAGCTTTAGCTTCTTTAGATCCGAAAGGTAGGGAAGCAGGTATCTTGTCTGGTGCCAATGTAGTAATGCCCAATCTATCTCCTGTGGATCAACGGAAAAAATACTCACTATATAATAATAAAGCCGCACTGGGTGCGGAATCAGCAGAAGGATTAGCTTTATTGGATAAGCAACTGCAATCTATAGGCTATCATATATCGTACGACAGAGGCGATTATGAAGCATAACAAATACAAAATAGCACAAATGAACTATAACCCAATATCTACACGTGCAGAAGAATTTATTCATCATGAAGAAATTCTGGATACACTATCGTATGCACAGAACAATAAGGACAATACAGATTTAATAGAACAAATTATCTCTAAAGCAGAAGCATATAAAGGTATTAGCTACAAAGAAGCTGCAGTACTTTTGGAGTGTGAAGATCCTACTATAAATGCACGTATTTATGCTCTGGCAAAAGCGATCAAACAGAAGTTTTACGGAAATCGTATCGTGATGTTTGCGCCACTCTATTTATCCAATTATTGTGTGAATGGTTGTGTATATTGCCCTTATCATTCAAAAAACAAATCTATTCCCAGAAAGAAACTTACACAAGAAGAGATCCGGCAGGAAGTGATTGCCTTGCAGGATATGGGACACAAACGCCTTGCATTGGAAGCAGGGGAACACCCTACATTGGCACCTATTGATTATATCTTGGAATCTATCAAGACCATCTATAGTATCAAACATAAGAATGGAGCTATTCGTAGAGTCAATGTGAATATCGCAGCTACTACGGTAGAGAATTACCGAAAATTGAAAGAGGCAGGTATCGGCACTTATATTTTATTTCAAGAAACTTATCATAAAGAAAATTACGAACGACTGCACCCGACAGGTCCCAAAAGTAATTATGCTTACCATACAGAAGCTATGGACAGGGCTATGGAAGCAGGTATAGACGATGTGGGTATCGGTGTTCTTTTCGGATTGAATACTTATAAATACGATTTTGTAGGAATGCTGATGCACGCAGAACATTTGGAAGCTCGTTTCGGCGTAGGACCTCATACTATCAGTGTACCGCGTATTTGTTCTGCCGATGATATAGACGCTGGAGATTTTCCTAATGCTATTTCTGATGAAATTTTTGAGAAAATAGTAGCAGTTTTACGCATTGCTGTACCTTATACCGGTATGATTGTATCTACACGTGAGTCTAAGGCATCTCGTGAAAAAGTCTTGGAATTAGGTATATCTCAACTTAGTGGTGGCTCTCGTACCAGTGTTGGGGGATATGCTATACAAGAACTTCCGGAAGAAAGTTCTGCTCAATTTGATGTAAGTGATACACGTACTTTGGACGAGATTGTAGAATGGTTATTGGATTTAGGTTATGTACCGAGTTTCTGTACAGCCTGCTATAGAGAAGGTCGCACTGGCGATAGATTTATGTCTCTCGTAAAATCCGGTCAGATAGCCAACTGTTGCGGTCCTAATGCACTTATGACCCTCAAAGAGTATTTGGAAGATTATGCTTCTGATGCCACGAAAGCCAAAGGATTAAAACTGATAGATAGAGATATACCTACTATTCCCAATGCAAAGATTCGTGATAGGGCATTGAAGAATCTTGAAGAAATAGCAAATGGGAAAAGAGATTTTCGTTTTTAATTCCGTTATCTTCAATGGCACTTACTCAAACACCCCATTCTAATAGACTACATATTACTATTTTAGGGAGATGCAATAGTGGAAAATCTTCTTTAATCAATGCTTTAGTAGGGCAGGAGATAGCTATCGTATCGGATAAGCGAGGTACTACCACAGATCCTGTTCTGAAAGCAATGGAAATAAGAGGGATTGGAGCTTGCTTATTTATAGACACACCCGGATTTGATGATGTCGGTGAGTTAGGAGACTTACGAGTACAACAAACTAAGAAAGCTTTAGAAAAAACAGACATCGCCATTTTAATTTGGGGAGGAGATGATTCTCATTTGGCAGTTTCTGCCTTGGAAGAAGAGAAAGAATGGTATGCTGAGCTGAAGAAAAGAAATATCCCTATTATATCTATTATCAATAAAGCAGACCAAAGAAATGAGATAGAGCATTTTAAGAATGCTGTGCAGAACTGTATTGGTGAAGAGGCGTTACTCGTGAGTGCAAAAACATCGCAAGGCATAGAGGAAATAAGAACAGCTTTACTGAAGAAACTTCCTTCCGATTTTGATGCCCAAAGTATCACAGGCTCACTTGTAAAAGAAAATGATGTAGTCTTATTGGTAATGCCACAAGATCTGCAAGCACCCAAAGGTAGGCTTATTCTTCCTCAAGTGCAGACGATACGTGAGTTGCTGGATAAAAAGTGCATTGTGGTAAGTTGTACTACAGATAAACTGAAAGAAACACTCGTTCAATTATCACACGCTCCTAAACTCATTATTACAGATTCTCAAGTTTTCCGTACTGTATATGATTTGAAGCCGGAAGAAAGTTTGCTTACATCTTTCTCTATTTTATTTGCCAATTATAAGGGAGATATAAGCTATTATGTAGAGAGTGTAGCAGCTATAGAAGCACTCACTCCTTCTTCTAAAGTTTTGATAGCAGAAGCCTGTACCCACGCACCAGCCACAGAAGATATAGGACGAGTAAAAATTCCGGCATTACTACGCAAGCGAATAGGAGAAGAATTGACTATAGATATAGTAAGTGGCACAGATTTTCCAGATGCAGAATGCTTGGTAGATTATGACTTGATAATCCATTGCGGCGGTTGTATGTTCAACCGGAAGTATGTCTTGAGTAGGATAGAGCGTGCCAAGTGCAAGAAAGTTCCTATGACAAACTACGGTGTAACCATAGCATATCTTTCTGGGATTTTACCTTTTATCACCATAGAAAGATGAGGTAAAAGGTTATACAGGAGTTGTATAACTTTATCGGTAGTTCTAAAAAGTAGAAAGAGGACTCTCAAAACATAGTTTAGAGTAGTCCTCTTTCTTGGAAAACAAACAACACTATAATTAAGCTTCTTCTTTACTTTGTTGTTCTTCGAATGCTTTCATAAGCTTCGTTTGTACTTCTGCCGGAACAAGCTCATAGCTGGCAAACTTCATAATGAAAGAAGCTCTACCACCTGTGAGTGAACTGAGAGAAGTAGAATAAGTAGACATTTCATTGAGAGGTACTTTGGCGGCTAATTTTTCATAGCCTTTTTCACTATTCATACCCAATATCAAGCCACGTCTGCCTTGCATATCGCTCATTACATCTCCCAATTTATCGCTGGGAACAAATACTTCTACATCGTAAATAGGTTCCAGTATTTTAGGAGCTGCATTCTTAAAGGCTTCACTGAAGGCATTTCTACCTGCCAGCATAAATGATATTTCATTAGAATCTACAGGGTGCATCTTACCATCGTAAACGATGACACGTACATCTCTCGCATAAGAACCGGTGAGAGGACCTTGTTCCATACGGCTCATAATTCCTTTTAGGATAGCAGGCATAAATCTAGTATCTATAGCACCACCTACTACACTATTGATGAACACGAGCTTTCCTCCCCATTCCAAATCTATGACTTCTGTGCCTTTTACATTGATCTTAAATTCTTGACCATTGAATTTATAGGTTTCCGGTGTAGGCATTCCTTCGTAGTAAGGTTCTACTATGAGATGTACTTCTCCGAACTGTCCTGCACCACCGGATTGCTTCTTGTGTCTGTAGTCTGCGCGTGCAGCCTTGGTGATGGTTTCTCTGTATGGGATACGTGGTTCGTAAAATTCTATAGGCAGTTTATCATTTTTCTCCATACGCCATTTGAGGGTGCGCAGGTGGAACTCTCCTTGTCCGTGTACGATGATTTGTCTCAATTCCTTGGATTGCTCTACAACCCACGTAGGATCTTCTTCTCTCATACGGTTCAAGATAACCATCATTTTTTCTGTATCTGCTTCGTTTACAGGTTTAATGGCACGAGAGTACTTAGGATTAGGATATTTTATAAAGTTAAATCTGTGTTCGCAGTCTTTTCCGTTCAGCGTATTTCCTGTTTTCACATCTTTAAGTTTCACAGTACAACCTATATCTCCGGCTCTTAGTTCTGTAACTTTTTCTCTATTGGCACCTGCACAAACATATAGCTGCGCTATGCGTTCTTTGGAGTTTCTGTCGGCATTGGTGAGGTCATCTCCTTCTTTTACTACTCCACTCATTACTTTGAAGTATTGTACATCACCTATATGAGGTTCTACTGCTGTCTTGAAGAAGAAAAGAGAAGTAGGAGCATCTGCATTGGGTTCTACAGGAACTCCGCGTGTATTGTGTATAGTAGGCATTTCGTCTACAAAAGGAATGACATTTCCAAGGAATTCCATAAGTCTACGCACACCCATACTTTTTCCTGCACAAACGCAGAATACAGGGAACATTCCACGAGAAGCGAGTCCGTGTCTTATTCCTTCTCTCATTTCGTCTTCTGTAAGAGATTCTGTATCGAAGAATTTTTCCATAAGTGTTTCGTCGTTCTCTGCCGCAGCTTCTACGAGTCTTTTGTGCCACTCCATAGCTTTGTCCATTTCTTCTGCCGGAATTTCTTCTATGGTAGGTTCACCACCATCTGCTCCCCATGAGTATTTTTTCATTACGAGTACGTCTATGAGGGCATTGAATTCGGGACCTGTATTGAGAGGATATTGTACCGGTACTACTTTGTTTCCATAATTTTCTGTGAGTTGTTCCAATACGCGGTCAAAATCGCATTTTTCACTATCCAATTGGTTTACTAAGAAAAGTACGGGCTTACCCAACTTTTCTGTATATCTGAAGTGGTTTTGTGTTCCTACTTCGGCTCCATATTGTCCGTTAAGCAGTAAGATGGCAGTATCTGTTACGTTCAGTGCAGTCAGTGCAGCACCTACGAAGTCATCACTACCGGGACAATCTATGATATTCAGTTTCTTACCTTTCCATTCTACATGGAAAACAGTAGAAAATACGGAGTATCCGTATTCTTGTTCTACGGGGAAATAGTCACTAACTGTGTTTTTTGCTGTGATACGACCACGACGTTTGATTACTCCACTTTCGTACAAAAGGGCTTCTGTGAGCGTGGTCTTACCTGAGCCATCATTGCCAAGGAGGGCAATGTTCTTGATTTCGTTTGTTTGGTATACTTTCATGGCTATAAAATTTTGTTGTTTATATTTCCATCGTGCTTTTACATCTCTATTGTAAAGCATTCGCAAATTATGTATTCTTTTTGAAAGAGTATTAAATAGATTTTATGTTTTATAGCAGGTTTCTTATTTTTTTCTGATTTTATATGGGTCAATGGGTATTCAGAGGTGGGGAAGTACTATATACAAGAGAAAAATAAAAGCACTCATAGTAGAGCTTGGTAGGATACGTTATGGTGTGATGTTAAGTTTCTATCCAAATGAGATTTAAGTGATGAAAAACAAAAGTATTATACAGTCCTTTTCAGCCATTGGTCTCTATGGTTATAAACTACGTCGGTACGGAGCATATCTTATCGTGATAGCAAGGCTTCTTTCCATGATACGGAGCATATCTTATCACGATAGCAAGCATATCTTATCGGCACCCTCGTGAGAAGGTATTGTAGACAGGATTTTTTCATAAATAAAAAGTCAAATAACATATTGTAAAATAAGAGGCGTATTAACAAAAAAAAACCTTCAAAGAGTTTTTTGCTCCTTGAAGGTTTTCTATCGTAAAAATTGTTCTTATTTATATTCGTCCCAGCTCTTTATATCTATGTCGTCTATGCTCATGGTACAGAAGGCTTGTATAAATGCACTTGCCAATCTGATATTAGTAATCAGTGGTACATTGGCATCTATTGCAGTCCGACGAATTTTATAACCATTGGTAAGTTCTCCCGGGCTAAGGTCTTTGGGTACATTCACCACCATATCTATGGCTTTGGACTTGACCATATCTATAGCCTTAGGAGTTCCTTCTTCATTGGGCCAATAAACACGAGTGTTTTCTATACCGTTTTCCAATAGGAATTTAGAAGTACCGGCTGTGGCAAATAGATGATATCCTTTCTCTTTCAGCATACGTGCTGCGTGTAGCATATCCGCTTTTTGCTTCATTGTACCTGTAGATAGAAGGACATTTTTCTCTGGAATGCGATGCCCTACAGAGAGCATAGACTTCAGTACGGCACAAGATATATCATCGCCTATACAGCCTACTTCTCCTGTAGAAGCCATATCCACTCCCAAAACAGGGTCTGCTTTTTGGAGACGATTAAATGAGAATTGACTGGCTTTGATACCTACATAATCCAAATCGAATAAGTTCTTATTGGGTTTCTCTACAGGTACTCCTAACATAACTTTTGTAGCCATATCTATGAAATTCAGTTTCAGAACTTTGCTCACAAATGGGAAGCTACGTGATGCTCTTAAATTACATTCTATTACCTTGATGTCATTCTCTTTCGCCAAGAATTGGATATTGAAAGGTCCGGAGATTTTCAGCTCTTTCGCTATTTCACGAGAGATACGCTTGATACGTCTTACTGTTTCTACATATAGTTTCTGTGGTGGAAACTGGATAGTAGCATCTCCGGAATGAACGCCTGCAAATTCTATATGCTCGGATATAGCATAAGCTATAATCTCTCCATTTTGTGCTACAGCGTCCATTTCCACTTCTTTGGCATGTTCTATAAACTGGCTTACTACTACAGGGTGTTTCTTAGATACATTAGCAGCAAGGTTGAGAAAACGCTCCAATTCTTCCTGATTAGAGCATACATTCATAGCGGCGCCGGATAGGACATAAGAAGGGCGTACCAAGACGGGGAATCCGACCTTTTTCACAAATGCATTGATATCTTCCAATGATGTCAAAGCTCTCCATTCAGGTTGATCTACTCCTATTCTATCCAACATAGCAGAGAATTTATCTCTATCTTCTGCGTTGTCTATGCTTTGTGCACTTGTACCCAGTATATTCACTTTTTGATTATCTAATCGCAGTGCCAAATTATTCGGGATCTGTCCTCCGGTAGATACTATAACGCCATGTGGGTGCTCCAGTTCTACAATATCCATAACACGCTCAAAAGTCAGTTCGTCAAAGTAAAGCCTGTCACACATATCATAGTCTGTAGATACGGTTTCCGGGTTGTAATTGATCATTACACTGCGATAACCTTCTTTCCTTATAGTATTGAGTGCTTGTACTCCGCACCAGTCAAACTCTACAGAAGACCCTATGCGATAAGCTCCCGAACCTAATACTACGATAGAACGTTTATCATGTAAATAATGTACATCGTGTGCTATACCATTGTAAGTAAGGTATAGATAATTGGTTTGAGCAGGATATTCTGCAGCTAAAGTATCTATCTGCTTTACTACAGGCAGGATACCTATCTGTTTTCTATAGTTTCGCACTTCTTGCATGCCGTCTTCTATATCTCCTTGGTATCCTATGGCACGTGCTATTTGGAAATCGGAAAATCCTTGTCGTTTTGCTTTATAGAGTAGTTCATTGGGCATTTGTGTAAGGAGTGTGTGGTTTTTCCCCCATCTTTCCAATTCTTTGGAAGTATTCATGATGTTCATGAGCTTTTCCAAGAACCATCTATCTATTTTGGTCAATTCGTGAATTTGGTCTACAGTATAGCCGGCTCTCATCGCTTTAGAGATAACAAAGATACGTTTGTCTGTAGGCTCTCTCAACGCTTTGTCTATATCTGCAATGACCAATTCTTTGTTCTCTACAAAACCATGCATACCTTGACCTATCATACGCAAGCCTTTCTGGATAGCTTCTTCAAAGGTGCGACCTATCGCCATAACTTCTCCAACAGACTTCATAGAAGAGCCCAATTCTCTATCTACGCCATGAAATTTACCTAAATCCCAACGAGGTATTTTGCACACTACATAATCCAATGCAGGTTCAAAGAAAGCAGATGTAGTTTTAGTAACGGAGTTTTTCAAGTCAAACAATCCATAGCCTAAGCCTAACTTAGCCGCGACAAAAGCCAGAGGATAGCCTGTAGCTTTAGATGCCAAGGCAGAAGAACGGCTCAAACGGGCATTTACTTCTATTACTCTGTAATCTTCGGATTCTGTATCAAAGGCATATTGTACATTGCATTCACCTACGATACCTATGTGCCGAATGATTTTGATAGCCAGTTCTCTCAGTTTATGATATTCACTATTGGTTAGCGTTTGCGATGGTGCTATCACGATAGATTCACCGGTATGAATACCCAATGGGTCGAAGTTTTCCATATTACATACTGTAATACAGTTGTCATATTGGTCTCTTACTACTTCGTACTCTATTTCTTTCCAGCCTTTCAAACTTTTTTCTACCAAAACCTGTGGAGAGAACGAAAAGGCTTTTTCTGCCAAGACGTTTAGCTCTTCTTCATTGTCGCAAAAGCCGGATCCTAAACCACCCAAGGCATAAGCCGCACGTATGATAACCGGATAGCCTAATTCTCTTGCTGCTCTGCGTGCATCTTCTATGTTTTCTACCGCTTCGCTCTTTATGGTCTTTACACCTATTTCGTTCAGTTTTTCCACAAAGAGTTCTCTGTCTTCTGTATCTATGATAGCTTGTACAGGTGTTCCCAATACTCTTGTTTGGTATTTCTCAAAAATACCTTCTTTGTATAGTTTCACTCCACAGTTCAGGGCTGTTTGTCCTCCGAATGAGAGCAAAATACCGTCCGGGCGTTCTTTTTCTATGACTCTTTCTACGAAATATGGAGTTACCGGAAGAAAGTAAATTCTATCTGCTACTCCTTCGGAAGTTTGTACCGTAGCGATATTGGGATTTATCAGAATGGTTTCTATGCCTTCTTCTTTCAGTGCTTTCAATGCTTGTGAGCCAGAGTAGTCAAATTCTCCGGCTTCTCCTATTTTCAATGCACCAGAACCTAATAGCAGCACTTTCTGTATTTTTTCTTTCATAACATTTGCTTTTAAGGGGGGATTACAACATCTTTACAAATTCATCAAATAGGAACTCTGTGTCTGTAGGACCACTCGCAGCTTCTGGGTGGAACTGTGCAGAAAACCAAGGATTTTTCTTATGTCTAATACCTTCATTAGAGCCATCGTTCATATTGATGAACAGAGGTTCCCAGTCTGTCCCTAATGTATTATTGTCTACAGCATAGCCATGATTTTGGCTTGTGATAAAGCATCTGTTTGTACCTACCATACGTACAGGTTGGTTATGGCTGCGATGCCCATATTTCAATTTATAAATAGATGCACCTCCGGCTTTAGACAGAAGCTGATTTCCCATACAAATACCGAAAATAGGGAGTTTCTCGTTCTTCATGGCTTTTCTGATGTTGTTTACAGCAGCTTCGCAAGTATCGGGGTCTCCAGGTCCATTGGATATAAAAAGTCCATCAAAGCAAAGCTCATTGAAATCATAATTCCAAGGTACTCGGATTACTTCTACATCTCGCTTCAATAAACATCGTATAATATTTGCTTTTACGCCACAATCCAATAAAAGTACTTTCTTCTTTTCTTTTCCTTCATTGTAGCGTATTACAGATTTACAAGAAACTTTGTCTACATAGTTTACCCCTTCATATTTTGCTTCTATGGTTTGATGTTCTTCTCCTTGGAATACGATTTTTCCCATCATCACACCATATTCACGGAGTACCTTGGTCAATTCTCTCGTGTCTATACCTGTAATGCCGGGAATTTGTTCACGTTTTAACCAGTCCGAAAGACTTTCTTTGGCATTCCAGTGGCTATATACTTCACTATAATCCGAAACAATCAAGGCTTCAGCATGAATCTTTTCACTCTCCATAAAAACAGGTAGCCCACTTTCTGCGTTATGATTAGAAGGAACTCCATAATTCCCCACTAAAGGGTAGGTGAGTACCATAAGTTGTCCTGCATAGGAAGGGTCTGTTAAACTTTCCGGATAACCTGTCATAGCTGTATTGAAAACTACTTCCCCTGCTACAGCCTTCTCATAGCCGAAAGAAGTTCCTTGAAACACAGTACCATCACTCAGTATCAAGGAACATTTTTTCCCCTTGTTTTCTTGTATATTACTCATCGTGATATGTTGTAATTATATGTTATTATCGGTCGCTTAAAATTCATAGTTCTCTTCTACGAAATCTATATAGGCTTGATTTAATAGTTTCAGTCCTCCATAAGTAGGATAATCTCCTGTAAAGTACCAATCGCCTATATGATTAGGGCAAGCCTCATGAAGCCCTTCTATGGTTTGGTACACCAGTTCTACTTCTGCTTGTACATCTTGCGGCTTAAGTAGTTCCACCATTTTGTGAGAGATTTCTTCTGCTGTGAAAGGTGCATATAGATCTTTTACATAGTTCTTCCACGCTTCTTTGGGTGCTGTAAGTTGAGCTTTGGATTTATCGTAGGTTTCTTTTATGAGGTGTCTCATTCCTCTTTCTTCTATCAGTGCAATGGTTGCTCTGAAAGCAATGAATTGTTCAAATCGGGACATATCTATACCATAATAGTCTGGATATCTTACTTGAGGAGAGGAAGAAACGATGACTATCTTTTTCGGGTGCAGGCGATCCAAGATGCGAATAATGCTTTGCTTGAGGGTAGTACCTCTCACAATACTATCATCTATAATTACGAGACTGTCTTCATAAGGTTTCAGACTACCATAAGTAACATCGTATACGTGTGTAGCTAAGTCGTTTCGGGTATTTCCTTCTGCTATGAATGTACGTAATTTGATGTCCTTGATGGCTACCTTTTCACTACGAATACGCTGTGCCAAAATTTCATTCAGTTCAGTGTGGCTGGGTTTGTGTCCTAAAGCTTCTATACGTTTTATCTTTAATTGATTGAGGTAGTTATCAAAACCTTCCAGCATACCATAAAATGCCACTTCAGCAGTATTGGGGATAAAAGAAAAAACAGTATGTACCACATCGTTGTTGATAGCTTTCAAGATGGGCTTCATAAGGTTTTCTCCCAACAGCTTTCGCTCTTTGTAAATCTCATAATCACTACCACGGCTGAAATAAATGCGTTCAAATGAGCAAGATTTCTTTTCTTTGGGAGCTATAATTTGTGAAGTACGCACTTGACCGGCTTTATTGATTAATAAAGCTTCTCCTGGCTGTAATTCGTGTACGCTATCTGCGGGTACATTTAGTGCTGTCTGAATGACAGGACGTTCCGAAGCAACAACCACGATTTCTTCGTCCATATACCAAAATCCCGGTCTTATGCCCCAAGGATCTCTGATAGAAAAGGCTTCTCCACTACCTGTGATACCACACATCACAAAGCCTCCGTCCCAAAGTGGTGCAGAAGTTTTGAGTACATTGCTCAAATCTATATTCTCTTCTATCCGATGGGTGATGTCCATACCTTCCAGTCCCATCTGCTTGCACTCTACAAAAATGCGTTCTACTTCTCTGTCCAATCTATGTCCTATTTGATCCAATAAGATGTAGGTATCTGCATATTTTCTGGGGTGCTGACCATAAGCAGTGATTTGATCAAAAATCTCATCTACATTGGTCATATTGAAATTGCCACAAAGTGCTAAATTCTTTGCACGCCAGTTATTTCTGCGGAAGAATGGGTGTACATAAGATATACCGGATTTTCCTGTAGTAGAATAGCGCAAGTGCCCCATATAGACTTCTCCAGCAAAAGGCAAAGTCGTTTTTGCCAAATAAGCATCGTTCAGTTGCTCAGAACTCAAGTGTTTGTAGTGCTCGTGTACAGCTCCGAAAATTTCCGTGATAGCTCCTGTACCTACTCCACGCTCTCTGTACATAAATTCCTCTCCGGGATTGGCAGAAAGTTTTACACAAGCTAATCCTGCTGCTTCTTGACCACGATTATGCTGTTTTTCCATAAGTAGGTATAACTTATTTAGCCCATACATCCAAGTTCCATACTTTTCTTGGTAGTACTCCAGTGGTTTCAACAAGCGTATCATTGCTACGCCGCATTCATGTTTCAGTGGCTCCATGCTTAAAAATATATCATTCTATAAAATTAAAAAGACACCCTACGTCTGTGCGTAAATAAGGTGTCTTATTATAATAATGTGTACAAGGATATAATTCATCTTCCATTGACCCTATAATATGCGTAAAAGGAGTGAACGATGGACTGCCTAAATTATATCTCCTGCTTGGATTCATTTATTTTTTTTCTGTGTTCTTTCGTATATATTTATAAAAGAGAGCTTTGCTGCCTTATAAGAGGTTCTCTTTACCAACAGCAGACCCCGACCTCTATATTTCTTCGCAAAGATAAAACAATACTCAAGTACTATATATATGTAGGAAGAGTATTTTTGCCTAAAATGGATTATTCTTTTCTCTTTCCTACATCAATAGTTTTAGAAAATACGTCCTACAAGTGAGAACTTCAATACAGGATATACCTTGATTTGATCTGTGATGTCTGTGATGGAATTATTCTCTTTGTTAATTTCCGAGATGCTCACCTCCAAGTTGTTTTGATAAAATCTGAGTTTACCTTGAAACTGACAGCCTAATTCAAATCTGAATCCCATACGATTTTTTGTTACAAGACGTCCGAAACCAAGTCCAAGATAGGGACGAAAACTATTTACTCTGGCATCGCCAAAGATATCTCCATTTTCATTGAACTGAATATCATATCTATCCAATTCTGCTATGAATTCTTTGGTGAGTTCAGGATTTTCTGCAATGATCGTTTTTACCGTCTCGCTATGACCATCTACTTTCACAAGTTCTTTCCCTCCGAAGGAAGCACCTGCTGCTATAAAGAAAGAACTCTTTCTACCAAAGGGGTAACAGTTTACCTTAAAATCGCAGGTAGTGCGGGCAAATTTACCGTTGAGTTCTACTTTGTCTATGTCTGTCATCTTTTCGGAAGCTTTGTTTACTCGGATATTAATATCATCACTGATTTTGATTTTGGGGAAGAAATTCATACCGAAGCTTACTTCTATATATTCTGTGAGTGGGCTTGCTATACCTAAGCTTATTCCCTCAGTACCGGCAGAAACATTGGCACCTAAGTGATTGAATATACCATGAAATTTTTGTTTGTTTTGTGCAGAGGTAGCTATACAGCATACCATTGTTAAGAGGATAAGTAATTTTCTCATATATTGCTTTTAAGTAATGGATTCATATAAAGAATAGATTGGAGCAGTGTGTACTACTCTGCATCTCAATCTGTGGCAAAGGTAGTTTCTTTGTCTAAAAAAGATTAAAGTTTTACTTCTTATTTTTTCTATATGCTCTCTGTTGAGGTGGAGTGCTTTTGTTACAAAGTTCCGTTGCTGTTCGGAAAACATTCCGTTTTTGTTCGGAAAATAATCCGTCTTTGTCCGGAAAAATACAAGATGCCTTTTCCAGATGGAGAAAATGCAGGTCTTTACTATTGTATAAAAAGCAGCCAGCGTTTTGTTGCTCCACTGTGTTTTTGTAATTTTGCCACAATCTATTAAACAATTAAAACAAACTCAGAATCGTGGCAGAAACAAAGTATATCTTCGTGACAGGAGGTGTAGCTTCCTCTTTAGGTAAAGGAATTATATCCTCGTCCATAGGGAAACTTTTACAAGCGCGTGGTTATAGCGTAACTATCCAAAAGTTTGACCCTTATATCAATATAGACCCAGGTACTCTCAATCCTTATGAACATGGCGAATGCTATGTTACTGTAGATGGACACGAAGCAGACTTAGATTTGGGGCATTATGTACGTTTCCTCGGTATTCAAACCACCAAAGCCAATAACATCACTACAGGGCGTATCTACAAGAGTGTGATAGATAAGGAGCGTCATGGGGACTACTTGGGAAAGACTATTCAAGTCATACCTCATATTACAGACGAGATAAAGCGCAATATGAAGCTCTTAGGCTCAAAGTATGGCTTTGACTTTGTCATTACAGAAATAGGTGGTACGGTAGGAGATATAGAGTCGCTTCCTTATTTGGAAAGTATCAGACAGATGAAATGGGAGCTGGGTAAGAATGCGGTATGTGTTCATCTTACCTATGTGCCTTATTTGGCGGCAGCCGGCGAACTCAAAACCAAACCAACCCAACATTCTGTAAAGGAACTGCAAGCAGCAGGCATACAGCCCGATGTTTTAGTATTGCGTACAGAGCATGAACTTTCTGCCAATCTCAAGAAGAAAGTGGCACTCTTCTGCAATGTGGACGAAAAGGCAGTAGTACAATCCGAAGACGTATCTAGTATCTACGAAGTACCCATCAAAATGCAAGAACAAAATTTAGATGGTGTAATCTTGCAAAAGATGGGATTGCCGGTAGGAGAGACCCCTAAATTAGAAAGCTGGAGAAATTTCTTGGAAAGAAGAAGGAAAGCCAAAAGTAGTGTGAAAATAGGTTTGGTAGGTAAATACGATCTGCAAGATGCATACAAATCTATTTTGGAAGCTATCTCTCAAGCGGCTACCTATAATGATAGAAAGGCAGATATTCATTTTATCAATAGTGAACTACTCACAGAAGAAAATGTAGAACAAGAATTGAAAGAAATGAATGGTGTGATTATTTGCCCCGGATTTGGTCAAAGAGGTATTGAAGGAAAGTTTGTAGCCTTGAAATACTGTCGCACACACGATGTTCCTACATTGGGTATTTGTTTGGGTATGCAGTGTATGGCAATAGAATTTGCTCGCAATGTCTTGGGACTGGCAGATGCAAACAGTAAAGAGATGAACGAGAAAACTCCTTATAATATCATAGACATTATGGAAGAACAGAAGTCTATCACGAATATGGGAGGAACTATGAGATTGGGAGCCTACGAGTGTCTTATACAACCCGGCACCAAAGCTTTCAGTGCTTATGGTAAAGAGCATATACAAGAAAGACATCGCCATCGTTATGAGTTTAACAATGAATACATCAATGCTTTCGAAAAAGCCGGTATGAAATGTTCAGGAACCAATCCGGAAACCGGGCTTGTAGAAGTCATAGAAATACCTGCTTTGAAGTGGTTTGTAGGCGTACAGTTTCACCCGGAATACAGTAGCACTGTTATTACGCCACACCCCTTATTTTTATCATTTATAAAAGCATCACTCACATAATATTATACCCTCATTTTCATGGATAAAAATACCATAATAGGTTTCGTACTGATAGGTCTTGTGATTGTTGGATTTAGTATTTACAATCAGCCTAATGCTGAAGAAGTAAGTAAAATACAACAATACAATGATTCTATAGCGGCAGTTCAAACTGCAAAAAAAGAAAAAAAGGTTCAAGAAGTCCCCGAAACAGCATTTACAGCGCACATAGATTCTACCTCTGCATTTTATGCACAATCTCAAGGAGTAGAAAAAACTATAGTTTTAGAAAACGAGATGGTAGCTATCTCTATCAATAATAAAGGAGGGAGAGTTTCTCAAGTATTATTGAAAAGTTACAAAGATCAGCAGAAAGACCAGCTTGTTCTATTCAATGAGCAAGAAAGTATGTTCAGCTTTTCTTTAGATGGCAAGCAGGAGAATCTACATTCTGCAGCAATGTATTTTCAGCCCGTTTCTGTAACCAAGAATAGTGCTACCATGCGCTTGAATACTCAACAAGGCGGGTACATAGATGTGGTGTACGAACTGCAACCCAATACTTATCTGCTGAATATGAATATAAAAGCAGTAGGACTAAGTAATTTTTTCCCATCTTCTGCGAATACTATAAAATTTGACTGGAGACAGAAAGCACGTCATTTAGAAAAAGGATTCAATTTTGAACAACGCTATACCTCTCTTACTTATAAGCCTATAGACAAAAGCAGTAAATCTCTGAGTGAAACAAATGATGAAGAGATTACACCGGAAACAGCAGTAGACTGGATAGCTTATAAAAATCAATACTTTTCTGCGGTGTTAATGACAGACAAAGAACTGGAAAAAGTAAACCTGCATTCCAAAATAGCCGCAGAAAATAGTGGTTATATGAAAGAATACACCTCTTCTTTCTATGCTCACTTTGACCCATCTGGAAAAGAAAGTACTCAATTGCAATTCTATTTTGGTCCTAACCACTTTAAGACATTACTGGCTACAAATGAAGTGAGCCTAAAGAAAAATGCAGACTTAGAAGAACTGGTATACTTAGGTTGGCCTATTATACGATGGATCAATCGCTGGTTTACCATCAACTTATTTGACTGGCTTTCCGGCTGGGGCTTCAATATGGGTATCGTGATATTGCTTATGACCATTATTGTAAAATTGGTGGTGCTTCCCACTACATGGAAATCTTTCATTTCTTCTGCCAAGATGCGTGCGCTTCGTCCTCATATCAATAAGATAAACGAAAAGTATCCTAACCAAGAAGATATGATGAAGAAGCAACAAGAAACTATGATGCTCTATAAAGAATATGGAGTAAGCCCTATGGGTGGTTGTTTACCTATGCTTATACAAACTCCTGTATTGATGGCTGTATTCTTCTTTTTGCCCAATGCGATAGAACTGCGTCAGCAAAGTTTCCTATGGGCAGACGATCTTTCTGCATACGATGATTTGATTCATTGGAGTACCAGCATACCTCTATTGGGTAATCACTTAAGTATCTTCTGTATCCTATTTAGCGTAACTACAGTTATCAGCCAAATGATTACTATGAAGCAACAGGATACAGGTGCCAATCCACAAATGGCAGCTATGAAATGGATGATGTATCTTATGCCTATTATGTTCTTCTTCATCTTCAATGATTATGCTTCAGGATTGAGCTACTACTACTTTGTATCCAGCTTAGTAACTATCTTGACATCTTGGATAATGAATAGAGTGACAGATGAAAAGAAATTACTGGCACAATTGGAAGCAAACAAGAAAGACCTCAGTAAGCAAAAGCAATCCGGGCTTACAGGAACACTTATCGCTCTCCAAAAGAAACAAGAAGAAATGGAGAAGATGAGAAAGAACAAAAAGCAATAAGCAAATAAAGTTCAAATACAAAAAATCGGTGCAACTCAACTTTGAATTGCACCGATTTTTCTTTTATCTGTTTTATTGTTGAAGTTTATAATTTACTCATAAACTTTTCTTTATTTACAATGAAGCGTTCGTGTACTCCTTCTCCTATACATTTTTCACCATCGTATGCTACTATATGAAATGTAAGTTTTTTGCCTTCTATAGCTGTAAGCTTTGCTTGTGCTGTGATTCTCTTTCCTATAGCAGAGGCAGCAATGTGAGTGGTATTCATAAGAATGCCTACCGTGGTTTCACTCTCGTTTAGAAATGGTGCTACAGTATTCATAGCTGCGTTTTCCATCAATGCTATCATAGCAGGTGTGGCAAATACTTCTAAGTTTCCGGATCCTAACGCTATGGCTGTATTTTCTTTTTTTACAAGTGTTTCTGCGGTGTAAGTTGCTCCTATATTCATATAATAGATTGTTTTTACTGATTTAATTGATTTTTGCTCTACGATATAATTCTGCTCTATTCAAGATCTCTACTACAAAGTCGTAAGTACCTTGTCCTCGGAAATAGCCTCGCTTACAAACGGGGTCTTGATAATACTCCGGTTGGCTTTTGAGCAATAAGTATTCTGCCACGTTTCCAGCCCATAGGTATTTATTCTTTCCATATTTTTCCGCCAGTGCCATTGCATCTAATATGTGTCCTTCTCCTGCATTATAAGAAGCCAAAATGAATTTATTCTGCTCTTCTTGGGGAGTTACCTCCTTGAACATTCGTTGTAATTTTCCTATGTATTTTACGGCAGCTTTAATACTTTGTTCCGGATCTTTCTCCATACCGACAGGCACGCCCAGATTATGTGCTGTAGTAGGCATAAGTTGCATTAAGCCTACAGCACCTGCCCACGAAACAGCATCGGGATTAAATGTGGATTCTTTATAAGCCAATGAAGCCAAAAGTGTCCATTCCCAATTTATTTCAGGTGCATATTTTTTGAAAAAATAATCGAAAGGAGAGATTCTTCCTTTTCCTGTTACGTAGATCTTCGGCATAGTTTCTTCTTTGTTCAAACGGAAATACCGCTCTAAGCTTGTTTTCATAGTTTCTTTCGTAGCTTTATTACTTTCCCATTCTTGAATAGCTTTCAATAATTGGGGCGAATTTTTACGAACAGCCCACGCTGTTCTTTGACCGAAAGTAATCACCAAATCTGTTTTTAATGAGGGTAAATAGGTTTGAGATACCAATGCATAGTCCTTATCGCTCAATAGGAATGGTATTTTACCTTTGTCTACCAATGCCATAGCTTCGTCCATAGATAAACTATCGGGGGATAATAAGTGCAGATTCATACCTCCTCCCACCTCCTTATTAAGGTTCTCTAAACGTTCAAAGTATTTACCGGGAAAGGCGTAGACATCTTTCCCGATCAAGTCGGTTACTACTTTGGCTACATTTTTCCCTCGTTTCTGTACAACTACTTGATAAGCTATATGTTCCTCACTGCTGAATGAAAGGCTTTTCTTTCTTTCGTTTGTGATAGTAGTATTGTAAGCTATGAGATCTCCTTCTCCGTTTAATAGTTTTTCTACTAATTCGTCTTCGTTCTTGGCTATCTTTAATTTGAGGTTCATATGGAGAGAGCGTGCAAAATCTTTTGCTAAGTCATACTGATATCCCATATCTTCTCCACGATATTCAAAGTACGAAGTAGGAGAGTTAAGCGTTAAGACTACAATTTCTCCTTTCTTTTGTATATACTCCAAATCTGTGGTGTCTTGAAGATTTTCAGTTTTCTTTGCACTCTGATTGCAACATTGCAAAGCAATCATTGCAAAGCAGATAGCCAGTGTATAAACGAAGCCTTTCATTTTCCTACAATAATTCGTTCTATGTACATTTTCAGAATATCTATGGCTTTCTTATTGTGTCCTCCTTGTGGAATAATAAGATCTGCCCATCGCTTGGCAGGTTCTATAAATTCTAAGTGCATAGGCTTCAAAACCTTCATATAGCGTTCCATTACAGCTTCGGCAGTTCTACCACGTTCTATTACGTCTCTTTGTATCACTCTGATAAGTCGCTCATCAGGATCTGCGTCTACAAAAATTCTTAAATCCATCTGTTTACAAAGTTTCTTATCACTCAAAGCCAAGATACCTTCTATTACCACTACTTCACAAGGTTCTATATGTATAGTTTCTGCCTGACGCGTACAAGTAAGATATGAGTATATGGGCTGCTCTATACTTTCTCCCTTTCTAAGCATACTAACATGCTTGGATAACAGTTCCCAATCGAAAGCATTTGGGTGGTCGAAGTTAATGTTTTGTCTTTCCTCTACAGGGACGTTGCTACTATCCTTATAATAGGAGTCTAATGGTAACAAGGCTACATCTTTTTGTGCCAAACTATTGATGATTTCTTTTACTACTGTTGTTTTTCCAGAGCCTGTTCCTCCTGCAATTCCTATGATTATCATATATGAAGAAATGATTATTATCTTATATTTGCAATAGACAAAATTACAACTTAATATAAGATAAACAAGTATGGTTAAACACATTGTAATGTTCAAACTGAAAGATAGTCTTTCCGTGAACGAAAAAAAGGCGTGTATAGAGAGCTTCAAACAAGCTATTGAAGACTTGGTAAATGTGATAGATTTTATTCGCGCAATTCGTGTAAGTGGCAATATAAACCCAGATGAAGCTTGGGATATTTGTTTAGAAAGTGAATTTGACTCTTTGGAAGATGTAAAACGCTATGCAGTTCACCCTGCACACGTGGCGGCAGCCTCTCTTCTTAAAGACACAAAAGAGAGCAGAGCTTGCGTAGACTTTATAGTATGACCTTGTGCCTAAAATTAAATAGTATGATGAGTGAAAAGAAATAAATCTTCTTTGTTCATCATACTATTTGTGTAAAATTCTATTTATCTCCTGCGCTCTCCGCATAAAATGTTTAGTGGAATGGGATTTTATATTTTACAACCTTTCCTGAATTCTATAGAACTTATCTTTTCTACAATATAAATTTTAAGCTTATGAAAATGATAAGAGGGACTATTATACAAATTATTTAAGACAATAAAACATTCCCTTCTTGCAGGGTGATTTGATTTAGATCTGTTTTTCATTTTCATAAAAAAAGAGATGTATGTACCACTAAGTACACACATCTCTTTGTAGCATGTTTTATTCCTGCTTGTAGGATTATACTCTACGCTTTTCTGGAATTCTTGCTTTTTTACCAGTGAGGTTACGCAAGTAGTAAAGTTTCGCACGGCGTACTTTACCTACCTTGTTCACTGTGATTTCATCTATTGCCGGTGATTCCAATGGGAAAATACGTTCTACGCCTACAGTTCCAGACATTTTGCGAACTGTGAAACGTTTCTTGTCTCCATGACCTGCAATTTTGATGACTACACCGCGATACAACTGAACACGTTCTTTTGTACCTTCAATGATACGATAAGCTACTGTTACTGTATCTCCTGCCTTGAATGTAGGGTGTTGTTTACCAGTAGCAAATGCTTCTTCTGCAATTTTAATTAAATCCATTGTTGTAAATTAAATTGGTTATCGTTACTACGCAACATATCAAGACTCTCTTTTCATTGACAGCGATTGCGCGAAAGCGTTTGCAAAGTTCGTATATTTTTGCTATATAACCAATGAACGAAGTCCGTTTTTTATCTTGGTGTTCTCAAAAAAACTTCTTTGCTGTAGTATGTTGGTAGTTTATTCTTCACTGCCAATTACTTTCCATACGATAGCACTCAGTGCTGCACCTATGAAAGGACCTACTATGAATATCCACAACTGTGATAATGCTTCTCCACCTTGGAATAAAGCCGGACCTATACTACGTGCAGGGTTTACAGAAGTACCAGTATAACGGATACATACCAAGTGTACCAATACGAGTGATAAACCGATAGCTAAACCTGCAAAATTGCCTGCACCTTTCTTGGCATCTGTAGTACCCAATACTACCAATACAAAGACAAAAGTGAAGATGATTTCTGCTATAAGCGCACCTGTGAGGCTTACTCCACTTTGAGCTGCATTAGCTCCGGTACCTACTAAACCTGCATTGCTGGTTGCTAAGTAGAGAACTGCAGAACCAATGATGGCACCAATCACTTGGAATACTATGTACATAGAGGCATCTTTGGCAGTCATACGACCAGAGATAAAACAGCCCAATGTGATGGCTGGATTGATATGGCAACCGGATATGCCTCCTATGGTATATGCCATAGCTACTACTGCTAAACCGAAAGCCAATGATGTGCCTACTACTGTTGCTGCTAATAAAGGATCATCTGAGGTACAACCTAAACTAACTGCTGTACCACAACCCATAAGTACGAGTACCATGGTACCGAACATTTCTGCTAAATACTTTTTCATAATTCTTTTTACTTTAATAAATAAGACTACAAAGTACACGCAAAAAAATGATAATCAGGCATAGCTTTTTCCTATTTGTGAGTATTGAATATATAATTGTATAGGGATTTCCCTATGATTGCGATAAGAAAACAGCAGTGTTACAAAATAATTGTAACACTGCTGTTCGTTGCGGAGGCCTGACTCGAACAGACGACCTTTGGGTTATGAGCCCAACGAGCTACCAACTGCTCCACTCCGCGATGTTTAATTCTTAATTCGGGTACAAAGGTATGCTTTTTTTCTATTTTCTCCAAATATTTTTTTGTCAATGTGTTTTTTCTATGTTCAGATGGGTGGTTTTAAGTACGATATGATGTCTTGCAATATAGATTTTTTACTTATCAGATATATACTTTTAAGAAGAATATGAAAGTGAAGGAAAAATCTGTGCGGATTTCTTGATCTTTTGCTATCCACTTGTATTTCGTACTATGGTTTATATAAACCGTGATGGAAGTTTACATAAACTATAATGGAAGTTTACATAAACTGTGGTGCGAAATAAAAAATTAAATATGAGCAGTAAAAAAATAGGTTGTAGCATTTTTCTTTGCTACAACCTATTTAGAGGTTGTACTTACACAAAAGATATTAGAAGTTTGTTTTCTTTACTTCAAAGTAAGCTTGTGGGTGTAGACACGCCGGGCAATTTTGAGGAGCAGTCTTACCTTCAAAAATATAACCGCAATTACGGCATTGCCATACTACAGTTTCTTCTTTTTCAAATATAGTATTGGCTTCTATATTCTTTACGAATGCAAGGTATCTCTCTTCGTGAGCTTTTTCTGCAACTGCTATTTCACGATACATTTTTGCAATAGCAGGAAAGCCTTCTGCTTCTGCTATATCTGCAAATTTCGGATAGTCTGTAGTCCATTCTTCGTTTTCTCCGGCAGCTGCAGCTTTTAAGTTTTCAAGAGTTGTGCCTATGACACCGGCAGGATAAGAGGCTGTAATTTCTACCATACCACCTTCCAAGAATTTGAACATACGTTTGGCGTGTTCTTTTTCTTGTTCTGCTGTTTCCAAGAAGATAGCTGAAATTTGTTCAAAACCATCTTTTTTTGCTTGACTTGCAAAGTATGTATAACGCATTCTTGCTTGAGATTCTCCTGCAAATGAAATGCAGAGATTCTTTTCAGTTTGTGTTCCTTTTACGCTTTTTCCCATAAGTAAATTTGTTTAGTTCGTTATTTAGTTATACTGCATAAGCATATACAGTTTTATTTTATACCTTAATTCCGCAACACTATAATTTAACTTTATTTATAAGTTCCTGAGCAACAAAAAGTTGCTCAGGATTTTGCCATGTCAGATTTTTCACTTATCTTAGTGTTGCAAAAAGAAAACAAGCAAAACTCTAATATGA
>JALEQJ010000006.1 GCA_022764505.1 Phocaeicola sp. | reverse complement strand
ATACACAATTTTATTATCAACGTATGCGCTGCATTAGCGGCTTATTCCTTCTTTGAGAACAAACCAAGCGCACTGCCAGTATGCATTGAGAACACACCACAATTGGCTATTTTCTAAAAATGCTTATCCCGAACTCACGTAATAACTAAAGATAGTTTATGGAAGAGACCTCTTAATATGCACAGAAACAGGTGTTCTCTCATAGACGAAGATTTATTTACATTGAATCCCTATATATAATAGGTATCACAAAAACAAAATAAAAGAATTACCTTTGTGCGAAATATAAATTCAACAAGACGAATGAGAAAAGAACTTTTGATACCTGATTATATATTTGAATCAAGTTGGGAAGTTTGCAACAAGGTAGGAGGCATTTACACCGTACTGTCTACACATACCAAGACACTACAAGAAAAAATAGGTAAGAACCTCTTCTTTATAGGTCCGGATTTCAAGGACAGACAAAAGAACATTTTATTTCAAGAAGATAAAAGATTATTCTATGGGTGGAAAAAGAAAGCTTTTTCCGAAGGCTTATCGGTTCGTATCGGTTATTGGGATATTCCCGGCAGACCTTTTGCCATACTCGTGGATTTCCAACCTTTTTATGAGCAAAAGAATGATATTTACACTCAAATGTGGATTGACTTCGGCGTAGATTCTCTCCACGCTTATGGAGATTACGATGAAGCATCTATGTTTTCTTATGCTGCAGGAAAAGTCGTAGAAAGTTTTTTCTACTATTATAAATTACAAAACAAGCAGGTAATATATCATGCACATGAATGGATGTGTGGAATGGGAGCCTTATATCTCCGAAAGAAATGCCCTAAGATAGCTACAGTCTTTACAACTCATGCTACTACTATAGGAAGATCTATAGCAGGCAATCATAAACCACTATATGACTATCTCACTGCTTACAATGGCAATCAAATGGCAGAGGAGCTCAATGTGCAATCCAAGCATTCTATAGAAAGACAAAGCGCACACTATGTAGACTGTTTTACAACCGTAAGCGAGGTTACAGCATCGGAGTGCAAAGTCCTATTGGAAAAAGATGTAGATAAGGTGCTACCCAATGGTTTTGAAAACGAATTTATTCCCACAGGCAAGACCTTTACTCGTACTCAAAAAGAGAGTAGGGGACTTCTACTCAATTTAGTAAAAGCTTTAACAGGAAAATCTCCAAAAGAAGATAGTTTACTGATAGGTATCAGCGGTAGATATGAGTTCAAGAATAAAGGAATAGACCTTTATTTGGATTCTATTCAGAAACTACGCCAGACATACAAAGGTGATAAAGAGGTTATCGCCTTTGTAACCATACCCGCTTGGGCTAAAGAAATTCGTGCAGATATAGTTGCGCGCTTGAAAGAAACCAATGCCACATCTTTTGAGGCACCATTACCAGAGCCCTATATTACGCATCATTTACATCACGAAGAAGGAGATGCCATTCTTTCTACGTTGAAACATTATGGTATACAAAATCAAGTATCAGATACCATCAAAGTTATCTTTATACCTGCTTATTTGGATAAAGGAGATCAGCTTTTCAATAGAGATTATTATGCGTTGCTTATGGGACTGGATCTTACTATTTATCCATCTTATTATGAGCCTTGGGGCTATACACCTCTGGAAAGTATCGCCTTTCATATACCCACTGTTACCACTTCTTTGGCAGGATTTGGACAATGGGTTATGTCTGCATTGGGAAGAGATGCTTCTATAACAGACGGGGTGGCTGTAATACAAAGAACAGACAGAAACTATGATGAAGTAGCTGAACAAATAAAAGATACTATTCTTTATTACCTTTCTATGAATAAAGAAGAACGTGATAGAATACAGAAAAAAGCACATAAGCTCTCTCAAAAAGCATTGTGGAAACATTTTATACAGTACTATATAGAAGCATATCACATAGCATTGACAAACAAAATACAAAGAACAGCTAAAATATAAACGAGATTATGAGTATGAAAGTGAAAACAAATAAAGCAAATCACCCCATTTGGAAAGAGATTACGGTGAAATCCTATGTACCTGCCTCTTTACAAATGTTAGAAGAACTTGCACGTAATATATGGTGGGCTTGGAATGAAGAAGCCACAGAGCTCTATAAACAAATAGATCCTGTCCTTTGGGAACAAGTAGGTTGTAACCCGGTACTACTTTTGGAGCGTCTCAGCTATGAGAAACTGAACGAGTTAAGTACAGACGAAAGTTTTTTATCTCGTGCCGGTGAAGTATATCAGAAGTTTAAGGCATATATGGCAGAGAAACCCAATACAGCACGTCCTTCTGTAGCCTATTTTTGTATGGAGTATGGATTGACAAGTGTCTTGAAAATTTATTCAGGAGGCTTGGGTGTATTGGCTGGCGATTATCTGAAAGAAGCTTCGGATAGTAATGTAGATCTGTGTGCCATAGGTTTCTTATATAGATATGGTTATTTTACTCAAGGTCTTTCTATGGAAGGACAACAAGTAGCCAACTACGAAGCACAAAACTTTGGCAGCTTACCTTTGGAACGAGTTTTAGATGAAAACGGAACACCACTCATCGTAGAAGTTCCTTACTTGGATTACAAAGTCTATACCTATGTTTGGAGAGTAAATGTAGGACGTGTGCCACTTTACCTTCTGGATACAGACAATGAATTGAATAGTGAATATGATAGATGTATCACACATCAGCTCTATGGAGGAGATTGGGAAAACAGACTTAAACAAGAAATTTTATTGGGTATAGGTGGGGTTTTACTCTTGAAGAAATTGGGTATCCAAAAAGATATTTACCACTGCAATGAAGGCCATGCAGCTCTTTGCAATGTGCAAAGACTTTGCGATTATGTAGAAAGTGGATTTACCTTTGGAGAAGCTATGGAAATTGTGAAGGCATCTTCATTATACACAGTTCATACTCCGGTACCTGCAGGACACGACTATTTTGACGAAACCCTGTTCGGAAAGTATATGGGTGGTTATCCACAGCGTATGAGTATATCTTGGGAAGACTTTATGAACTTAGGACGCATCAATCCAGGAGATATAAACGAACGTTTCTGTATGTCTACATTTGCGTGCAATACTTGTCAAGAAGTGAATGGCGTAAGCTGGTTACACGGCAAAGTTTCTCAAGAAATGTTCTCTGATATATGGAAAGGATATTTCCCCGAAGAATCTCACGTGGGCTATGTAACCAATGGAGTACACTTTCCTACATGGTGTTCTTCCGAATGGAAAGCTTTGTATAAAAAGCACTTCTCTAAAGATTTCTTTAGAGATCAATCTAACGAAAAAATCTGGGAGAAAATATACGAAGTTCCCGATGAAGAGATTTGGAATACTCGTTTGGCTTTGAAGCATAAACTCATCTCCTATATAAGAGAAGAATTCAAAGACAAATGGCTGAAAAATCAAGGAGATCCTTCTCGTGTAGTATCTCTTATGAATAAGATAAATCCCAATGCACTCCTGATAGGATTTGCTCGCCGTTTTGCAACTTATAAGCGTGCGCATCTGCTCTTCACAGACTTAGACCGACTCTCTAAAATAGTCAATAATCCAGACCGTCCGGTACAATTCCTATTTGCAGGAAAAGCACACCCACACGATGGAGCAGGGCAGGGGCTTATTCAGCGGATCGTGGAAATATCCAAGATGCCGGAATTTTTAGGGAAAATCATATTTTTGGAAAACTATGATATGCGTTTAGCACGCAGATTGGTTTCCGGTGTAGATATATGGATGAATACCCCTACACGTCCATTGGAAGCGTCTGGAACTTCTGGAGAAAAAGCCTTGATGAATGGTGTTGTAAACTTCTCCGTATTAGATGGTTGGTGGTTGGAAGGGTATAGAGAAGGAGCCGGTTGGGCACTCACAGATAAACGAACCTATCAGAACCAAGCTTATCAAGACCAGCTGGATGCTGCCACTATATACAGTATATTAGAAAACGAGATTCTTCCGTTGTACTATGCACAAAATGAGAAAGGGTATTCACAGGGCTGGATAAAAACCATCAAGAACTCTATCGCACAAATAGCTCCTCATTATACAATGAAGAGACAGTTGGACGATTATTATACCAAGTTCTATGAACCGGAAGCAGAACGCTATAAATTCCTCATATCCAACAATTATGCAGAAGTAAAAAGGATTGCTTTATGGAAAGAAGAAGTAGCCAATAAATGGGACGCTATAGAATTGATTTCCATACAAAACTCCATAGAACAAGCATACGAAGCAGGTAAAGAATATACCTTGCATTGTACAATTGACCAAAAAGGATTATTAGATGCTGTAGGATTAGAATTAGTTACTATAGGAACAGACGCTGAAGGAAAAGAGATGATCAGTAGCATAGAACCTATGCAAATAGAAAAAGTAGAAGGAAACATATATACATTCCAATTAAAATATATAATGAGGAATGCTGGTAGTTTCAAACAAGCTATCAGAATGTTCCCTAAAGAAAGTACCTTAGCGCATAGACAAGATTTTTGCTATGTGCGCTGGTTTAATATAGAATAATGAACAAAAGGAACACAATAAGATGGATAACGCAGAATTATAGCATACCATCTTATTGTTTCTATATTTGCGCATAATTTCCATTATGTTCAATTATATTGATAAACGAAATAAGGAATATGAAAGTTATAACTTCATCGGAAGAGCTAAAAAAAGCCTTACTCCCCCATTATGATAGTAAAAAGTTTATCGGCTTGGTTCCTACTATGGGTGCATTACATCAAGGGCATTTATCTTTAGTAGAAAAAGCTACATCTGAAAATGATATTACGGTAATTAGTATTTTTGTCAATCCAACGCAGTTTAATGATCCGGAAGACTTAAAAAAGTATCCACGTACATTGGAGGCTGATTTAGCTTTGTTGGAAAAAGCGAATGTAGATATTGTGTTTGCTCCTACTGTTGAAGATGTATATCCGACTAAAGATACACGTATCTTCTCTTATCCTCCTTTAGATGAGGTTATGGAGGGAAAGGCTCGTCCGGGTCATTTTAATGGTGTTTGTCAAATTGTGAGTAAGTTATTTACATTGACCAATCCTACACGTGCTTATTTTGGAGAAAAAGACTTCCAACAGTTGGCTATTATTCGTGAAATGGTTCGTACTTACCCTTTTCAGATAGAAATTGTAGGTTGCCCTATTATGCGTGAAAAAGATGGATTGGCTATGAGTAGCAGAAATATGCGCTTAACTCCTATCCAACGTACTCAAGCACTCAACATTTCAAAGACCTTATTTTCTGCCAAAGAAAAAGTGGATACATACACACTACCCTCTCTAAAAGTATGGGTGGAAAATGAAATAAAATCCTCCGAAGGTCTTGACTTGGATTATTTTGAAATTATAGATGGAAATACCTTACAACCAATAGAAAACTGGCAAGATGCTTCCTATATAGTAGGCTGTATCACAGTTTTCTGCGGAGAAGTAAGGCTTATAGATAATATCACATTAAAGAATAATAAATAGCTCCTATGCTTATAGAGGTATTAAAATCAAAATTGCACTGTGTTACTGTAACAGAAGCTAATCTTAATTATATAGGCAGTATCACCATAGACGAGGATTTAATGGACGCAGCTAATTTGATAGCTGGAGAAAAAGTGCAAATAGTAAACAATAACAACGGAGAACGATTAGAAACCTATATCATAAAAGGAGAACGTGGTAGCGGTAGTATCTGTCTCAATGGAGCTGCTGCCAGAAAAGTGCAAGTTGGCGATATCGTCATTATTATGTCGTATGCGCTTATGCCTTTTGAAGAAGCAAAACAGTTTGTTCCCACAGTAGTTTTTCCTGATACCCAAACCAATAAAATTATCAAATAAAGTAAGTGGCTCGGAAGAAGAAAGATCTCCCATTATTGGAGAAAGTGTATATAACAGATGTTGCTGCAGAAGGAAAAGCGGTGGCTAAAGTAAATGATTTGGTCGTATTTGTACCTTTTGTTGTACCCGGAGACTTAGTAGATATACAAATAAAACGTAAGAAGAACCATTATGCAGAGGGAGTAGCTGTACGTTTACACGAAGCGTCCGAAAAGCGTGCAACTCCTTTTTGTGAACATTATGGCGTATGTGGCGGTTGCAAATGGCAGTGTCTTTCTTACGAAGAACAGATACACTACAAACAAAAGCAAGTGTATGACAACCTTACTCGTATAGGCAAGATAAATTTTCCGGAAATCTCCCCTATCATAGGTTCAGAAAAAACTGTTTGCTATAGAAATAAATTGGAATACACCTTCTCCAATAAAAGATGGCTCACAGAAGAAGAAGTAAAGCAGGACGTAAAATATGACCGTATGGAAGCATTGGGTTTTCACATTCCCGGTGCATTCGATAAGGTTTTAGATATTCAGAAATGCTATTTGCAAGATGATATTACCAATGTTTTACGCAATAAAATAAGAACATATGCGATAGAAAACGGCATTCCTTTTTTCGATTTGAGAAATCAAATAGGGATTTTGAGAAATATGATGGTACGCAATAGTTCTACAGGTGAATTGATGGTGCTTTTTCAGTTCAAGATAGAGACCGAAGCAGAGGAAGTAATAGCCAATAAGTTACTGAACTACGTAGCCAATGAATTTCCTGAGATTACCTCTTTGATGTATGTCATCAACAATAAATGTAATGATACCATAGGAGATCTCACCCCTATTTGCTTCAAAGGAAAAGACCATATCATAGAAGAAATGGAGGACTTGAAGTTCAAAGTAGGTGCCAAGTCTTTCTATCAAACCAATTCAGAACAAGCATTACGCTTGTACCAAGTAGCAAGAGAGTTTGCACAACTGACAGGTAATGAATTAGTTTATGATTTATATACAGGAACCGGTACTATAGCCAATTTCATAGCTAAACAAGCCAAGCAAGTTATCGGTGTGGAGTATGTAGAGGAAGCCATAGAAGATGCTAAAATAAATTCTCAGTTTAATAATATATCAAACACCCTCTTTTATGCCGGGGATATGAAAGATGTATTGAACAAAACATTTATAGAGGAGCATGGAAGACCCGATGTGATCATTACAGATCCACCTCGTGCAGGAATGCACACTGATGTAGTAGATACCATACTTTTTGCAGCTCCGGAAAGAATCGTATATGTAAGTTGCAACCCTGCCACACAAGCACGCGATTTACAATTGCTGGACAATATGTATGCTGTCCAAAAAGTCCAGCCGGTAGATATGTTTCCACATACACATCATGTAGAAAATGTAGTCCTTTTAGTAAAACGCCCCTTATGAAGTCTTCAAATAATCGTAGAATGCCAAGAGCTGTACCTCGTTATCTTTCTTTCACGGTAAAAGAGAATGATGAACTACTCTCTTTCTTGATGAAAGCTATGTCCGGTATAAGCAGAAATCGTGCTAAGTCTATTCTTTCTAATAGGCTTGTTTTAGTGAATGGAACCATTCAGACTTTATTTAATTTCCCTTTGTCTGCAGGAATGAAGGTGCAAATAAGCAAAGAGAAGAATAAACAAGACTTTAGACACCCACTCATAAAGATCTTATACGAAGATGCATACATCATCGTGATAGAGAAAAAAGAAGGCTTGCTCAGTGTGGCTACAGATTCTCAAAAAGAGAAAACAGCCCAACACATACTTTCTGAGTATGTGAAAAGAAAGCATCGCAATAATAGGGTATTTGTAGTGCATAGATTAGACAGAGAAACCTCCGGTATTATGATGTATGCCAAAGACGACAAAACGCAGCGGACACTCAGAGATAACTGGCATCAAATTGTATTTGACAGAAGATATGTAGCTGTAGTTAATGGGAAGGTAGAAAAGAATCAAGGAGTTGTAGAGTCTTGGCTTACCGATAGGAAACTATATGTATCTTCCAGCCCTACAGACGATGGTGGAAAATTCTCTGTTACTCATTATCATACTTTGAAACGTTCTGCTCATCACTCTTTGATAGAACTACAATTGGAAACAGGAAGAAAAAATCAGATACGTGTGCATATGAGCGATTTAGGACACCCCGTATTGGGTGATATTCGTTATGGAGGCGAAGAAAATCAATTTTCACGCTTGGCACTACACGCCTTTAAGCTATCATTCTATCACCCTGTAACCGGAGAAACTTTGTCTTTTGAGACACCCTATCCTACCCTTTTCAAATCATTATTTTAAGCATTGATTTATGGAGAATAAAATAAAGAAGAAACCACTGATATTACTGTCTAATGATGATGGATACGATGCAAAAGGATTGCTTACACTCATAGAAGTGCTACGTCCATTGGCTAATCTCGTAGTAATGGCACCAGATGGACCTCGTTCGGGATTTGCAGGTGCATTGACTATTACGCAGCCTTTACGCTATCAATTAATTTCTGAAGCTGAAAATTTCTCGTTTTATAAATGTTCCGGCACACCTGTAGACTGTGTAAAATTGGCACTCCACGATGTCTTAACAGAAATTCCCGACTTAGTTATCGGTGGCATAAATCATGGGGATAACTCTTCTGTGAATGTGCATTATTCAGGAACCTTGGGCATCGTGTTGGAAGGCTGTATGAAAGGCATTCATTCTATCGGCTTTTCTCTCTGCGACCATAATAGTCAAGCAGATTTTTCCCCTATTACTTCTACCATAGTAGATATCGTTACTCAAATTTTAGAACAGGGACTTCCTATAGGTGTTTGTTTAAATGTAAACTTCCCAAAAATTCAGCAACTTAGAGGTGTAAAAATCTGTAGACAAACCAAAGGTACTTGGGTTAATGAATATATCAAAGCTACCCACCCTACAGGAAAACCTTATTTTTGGACAGTGGGAGAATTTCATAATGAAGAGCCTGAAGCAGAAGATACAGATCACTGGGCATTGGAACACGGATATGCAGCTATTACACCTGTGCAAATAGATGTAACTGCTTACTCTGCAATGAAAGAATTGCAAACATTGGTTCGTTAATTAGTAAGATGAAATACTATCTTGTAGTAGGTGAAGCATCCGGAGATTTACATGCTTCCAATTTAATGAGAGCACTAAAGGAAAAAGATGCTCAAGCAGAATTTCGTTTTTTAGGAGGCGATTTGATGCAAGCTGTGGGAGGAACTCTCGTAAAGCATTACAAAGAAATGGCTTTTATGGGTTTCGTTACCGTATTGCTTCATTTACCTACCATCTTACGTAACTTATCAGCCTGTAAAACAGATATACTTTCGTGGCAACCAGATGTAGTGATTCTTGTAGATTATCCCGGATTTAATCTGAAGATAGCTGCATTTACTAAGAAGTATGGTATACCCACTTATTACTATATATCTCCCAAAATTTGGGCATGGAAAGAAGGGCGTATCAAACAGATTAAAAAGAATATAGACGAATTATTCTCCATTCTTCCCTTTGAAGTGGATTTCTATCGGAAGCACCAATATCCTATTCACTATGTAGGAAATCCTTGTGTAGATGCTATTAAAGCATTCAAAGCTCAATATAAGGAAGAGAAAACAGCTTTTTATCAAAAGAACAATCTTACCTTGGACAAGCCTATCATTGCCCTTTTAGCCGGTAGCAGAAAGAAGGAAATAGAAGATAATTTGCCCAAGATGCTTTATGCAACAAAGGAGTTTCGGCATTATCAAGCAGTGATTGCTGCAGCTCCCGGCATAGACCCTTCTTACTACGCTCCGTATATAAAAGAAGGAGTATCTATCGTTTATGATCAGACTTATGCCTTACTCTCCCACTCTTCTGTAGCTTTAGTTACCTCTGGTACAGCTACTTTAGAAACGGCATTGCTTGATGTTCCTCAGATAGTTTGTTATGCCACCCCTATTCCTCCGGTAATTTCATGGCTTAAAAAGCATTTCTTGAAAGTGGAGTATATTTCATTGGTCAATCTTATCCTGAATAAAGAACTTATCCCGGAATTGGTCGCAAAAGACTATACCATAAAGAATTTGACACAAGAGTTACAAGGAATTTTAGGTGGAGGAGAAAAACGTAAAAAACAATTGTCCGGTTACCAAGAACTCAAATCTTGTTTAGGGGAAGATTCTGCTTCGGAAAAAGCAGCTACGGCTATTATAAACTGTCTCGGAAAAGAATAATCTAACCTAACGAGCAAAAATAAACTTAAAGAGAGAAACTTTTGTGAGTTTCTCTCTTTTTTTGTTGCTCTTTATTAGGACAACAGATCTTCCGAACAGCATCGGAATTCATTCCGAACAAGCACGGAAGATTTTCCGAACAATAACGGAATAATGATAGAAACAAGAAGGAAAGCACTCAACTTTTTGATAGCATCTATATAAATCTATACCTTTGTGAAAACATTATACACAATAAAAGAAACAAGTATGAAACCTACTTTATTTGTCTTGGCTGCTGGAATGGGTAGCCGTTATGGAGGACTAAAACAATTAGATGGTGTAGGTCCAAACGGAGAAACCATCATGGACTATTCTATTTTTGATGCAATTCGAGGTGGATTTGGTAAAATAGTATTCGTAATAAGGAAAGATTTTGAAGAAGATTTCCGTCAGAAAATTTTAAGTAAGTACCAAGGACATATTCCTACAGAACTCGTATTTCAGTCTATAGATGCACTGCCGGAAGGTTTTACTTGTCCGGAAGGTAGAACTAAACCTTGGGGTACAAATCACGCAGTAATGATGGGTAAGAGTGTCATCAAAGAGCCTTTTGCAGTCATCAATGCAGACGATTTTTATGGTAAAGACAGTTTTGCACAGTTGGGTAAATTCTTGAGTGAACTACCGGAAAACAGCAAAAATACATATACAATGGTAGGATTCCGTGTAGGAAATACCTTATCTGAGAGTGGAACTGTAGCACGTGGTGTTTGCTCTACAGATGAGAAAAATCATCTTACTACAGTAGTAGAACGCACAGAAGTGATGCGTATAGATGGTAAAGTTTCTTATAAAGACGAAAATGGAACTTGGGTAAGCATAGACGAAAATACACCTGTTTCTATGAATATGTGGGGATTTACACCAGATTATTTCGCTCATTCAGATAAAGCTTTTGTAGATTTCCTAAAAGAAAACTCCGGCAATATAAAGGCAGAGTATTACATACCTTTGGTAGTAAACAATCTTATCAATAGCCATACTGCTACAGTAGAAGTTTTAGATACAACTTCTTCTTGGTTCGGTGTAACTTATGCAGATGATCGTCAAGGTGTAGTAGATAAAATACAAGCCTTGGTAGCACAAGGAGAATATCCGGAGAAACTCTTTTAATAGAAAAATAAAAAAGACATAGAGCATATAGAGCGTTTTTTCTCTATATGCTCTTTTTTATAGGAAGCGAGAATAGGAACTCCAGACCTCCTTCTTTCCTATTGCGTACAGATATTTCGCCATGATGTAAGTGTACTGCATTTTTTACAATAGAAAGTCCTAAACCGGAACCTCCTTTATCTCTACTCCTACCTTGATTGACACGATAAAATCTTTCAAAAAGACGAGGTAAATGTGCTTCATTCTCTATGCCTTTCCCTGTGTCATAAAAAGAAAAGTGAAGATGAGTTTCATCTTTGTGTAAATACTTGAAGACTACAGTAGTTCCTTCTCCTGCATATCTGATGGCATTTTCCAGTAAGTTTCTCAATAGTGCGTAGAGCAAATTCTGATTTCCCCAAACCTCTATACACTCCGGTAGAATAGATTGGAAAACCATATTTTGCTGTTTGAGTTGTAGTGAAAAATCATTTTTAATAGTTTCTACCACTTCGCACAATGATACGGTAGTCATCTGAAACGAATTTCCTGTACCTTCTATTTGTGTTATCAGACTTATATCTCGAATAAGATCAGATAAAACAATAGTTTGTTCATAGGCTCTGGTAATGAAGTATTTTGTATCTTTTTCGTCCAATTCTTGCTCCTTTATGGTTTCCAAATATCCTCTGATGCTGGTAACAGGTGTGCGTAGCTCATGAGCGATATTTCCTGTCATTTCTTGTTTCAATAGCTTATTCTTGGTAGGAAGTGTTATATCATTCAGAATAATTTCACAACTTTCATCGCTGAACAGATTGGCACGCAAAGAAAATCTTCTGCCATGCTTTTCTATTTCTGTATCTAAAAAATCTACGGTTCTTTGTTTTATAAATGTTTGTATGGGAGTAAAGATTGGTTCATTCCATATAACATTAGGGTCGCTATCCGGTTCTTCTGTCAGCAGATTGATGTAACGCATAAATAAGCCATTCACAAAGTCTACTTTCTTGTTCTTGGAGAAAAAACAAATACCCTCTCCAGAAATATGTATGTGCTGAAGTAGTTTTTCTTTTTCGTGAAGTATGATGGACTCTTTTTCTTGTAGCCTACTGAACTGCTCTCGTATTTTTTCACTGATATCCCCCAATTCATCTTTGGGGAAATGGTATTCTTTGCTCTGCGCACTCTCCGGGGAAAATGCCAATGCTCGTAACTGCTTGATAGAAGTAGAAAACTTACCTAATACATAGTTCATTAAAAGTAAGGTAAGCAAGAATAAAGCTCCTACATAGTATAAGAATAAATTGTCCGTTTGTAAAAAGTGCCGGGCTTCTATGTCATAGGGTAATGCTACCCGAATATATCCGAATGAAAATTGCTTAGCATAGTATAGGTATTCTATATTGTTGGAAGAAGAACGTCTTACTCCAACTCCCCAATGATGGCTCTTTGCTTCCAAAATTTCGGGTCTGTCCGAATGGTTTTCTATCTGTCTTCTTTCTATAGAATTATCATAAAATACATCTCCATTATGTTTGATAAGACTAATGCGAAGTTTGGCAGGTAACATCTGCTCTAAGTCTTTTCCCGGATAAGAGAATATGGTATTGCTATCTGTCTTAGGCAAATGGGCATAAATAATATCTGTATATAATTCCAACTTCTCCACCAAGGCTTTGGTGCGCCATTCCTTTTCTCTGGATTGTTCAAAGACAGATACCCCAATGGTAAATAATCCAAACAATACAGCACAGCTCAAGAAGAGCTTCCAACTGTAGTTCAATCGTTGCATATCGTAGCATTAAATCTGTATCCGTAGCCGGATCTGTTCGTAATGCAAGCACCATATTCTCCCATTTTCTTCCTTAGACGAGTAATGTGTACATCTACTGTCCGTTCTGTAATATATGGTGTTTCTGCCCAAACTACTTGTATGATGTCCTCTCTTGAAAAGACTTTTTCTGCGTGTGTCATAAGCAGGACGAGTATTTCATATTCAGTTTTGGTAAGAGATAGTAATGAGCCTTTGAGAAAGACTTCTTTTTTTGAAGGATAAAGCACCAAATCTCCCAGAATAATGCTGTCTGTTTCTTCTGCTTTTTTCGTTTGCTTCTCTCCTCTTTTCAACAAAGCTTTTATGCGAGCTACCACTTCTTTGATAGAAAAAGGTTTGGCTATGTAATCATCTCCTCCTACAGAAAAACCTGTAAGGAGGTCGTTCTCTTGGTCTTTTGCTGTAATAAATATGACCGGAGTTTCTATTCCTTTTCCCCGAATGGTTTCTACCAAGTGATAGCCGGACATTCCACTCATCATAACGTCCAATAAAAGCAGTGAAATATCCGAGTGGGACAATATAATAGGTAAAGCTTCTTCGGCAGAGTAAGCTACAAGTATCTCATACCCTTCGCTCTTCAAATTGAAAGACAAGATTTCGCAGATAGCTGCATCATCATCTACAACTAAAATTTTCATTCTTATTTCAATAGTTGGCAAGCGTACTCTATCAGTGTATCTTTTCCTTTTTGGTAATCATCTGGGAGTATATCTATTTTATAATCAGGAGAAATTCCAAATTCTATTTGTTGCATATCTGCATCGTACATAGGAGAAGCAGAAAAACGGATACTCCACCCATTGGGGAGTTCCGATGTGAAAGGCAAACCGGATCCACCTCCCGTTTTATCTCCCACTATGGTAACCTGTGGTAGAGAACGCATAATATTGACAAAATCGTTTGTAGCACTATAAGAACGTCTATTGGTGAGTACTATCACTTTTTTTTGCCATCTTAATTGATTGGAAGGAGATAAATAAACAGGTGTAGGAGTAGAAAAATCATTGCGTCCTTTCCCTGTTTTATGAACTATATAGCCTGTAAGACATTTTTCGTTTGTAAAGCGGGCGGCTACTTTTTGTGCTGTGGTAAGATTGCCCCCACCATTATTTCGCACATCTATGATGATGCCATTGCAAGTAGCAAACTTCCGAAGCATCTGATTTAGACCGGCATCTCCTATTCCATTCATAAAGCTGGCTATATGTACGTAGCCTACATTGTTTTTCAGTATATTGTATCGTAAGCCGGAAGATATGGTATAATCTTTTCCTAAGTAATTACTCTGCAAACTATCATTGAAATTGCGAGGATAAGCATCAAACCATACTCGGTATTGAGATACTCCCATTGTGCTGGAGAGATTTACGTGCCCATCTCTTAGTTCATTCACCATATCAGACAAAACCTCAAACAGAGCTTCCGGTGGCATATCTTGTACTATCCTCTGTGCATATCTATCGTGTACCTTGTCCCAGTCCAAACCATAGACTTGTTTCTTATAATCAAAGAAACAATACCTTTCGTCTATGATTTTCCACAAACTTTCAAAGTTATCCTTGGGCGTATTTCCTTTTATATCTTCTCGTATGCAGGAAGTGCAAAACAGTAAGAGAAATAAACTGATATAGGCGATAGCTGTTCTCATAAAAATCAGTATAACGGGAAAGAATGATAGGCTTTCTTCTTGGGAAACAAGAAATAATTCTTTACAAAACCTATCATAAAAGAATGATGATAAGCGTGTCTTTTGATGTGGTTAATCTTGGATTGCTCTATATCCAACAGATAGTTAGCACGTAGATTGAACTTACCTATCGGAAAATCCAAAGATAAGCTATGAAACATAGAAGGGGCATTGTGTAAGGATATGAAATATAACCGATTATAATCTTTCTTTACACCGAATATTTCGTAATAACTTTCACCATATCTTGGAGAGAAAGTCATACCTGCAAAAGGAAGGCTACATTGATAACGAGCTATCAATTCTGTTTCTTTAATAATAAACTTATACACTAACAAGGCAGACAGTTGGAGAGTAGCTGTGGCATAAAATTGTCCGGGATTATTGGAGTTCCTATTATTATACATACCTCCTATTTGCCCTCTTGCTCGTGAACCTACAAAAAGTAAGAGATTTTTTGTGGGCTTCCAGGCTTCATACAGTAAGCCATACGTACCGGAAAACATCGTATAAAATCCTTGTGCAGTAGAAGAGGGATTTTCTGTAATGCTAAGTTGGGCTTGATATAACTGTTGCTGAATCCATTTGTTCTGCCAATTCTTCGTTCTATGCACTCTTTCATACTCCCATCTAAAGTCTGTACCGGTATATTCCAACGGAGAAAGGTAAGTATCCAAGAGGTTGGAAGTTCCTACCCCTATACTGTGTGCTGCATTGATGTATCTATGTATCTCTGTGCTATCAATTCCTTGTGCCTGAACAAGTGTAAAAGGAAAAACGCTCAAAATACAAAGCAATGTTTTTTTTTGCTTGTTTTTATTCAAAAGGTAATTGAGGATTGTCTTCATTGTTTTCTTCTTTCTCTTCAATGTCCTCCAATGATGGTTCATCTTGCGATGCTATGATAGTAGGAGCCATCTCTACTATTTCTCCCACGACGTAAGTAGTAAGTCTTTTCCCTTTCGCTCTGAGACTTTTCACAGCGACGAAGCTATCCGCATCTACTTCCATAGCTTCTCTAAAACTATCTCCTTCCGAAAAAGAAATCCGGAAGCGTGGATACTTTTCTTGAGAAAGCAGAACTAAGGTGTTGTTCTTATTCTCTCCAATATAGCTTTGTTGTTTTGCAGAAGCTTCGAAAGTAAATCTTTTGAGATATGGATAGTTACCTTGATCCGCATCATAAAGAATGGCAGTCCATATTTTTGCCGGGTTAAACTTTTCTATATGTGCTATTCCATATTGGTAATGGTTATTTATATCAAAATTAGTTGTGTAATAAGTACCGTCATTATGAACTACCAAAATAAGGTCATCTGTATGGAACTCTCCCAAGTACTCCCCTCTTTCATCATAATTGAGACGTAGTACATCATAATCAAACCAGACTTTTCTACCACCCAATGTAGAACCTCCTTTCTGCTTTAACGCTATTTTGTGTACAGCCATTTTGGTCAATAAATTCCCCATAGAAGTACGTCCTTTGATAGCCAATTCGCTGAAATCTTGTTCAAATTCTGTGCGTCTTAGTCGTGGATTGGGACGTAGAGAAACTTTTATTACTTCTGCCTCTCCATTTTGATTGGCTGTGAAATAAACGATCTTGGAACCTTCTGTACCACGTGTTACATCGTACTCTCTGTCTCGTACCATAGCTGTAACATTGAAGCGTTTCATATAATATGCTCCATCTTTCCCATCTCTATAAATGAGATTGTAGATGGTACGTTTATCTTGCTTCTTGAAGACATTGAGATAGAGTATGTTCTTGCCCACAAATAGTTTATCAGATACTTTCACTATCTTGTATTTACCATCTTTATAGAAAATGATGATATCGTCTATATCAGAGCAGTTGCATACATATTCATCTTTTTTAAGTCCCGTGCCGATGAAGCCTTCTTCTCTATTGATATACAACTTTTCATTTGCTTCCACCACTTTTGTAGCCACGATAGTATCAAAGTTTCTGATTTCTGTACGTCTTGGGTAAGCTTTTCCGTATTTATCTTTGATAGACTGATACCATTTAATGGTATAATCTACCAAATGTGCCAAATGGTGTTCTATTTCTTCAATTTGTGCTTTGAAACGTGCTATTTGTTCATCGGCTTTATCTTTATTGAACTTCAGAATACGTGCCATTTTTATTTCCATCAGCCGAAGAATATCGTCCTTTGTTACTTCACGAATAAACTGTGGATAAAAAGGTGTCAATCTCTCGTCTATATGTTCACACGCAGCGTCCATATTGGGTGATTGTTCAAAACCTTTATCTTTATAAATACGCTCTTCTATAAATATTTTCTCCAATGATGCGAAATGTAAGCTTTCTGACAGTTCATCTTTTTCTATTTCCAATTCTCTTTTGAGGAGGTATTTTGTGTTGTCTACAGCTTGACGTAGCACCATACTCACAGTCAAAAAATGAGGCTTGTTGTCTGCTATTACACAACAGTTTGGAGAAATATTTATTTCGCAGTCTGTAAAAGCATACAGTGCATCTATCGTTTTGTCCGAAGATACGCCAGGTGCCAAATGCACCAAGATTTCTACAGAATGTGCTGTATTATCGTCTACTTTTTTGACTTTAATTTTTCCTTTATCTACAGCCTTTAGTATAGACTCTATCAAGCTGGGAGTGCTTTTCCCATAAGGAAGTTCGCTTATACATAGTGTTTTCTGATCTATCTTGGAGATTTTAGCACGTACACGTACGGTACCTCCTCTTTCTCCATCATTATAACGTGAAACATCTATCAATCCACCTGTTTGGAAATCGGGATATAGCGTAAAATCTTCTTCTTTGAGATAAGCTATGGCAGCTTCGCACAGTTCATTAAAGTTATGAGGAAGTATTTTGGACGAGAGTCCCACAGCAATACCTTCTACTCCTTGTGCCAAGAGCAAAGGGAATTTAACCGGCAGTGTGATGGGTTCTTTATTTCTGCCATCGTAAGAAGATTGCCACTCTGTAGTTTTAGGGTTGAAAAGAATATCCAAAGCGAGCTTTGACAAACGGGCTTCTATATAACGAGGAGCGGCGGCGCCATCTCCGGTTAATATGTTACCCCAGTTTCCCTGACAGTCTATCAATAAGTCTTTTTGTCCTAATTGTACCAAAGCATCTCCTATAGAAGCATCTCCATGAGGGTGAAACTGCATAGTATGCCCTACTATATTGGCAACTTTATTATAACGCCCATCGTCTAAGCGTTTCATAGAATGCAATATACGTCGTTGTACGGGTTTCAGCCCGTCATTGATATGTGGTACAGCACGCTCTAAAATAACATAAGAAGCATAATCTAAAAACCAGTTTTGATACATTCCCCCTAAGTTGTACTTTAGAGAGCTTTCATTTTTGTCTACTGGTTTATAATCGGAATGTCCTGTTTCTATTTCGCCGAAATGCTGTTTATCTATGTCTGTAGAACTCATACTTAAAAATATCTTTCACTTTGGACAAAAATACAAAAAAAGCAGAAGCAGATGTCTATAAACCCGGAAAATACTGAAGCCGTCGTTATATATCCACCCTCCAATAGGATTAAGAACTATCTGAAAAAGTCCAAGTTGTTTACTACTCCTTTTTATAAGCAAATCTTTATTTCATATAGGAAGTTTATGTATTTTGTATCATAGTTTATATAAACTTCCATCGTGGTTTATATAAACCGTGTTTGGGTTTACAAAAAAGTGCTATTCGGTTTATAAAAGCATAGTAGTACTAACTTAGTTCTATGGATTGTCGATTGTTTTTTACTTTTCAATCATAAAAAAAACGTAAATACATTTTATAGATAAATACTGTATCTTTCTATATTCTAAAGGTTTAATCGTATAGAAGTTTTCTTACTCCGAAATAAAATCTTCATTTCACACAAAAAAATAGAGCTTTTTTTTGGAGATAATAAAAAAAGCTCTACCTTTGCATCGTCAAACAAAAATGACATGGCCGCGTAGCTCAACTGAATAGAGTAGCTGACTACGGATCAGCCGGTTACAGGTTTGAATCCTGTCGCGGTCACAAAGCTCCTTGAAAAGGAGCTTTTTTTATATCTGCACTATAACTAACTCTTCCCCTACTCTTCCATATATTGATTTTCGTATCCCCTTTCTTTTTTCTACTTTTGGACACAATATAGAAATACAGTAAAGTATGAAAATAGCACTGATACAATCCGATATAGAAAGGGAAGACATTACCACCAACCTATCTACAGCTACTCAAACCTTACAGAATCTAAGAGAGAAGGGTGTAGAATTGGTCGTTTTTCCGGAAATGTTTACTACGGGTTGCACTATAGAGCCACAAAATGTAGCAGAAGGTATGGAGGGAAGAACTGTTCAATGGTTTAAGGAACAAGCCTCTCTCTGTAATTTTGCTATCGTAGGCAGTGTACCTATCGTAGAAAATGGATATTACTACAATAGAATGCTCTTTGTTACTCCGGAAGGAAATATACATACCTATAATAAAAGACATTTATTCTCTTATGGGAACGAGCATCTGAGTTATACGGCAGGAAACGAGCGCACCATTGTAAATTACAAGAACATACGTTTCTTACTTCAAATCTGTTATGACTTGCGTTTCCCTGTTTATTCTCGCAACCTCGGAGATTATGATGCAGCCATCTATATTGCCGCTTGGCCGGAAGGACGTATCAATGTTTGGGATAAACTTATACAAGCACGTGCCATAGAAAACCAATGTTATGTATTGGCTGTCAATAGAGTAGGAAAAGACAAATGGGGTACTTATACAGGACATACTGCTATAGTAGACTTTTACGGAAATCCTGTAGGAGAATGTACAGAAAGTATGCCGGGTGTGATTATATATGAATTGACTTTGGATAAGTTGCAGCGTTTCCGAGAAAAGTTTCCGGTATTGGCAGACGCAGATCATTTTTCCATTTATTAAAAAATAGGAGTATGCGCATAGACATTATCACCGTACTGCCAGAAATGATACAAGGCTTTTTTGATCACTCTATTATGAGTAGAGCGCAGAAAAAAGGTCTTGCAGAAATCCACATTCACAATCTCAGAGATTATACCATAGATAAACACAGAAGAGTAGACGATTACCCTTTCGGAGGTTGTGCAGGAATGGTTATGAAAATAGAGCCTATAGATAGATGTATCTCTTCTCTCAAACAAGAGCGAGTATACGATGAAGTTATATTCACTTCGCCAGATGGAGAACCGTTCACACAACCTATGGCAAACAGTCTTTCCTTAAAGCAAAACTTAATCATTCTTTGCGGACACTTTAAGGGGATAGATTTCCGCATAAGAGAGCATCTTATAACGAAAGAGATCAGCATAGGAGATTATGTGCTTACCGGAGGAGAGTTGGCGGCGGCTGTCATTTCCGACGCCGTAATACGCATTATTCCTGGAGTTATTTCGGACGAACAATCAGCCTTATCGGATTCTTTTCAAGACAACTTATTAGCTCCACCCGTTTACACCCGTCCAGCCGAGTACAAAGGGTGGACTGTACCGGAAATTTTATTATCCGGACACGAAGCCAAAATAAGAGAATGGGAGTTACAGCAATCTATAGAACGTACTCAGAAGCTACGCCCGGATTTATTATAATACTCTTTTAGAATTAAGTTATTCTTAGAACCCTACAACTTTTTAGTAGATTTGCACATAAAATAAAATAGAGATGAATATCAAAAGAATTGCATCATTATATATCGTAGGCTTGTGCCTATACATATTTCCTACGATAGCACAAGAAAAGAGCTATTTTTTTCATACCGTAGCCAAGGGAGAAAGCCTTTACTCACTTGCTCAAACCTATAATTTGAGTATTGAAGACATTACACGATTAAATCCCGGCAGTGAAACTCAAATCAATATAGGAAGTGTACTCAAAATACCACAACACTCTTCTTCCAATCTTACAAAACCAAGCTTTCACACCATAGAAGCCGGAGAAACCATTTATAGAATTACCCAGATGTATGGTGTTACAGCAGAAGCCTTAATAGAAGCCAATCCGGGTATCTCTACACAAAACTTCAAAGCAGGACAAGTGATTAGCATTCCTACAAGAACCATTTCTTCTATCACAACATCTGCTCCAACCTCTTCCCCTACTCCACAAGAACCTAAGAAACAAAGTTGGAGAGAAATGCACAAAGTAGAAAAAGGAGAAACTGTATTTAGCATAGCGAAAATGTATAATATCACAGTAGAAGAACTCCTTGCAGAAAACAAAGACATAAATTCCGATAAGCTGAAAAAAGGAACTTTCCTGTTTATCCCGGAAAAGCAGAAGAAAGTAGTTTCACAGACTATAATAACCACTACCCCAAGCAATGAAGAACTGATCAATAAAAACAAACCGGTTCCTGCTCAATACCAATCATTGAATGTCGCTGTACTGTTACCTTTTATGACAGGTGGACAGGAACATCAAAGTGAGCAAATGAGAATGCTGGAATTTTATAGAGGTTTTTTATTGGCTGTAGACAGTATTAAATCTCAAGGATATTCTATCAATTTATACACCTACGACACCAAAGAAGAGTCCGGTTCCATAGAGAATATCTTATCCAAACTTGAAATGAAGCGTATGCACATCATCTTTGGTACTGTAGGAAATGAAGAAACCAATAAGGTTGCAGCTTTTGCTAAAGCCAACAAAATCCGATTTGTAGTTCCCTTTTCTCAACGTGTAGACCCTGTCTTCAATAGTCCATATTTATATCAAATCAATACACCTCAGTCTTATCTATATTCGGAAGTCTATGAACATTTTGTTCGTAAATTTTCGCAATCCAATGTCATCTTTATAGACACACCTGCAGAAAGAGAAAAAGCCGAATTTGTGCGTGGACTCAAAAACGAACTCAAAAAGCAAGGCATTTCCTATAAGGTGATCACATTGGAAGAAAATCTAAAATCATCTTCATTGATCGCTTTGATGAAAGATAAGACCAAGAATATCTTTATCCCTGCTTCTGGAAATTATAAAACATTGGCAAGCCTTATGCCTGTTTTAATTACTATAAGAGAAGAACTTCCGGTAGCAGATATGGCACTCTTCGGTTATCCGGAATGGCAAACTTATACAAAAGATTTTGGGAATAATTTCTTCTTATTGAATACTTTTTTCTACTCATCTTTTTATACCAACAATATATTTCCAGATGCAGTGCGTTATGCACAAAACTTCAAGCATTGGTATAAGAAAGATTTAGCCCATACATTTCCTAAGTATGGTATGTTAGGCTTTGATATAGGATACTACTTCTTGAAAGGTCTTACACAGTTTGGTTCTTCTATGGAGTCTTCACTTCCTCAAGTCCAAACTACAGCAATACAAACCGGTTTTAAGTTTGAACGGGTAAATAATTGGGGAGGATTCATAAATAAGAAAGTCTTCTTCATCAATTTCACTCCTCAACAAGAACTGATAAAGCTGGACTTTGATTAAAAGATAATTGGAGATGAAAAAGCTGATTTACTTTCTTTCTTGTTGCTTTGCACTTTGGTTATTGAACACTTCCGTTTGTTTTGCACAACTTCAGGAACAGCGTAAAAATCTGGCTGTCGGTATCAATGGAGGGGTCAATTTTAATCGTATGGACTTTTCTCCACGTATACCTCTTACCTCACTGAACTCCCCTACTATAGGATTTACAGCACGCTATATCGTAGAGAAATACTTCAAGATGATTTGTGGCATACAGATGGAATTGAACTATTCTCAAAGAGGCTGGAAAGAGAAAATAGAAGACGGAAGCGGAGATACTTATCATAGAGATATCTCTTATATAGAAGTGCCGGTTTTGGCACATTTGGCTTTCGGAAAAGATAAAGACAAAGGTCTGCGTTTTATTGTGAATTTAGGACCACAATTTTCTTATTATTTATCCGATAAAGAGAATAAAAGTGCTACGTGGGATACCTCTCATCGTCCCAATGGTGTAATAGCTCAATATGATAAGCCTATAGAGCATAAATTTGATTATGGATTGGTAGGAGGTGCCGGACTTGAAATACGAACAGCTATAGGAGCTTTCCTCTTGGAAGGAAGATACTATTATGGGTTAAGCGACATCTTTAATAATGGGAAAAAAGATTTTTTTGCTCGCTCAGCCAATACTTATATGGGAGTTCGGCTGGCATACTTAATTGATATAAAAAAATAATACTTATGAATATGAAATTGGTTTCTTGGAATGTAAACGGCATACGTGCTTGTAATGAAAAAGGATTCCCTAAGATCTTTACAGAATTGGATGCAGACTTTTTTTGCTTGCAAGAAACAAAAATGCAAGAAGGACAGTTGGATCTTTTTTTTGAAGGATATCAGTCTTATTGGAACTATGCAGAGAAAAAAGGATATTCCGGTACAGCTATATTCACCAAACATACTCCACTCTCTGTTTCTTATGGTATAGGCATAGAAGAACACGATAAAGAAGGACGTGTGATTACCTTAGAGATGGAAAAATTCTTCTTGGTAACAGTTTATGTTCCCAATTCTCAGGACGAATTGAAAAGATTGGATTACAGAATGAATTGGGAAGATGCTTTTAGGCAATATATACTCCAGTTAAATGAGAAAAAGCCCGTAATCTTCTGTGGAGATCTCAATGTAGCACACAAAGAGATAGACCTCAAGAATCCCAAAACCAACAGACGAAATGCAGGCTTCACAGACGAAGAAAGAGACAAATTTCAAGTTATGCTTGATGCCGGTTTCATAGATACTTTCAGGTTCTTCTATCCTGATGCAGAACATTGTTATTCTTGGTGGAGCTATCGTTTCAAAGCCCGTGAAAAGAATACGGGGTGGCGCATTGACTACTTCATCATCTCCGATGCACTCAAAAACAATCTGAGATCTGCAAAGATACATAGTGAAATCTTTGGCTCAGATCACTGTCCTGTAGAAGTCGAAATAGAAATTTAATTACCTTATAGAGATTCATTAATTGTAAAACTAAATATCAATAAGAAAATGAAAAATGTAATTTTCACAGAAAAGGCTCCAGCCGCTATTGGTCCTTACAGCCAAGCTATTGAAGTAAATGGAATGATTTTTACCTCCGGACAAATTCCTATCGTTCCTGCTACAGGCGAATTTGTAGAAGGAGGCGTTACAGAGCAAACTATCCAAGTGTTTGAAAATCTCAAAGAAGTTTTAGCAGCTGCAGGTGCAGATCTTAGTAAAATAGTAAAGACAACAGTTTTTCTAGCAGATATGTCTTATTTTGCAGAAATGAACAAAGTATACGAAACGTATTTTACAGATAAATACCCTGCTCGCTCTGCTGTCGCTGTGAAAGCACTTCCTAAAGGTGCTTTGGTAGAAATAGAATGCATTGCAGTGAAGTAAAGCATACAAAATTCCGCAATAGAGGGGTGCTTTAATACATAAGAGCACCCCTATTTTCTCAAATCATATAGAATCCCTCTGATTTTTCTTTCTTTTTATGCTGAAGACGCTTATACAAAGACTTATCAAACAGCTATTTTATTGGAAAATAGCCAGTGCAATACTCGCTTTTTTACTTTTAATTTGGGTAGGTGTCTTTTTCTATCTAAGAAATTTCAGCACCTCTAAAATTGAGCTGGTAAATGAATTAGGAGGAAATGTTTTCCCCATAATGATACTTTCTACAGCCACTACAGGCACTTCTATATTACAGCCTGTAGATAGCTTATTTGTGGGTACGCCACAATCCGGAATAGCACTGAAAATATATTCACCTGCTAAGAATACTAAGGTTCGTATCAGCATAGAAGAAAGCCCTTTTTGTCATTATTCCACATCGGAGTTTATTCTGCCTCTAAAAGAAACCTATAAAGTATATCCGGATATACTCTGGAAATATCAAGTATTGGCAGATCACGTACAAGCTCAGCCCTTTAACCTCATCGTGCATATAGAAGTAGACAATAAAAAAGCATCTACACTCTCCTCTACACTTGCGATGCGTAGTGTAAATGAATGCCTATTGGGATATATAGATGAGCGTATGAAATTTCACGATACAGGGCTTTTATTTGCAGCCTATGTCAATGAGGACAATCCACAAATAGATCAATTACTAAGAGAAGCACTCAACTCCCGTATAGTGAATAGATTTTGGGGATACCAGAGTAAAGATCCTGCAATGATAGACAAACAAGTGTACGCACTATGGTATGCCCTCCAAAAAAGAGATTTCAAGTATAGTTCTATAAGCAATACGAGTCTTTCTTCTAATGTAGTCTTCGCTCAAAGAATACGTACTTTCAATGAAGCATTAGCCTCTTCTCAAATAAACTGTGTAGATGGAAGTGCGCTTTTTGCCTCTCTTCTCAAAGCTGTCAATATAGACCCTGTTTTAGTTCGTGTACCGGGACATATGTTCGTGGGTTATTACACGGATAAAACACAGAAAAAGGTTCAGTTCTTAGAAACCACTATGATAGGAGATGTATATTTGAATGATTATTTCCCAGATGAAAATTTGGACTCTACTATGGTTGGAAAGTCTCAGCAAGCCATTTCTAAGATTCTGTTTGAAAAATCAAAAGAATACGCAAATAGGGTTTACAGCGAAAACGACTCATTGCTACATTCCGGAAATCATAAGTATATGTTCCTGAAAATAGATAAGAATACACGTGCCAAAATACAACCATTAGGAAAATGAAAATCGTCTATCTCAATCATAGTGGCTTTGCTGTTCTTGGAGAAGAAATCACGCTTGTTTTTGACTTCTATAAAGACACGGTTTCGGATAAAGTAGGAATACTGCATAATAGCATATTGCAAAGAAAAGGGAATTTCTATGTATTCTCTTCTCATACACACTATGACCATTTTCAGCCACTTATATTAGATTGGAAAAATCATAAAGATGTACAATACATTTTTTCTGATGATATTCAATGCGAAGCAAGCAGTGATATCCACTGGCTTAAAAAAGGAGAACATTTTCAAGATGAGCATATCAAGGTAGAAGCTTTTGGTTCTACAGATGCCGGAATTTCCTTCGCTGTTACGATGGAAGGAAAGACGCTTTTTCACGCAGGAGATCTCAATAATTGGCATTGGAAGGAAGAATGTGAACCCGAAATTTGGCAAGGATACGAACGAGATTTTCTATCAGAAATAAACGATATTAAAAAGCAACTAAAGTGCGTAGATTTCCTTATGTTTCCCATAGACCCACGTTTAGGGAAGGAATATATGCGTGGAGGAGAACAATGGCTACAGAATATACAAACGAAAGTTGTTGCGCCTATGCACTTCGGAAAAGAATATGAAAAGGCAGAGGCCTTCAAAGCTATCGCTGCACATTACAACACTCGTTTTTTCTCTATATCTAAGCCTGGAGATGTGTTTATGCTATGAGAAAATATCCTTAAATCATCTCACTGGCTTAAAAACTTCAAATCTTCCATCACTAAAAAATACCCTGATTTCTTCTATTTGAGAAGGAGGGGTAGGAATAGTTATACTGATAGGCTCAGAGGATTGCTTATCTACCTCTCTTTTATTATTTGCGATTTTATCAACTTCATCAAATTGAAACGATAGTTCCTGCTGACCTGCACAGGTCTTTTTTCTCTCTCCATTTTCTCCTGTAAGCAGCCATATAAGATCTATTTCGGGAAAACAATCGTGTAGCTTCAAGACAAAATCCAAGCTGGGTTTATTCCGTCCATTGAGTATATGATGCAAAGCCGAAGGAGATATACCTATTCTATTGGCAAACTCACTTTGCCCTAACTCACTACTTTTTATTACTTCTAAAATCCGATCTTTCATACTATACGTTTTCACAAATGTATAGCACAAATGTGAAACATCAAAATTTACATTTGTATTGCATACTCAATAGATATTTCATTTACATCTGTATTTATGATAACAATCTTGCTTGTTTACCCTATAAATAACTTTAGATAAACACAATAAACAACTAATAAACAGTGGATTGTACGCAATTATAATATACTCTATAAAGCAAAAGCTTTGTCACGGTAGCGAATTATAACTTAAATGTGAAGTAATTTTATATTTACCATCATAACTACGTGATTTATATATAAATACAAATGCATAAGACTTCATAGTAATGGCTTTGCGTTTGTAAAATACATAGAATACAATCCCTCCTTTATTTTGTTTACACAAATGTAAATTGTACTTTATATTTACATTTGTAATACTAAATAGAGCGGTTATTCTGCATTGTTTGCAATAGATAAAATTTATATCTTCGATTCTATGTGAAGCAGGAAATACACTGTTTTAATAATACCCGTCATACAAATTCATTCTGTGGGGAATCTTACCATCAAAGAGTATGCTTTCTTCTATTTAGCATCATCTTCAAACTTTCGTAAGAAAAATGAAGCTATGAGACGAGTAATCACCAATAGGCAGCACTCCCAAACCTTTATTATACACAGGATATTTATATGTTAAATAATATGTTAAATTTACATTCTACAGAATAACCCCTTAATACTTTGTTTATTTTTGAGCCGAAAACTAAAACGTATAGATTATGATTAAGAAAATAGTTGCTACCATCGTATTATTAATGACAAGTGTAGCCTTTGTCTTGGCACAAGGAACAGCTAAGATTCAATTTGAAAAGACTTCTCACAACTTTGGAGCTTTTCCAGAAACAGCTCCTAAAGTAACTTATAAGTTCAAATTTAAGAATGTAGGAAATGCTCCTTTAGTGATACATCAGGCTATAGCATCTTGTGGTTGCGTGATGGTACAATATGGAAAAGAACCCGTTAAACCGGGGGGAGAGGGAGAAGTAACTGTCAACTATGATGGCACAGGTAAATTCCCTGAACATTTTAGAAAAACAGTAACATTGCGTACAAACGCCGAAAATGAAATAATCAGATTGGTCATAGAAGGAGATATGACTCCTGCAAAATAGACGACTATTTATCCATGTCTCGTCCTAAATAATCGTTATTCTGTAAAAATACAATATTCATAACAGTTCAGCAAGTATGCTTGCTGAACTGTTTGTTTTTAATATCCTTTAGGCATTATCCATCGCATCCCAGTAATCCATATCCATCTTCATAACTTTAAGGACTTTTTCTGTTTGTAATCCTAAACCATAATCATAAATGTATTCTGTTAATTGTTGCCCATTTATCAAGATTATAGTGGGTGAACTGTTAAGACCCTCCACAAACTCCATTGCTCCTTTAGTGTAATCTGAGGTAGTAATAAATACCCGCAGATAGATCTCAATAGATACAGTAGAAGAACCTTTCTCAATACGAGAAACGGGTCAAAGGCGAGCAAGTGGCACGCTCAGCAATCTGCATCTTCTGCTCCAGCTTTCGAGGAAGCTTAGTCCCCATTGTATTCTTTGCCATATCTTCAATGCATCATATAATATGCAAGTATACACCTTTAATCTCACTATTACGATTATTGAAGTAAAAAGAAGGATACAGGATGTTTTTCTTACACAGCATTGCTTCTGTATACTTAGAAATAAGTACTTTTGTAGAGAGTCAGCGTGCTACAACCAAATGAGCAGTATTGTAATCGGCTGATTTATAAATAATGTACTTACCCTTAAAATTGTCAATCATGGATGAATATACTTATGTTCCGAAAACACAACTTAGCAAGCTAAAATCTCTAGTTCGTCAATTCAAAAATTACGAACCACAAGAAATTTCAGAAAAATTGAAAGGAGACTATTCTTCTTTATATGTTGATAGTATCTTTGATAAATTGGATCTTCTGACCAAGCGGGAGGACCTACACCTTATTGCTTTCAAGAATCGACCATGGGAATATGAGACATTTCTTACGTTTTTGGATCCTCAAAATCCTCCAGTCGATAATTTCAAGATTCATGAGGAACGTATTTTTGATAACATCAAAGTCCCTTTTACTGTAAACGGCTTATGGCAAGCATATGTTTTACGAGACCTATGGCGTACAGCTTTCTAACTATAGACGATTAGAAGTATATCTGGAACCAAAAAGCGCCCCAGATAATTCTTGGGGTTCTCGTGAAAATGACGCATACGGAAAAATTACAGAGAAGTATCTTCCTTCAATTAAGTTGGAGGAAGATAATACTGCAACGATTAAGGTAGCATTATGGAACGATTGGAATGGATGGATCCAAGCTATTATTAAGGTTGTATGGAAAGATGGTAAAGTCACATTCAATACGCCTCACACAAAAATCATAGCAAAATATGATTGTGGAGTCTTGTTTTAGAAATAGCTTATATTATGAGAGTTATTAAATTATTGTTATTTGGGGTGATTATTGTCGGAATGATTTCTTGCACTAAACCAACAGCAAGAAATACCAATGCCATTAGCAACGACCCAGTTTTGAAAACTTATGAAAACGACCTGTTTTCAGTTGATTTACCCAAAGGATGGGTGTGTGATTCTTCTGGTTGGAATGGTTTAGACTCTTTACAGAACTCAGTGGAGATTTTTGACCCTTATGGTAGTGTTGTATGGCTTCGTTTTGTCAAAAGTTTTATATCCGCCCAGTGGAAGAATATGGATGAAGTAAAAGAGTGGGCAAAGTTTGGAAAGACAATCAGTGGCGATGACGTAGAACTTATACATGAGATTGACAGCATAGAGGTAGGAGGTTATCCTACAAGTATATTGTACTTTGCCAATTACGTGGATAATGACACCATTATTCAGAAGCAATTCGTTACCTATCTCCAGGATTCTCATATAGTAGTTTACTTCAACGAGAACTTCTATATCGAAGATTGGGATAGAGCAGAAAAACTCGGCGACTTGATTATAGGTACTGTCAAGCTCAAAAAAGTAGTGAACCCGTTGGAAATGAAAGCAGATTCAAGAAATCAACGGAAAAAGGACTGAAATACCATCTTATACAAGAGAAGTATTTAAAGATGTATCTCAGTTTCATAGACCAATTATCAGATAAGTAAACTAAGATTGGGCACGTTCTCTGTTTGGACATCTTGTAATGGTAATACCAATCTCACACTTATAGCCAGAATGATATTAGATGTAACGAAATTTATTTGACGAGATAAGACAATATAAAACAAAAAGAGATGCACTGTATTTTACAAGTGCATCTCTTTTATTATATGAGATTGTGGTTAGTTTACATCATACCACCCATACCTCCCATACCGGGTGCGCCCATAGGCATTTCCGGTTTGTCTTCTTTTTGTTCTACGATGACACATTCTGTAGTAAGGAACATACCTGCTATAGAAGCTGCATTTTCCAACGCTACACGAGTTACTTTAGCCGGGTCTACTACGCCTGCTGTATGCAGGTTTTCATAGATATCTGTACGTGCATTGTAACCAAAATCTCCCTTGCCTTCGCGTACTTTTTGTACTACTACAGCACCTTCTTTTCCTGCGTTGGCTACAATTTGACGAAGAGGTTCTTCTATAGCGCGTTTAATGATTTCTATACCTGTAGTTTCATCATCATTATCACCTTTCAGTCCTTCAAGGCTCTCTATTGCACGAATATAAGTAACACCACCACCAGGAACTATACCTTCTTCTATAGCAGCACGAGTAGCACACAAAGCATCGTCTACACGATCTTTCTTTTCTTTCATTTCTACTTCGGAAGCAGCACCCACATAGAGTACAGCCACTCCGCCGGAAAGTTTAGCCAAGCGTTCTTGTAGTTTTTCTTTATCGTAGTCTGATGTAGAGTTTTTGATCTCTGCTTTGATTTGTTCTACACGTTCTTGGATAAGATTCTTTTGACCAGCTCCATTTACAATAGTAGTATTTTCTTTGGAAACAGATACTTTATCGCAAGTTCCTAACATCTCTATAGTAGCTTGTTCCAGTGTTAAGCCTTTTTCTTCGCTGATAACAATACCACCTGTGAGTACTGCTATATCTTCCAACATAGCTTTGCGACGATCTCCAAATCCCGGAGCTTTCACAGCACAAATCTTAAGTTGTCCACGGAGACGATTCACTACGAGTGTAGTAAGTGCTTCGCTATCTACATCTTCTGCTATTACCAAGAGAGGACGTCCACTTTGTACTGCAGGTTCTAAGATAGGCAAGAAATCTTTGAGGTTAGATATCTTTTTATCGTAAATCAAGATATAAGGACGCTCCATAACGCATTCCATCTTCTCTGTGTCTGTTACGAAATAAGGAGATAAATAACCCCTATCAAACTGCATACCTTCTACTACGCCTATGGTAGTTTCAGTCCCTTTGGCTTCTTCTATAGTGATAACACCATCTTTAGAAACTTTACGCATAGCATCTGCTATAAGTTTACCTATTACAGGATCATTGTTGGCAGATACTGTAGCTACTTGTTCTATCTTATCATAATTATCTCCTACAGTTTCACTTTGCGCTTTGATAGACTCTACTACTTTGGCTACAGCTTTATCTATACCACGTTTCAAGTCCATAGGGTTAGCACCAGCAGTAACATTTTTCAAACCTACACCTACGATAGCTTGTGCCAACACAGTAGCTGTAGTTGTTCCGTCTCCTGCATCATCTCCGGTTTTAGAAGCTACAGATTTTACGAGTTGCGCACCTGTATTTTGAAAAGGATCAGATAGTTCAACTTCTTTGGCTACAGTTACACCATCTTTTGTGATGTGTGGTGCACCAAATTTCTTTTCTATAATCACGTTGCGTCCTTTAGGACCGAGAGTTACTTTCACTGCATTTGCCAATGCATCAACCCCTTGTTTGAGTTGTTCGCGCGCTTCTATATTGAATTGAATGTCTTTTGCCATAATTGTGTATATTTTAATTGTTTGATGTTTTATCATACTATGGGAATTATCCCAAAATAGCGAGAATATCGCTCTGACGCATAATCAAATATTTAGTACCTTCATACTCCAATTCTGTTCCTGCATATTTACCATAAAGAACAGTATCATTTACTTTCAATACCATTTCTTCTTCTTTGGTACCTCCACCTACAGCTATCACCGTTCCTTGCAGAGGTTTTTCTTTCGCTGTATCCGGTATAATGATACCACCTACTGTTTTTTCTTGTGCTGGTGCAGGGAGTACGAGTACTCTATCTGCCAATGGTTTGATATTCATAATTGATATTTTTATATTGTACATTTTACATTCCTAACATTCTATTACCAAGAAGTATGCCAGCAACACTCTCGGACACTTTGACAGATATAGTAAGACAAAATCGCAGGAGCGTATCTTCTATCGGGTATTTTTGACAGAAATACTGCCTATATCAGAATAAGTAAGTATAACCGACCAAAAGAACAAAACTCTTCCTATGCGTTATTATAAGGAAGAGTTTTGTTCTTTACGAGTAATTTCTTCTATAGATTAGGGAAACTTAGGATATTTAGACCAATCCGGCTTTCTCTTTTCAAGGAAGGCTTTACCTCCTTCTTGTGCTTCTTCTGTCATATAATACAGCATGGTAGCATCTCCAGCCAATTCTTGGATACCTGCTTGTCCGTCTAATTCTGCATTCAGTCCTGCTTTGATCATACGTAAGGCAAGTGGACTATGTTCCATCATTTTCTCTGCCCATGCTACGGTTTCGTCTTCCAATTCGGAGAAAGGTACTACTTTATTGACCAATCCCATTTCTAAAGCTTCTTGTGCAGAGTATTGTTTACATAAGAACCATATTTCTCTGGCTTTCTTTTGTCCAACGATACGTGCCAAGTAAGAAGATCCAAAGCCTGCATCAAAACTTCCGACCCGAGGTCCTGTCTGTCCGAAGATAGCATTTTCTGAAGCTATGGTTAAGTCGCAAACCACGTGTAGTACATGCCCCCCTCCTATTGCATAACCATTAACCATAGCTATGACAGGTTTAGGGATAGAACGAATTTGTTTTTGAACGTCCAAGACATTCAAACGTGGAACTCCATCTGTACCCACATATCCCCCATGTCCTTTCACATTCATATCTCCTCCACTACAAAATGCCTTGTCTCCTTCTCCTGTGAGGATTATTACATTGATGTCCTGACATTCTCTACAGTAGTACATAGCATCGCTTAGTTCTGTAGTAGTAGTGGGGGTAAACGCATTTCTATAGCGAGGTCTATTGATTGTAATTTTCGCTATGCCGTTGTAAAACTCAAATCGTATATCCTGATACTCTTTAATCGTTTTCCATTCTCTTTGTGCCATATTATTTTTTTATTTGATGAAAATAGTCTTTTAATGCTTGTATATCTTGTTCTTTGTCTGTGAAGACTTCCAGTAAGATTGGCTTAGGGGTAATAGAAGGGTCCAAAAATGTAGGCAAGTGTGCTTCTATCTCTGCTTCATTTTTGGCACAGAGATAAGTAAACCCTCTATCTTCCGCCCACGCACGTGCCGAAGTATGATGTGGTGCCAATACAAAACGTTCTCCTTCTTTACTTAATTGGAGTCCCGGCAATGCCTTAAAAATCTCTCCTCCATCATTATTCAGTAGCAGAATGCGTATATTACTTCCGTAGTTATTGTTCCACAGAGCATTCATATCATAGAAGAAGCTTAAATCCCCTATAATAATGAAATTTAGCTTATCGGACACTGTGGCATAACCTATAGCTGTAGACAAAGAACCTTCAATACCATTCGTACCTCTATTGGAGAGTACCTCTACTTGTTCAGAAACAGAAAAGAATTGAGCATAACGTACTGCAGAACTATTTGCCAAGTGCAAAGAAACATTCTCAGGAAGATTTTCTATCACTTTTCCTATAGCATACATCGCAGAATATGGGAATAGCACTTTATTTACGTCCTTAGACAGTGTATCCCATACTTGTGGATAAGCATCTGCTGTCATAGAAAGCATAGGTGCTATTTTCTCGAAAAACTCAAAAGGATTCATTTCTATCACAGTAGTCAGAGTTCCATAAAGATCTACTACTTCTCCATCTTCACAGATGTGCCAATGTTCTTGTGGCTTATGTTTCCGTAAAAAAGCTTTTAGTCGCTTAGAAATGATGTGTCCTCCATAAGTAATAAGGAGATCAGGTTTCATTTCTGAGAGTTTATTGGCATTCAGTTTACAGAGTAGTGTATCTACATTCTTTATACTGGTATAAGGAACGATTCTATTGCTGATAGATTCTGTAAACCAAGTAAAATGTTTGGAGAGAGGTTTTACATACTTTTTATCGTACAGATAGATAAGACTCATTTGTCCTGCTACTACCATTTTTTTCTTGTACGTATTCAAGCGGGTTATGAGCGATGTATAATCTTTCTGGTACATATTCAAACCCTCATAACGCTCTATGACCCTTTCTTCAGGTAGTTTTTCTACAGGTAAGAGAAAGAAGGGTTCACTTATAGGAACATTGATATGTACAGGTCCTTTGCCACGATGCTTCAATGCGAGCAGTGCTTCGTTTATCAGTCTATTGCAGTACCACGCATCTTCTTCCGTATATGGTTCTGGCAGATGCACTGATTTCTTAGTCAAGTTTCCGAAAATATTGGGCTGTGGCAGTGTTTGCCCGTCCATTTGTCCGATCCAAGCAGCAGGTCTATCTGCAGAAATTACCAATAAGGGAATTTTTTGATAGTAGGCTTCTGCTACAGCAGGAGAAAGATTAAGCACAGCTGTGCCAGAGGTACAACAAACTGCTACGGGTTCTCCACTATGCAGTGCCATACCTAAGGCAAAAAAGCCGGCACTTCGTTCGTCTGTCATAGAATAACAAACAAACTCCGGCACATTTGCAAAGGTTTGTACCAAAGGTATATTTCTACTACCAGGACAAAGTACAAACTTTTTAATGCCGTGTGCTTTGAGCAGTGCAGTCAATTGAAGTATATTTTTCTTATCTGTGTACATTTGCTTTTTTCAAGGGTTGTATGATACTACCCAACGTATCCATTTTTTTATTGATTTCTATCCACTCACTTTCCTTGTCCGAAGTCGGTAATAATCCACTGCCTCCGTAAAGTTGTGTTTTATCTGCAAAGAGTTGCATACAGCGTAGATTTACATATAGTTCTGTTTTCCCTTGCCTATTCAATACTCCTAAAAAACCTGTATAATAACCTCTATCATAATACTCGTGAGAGGTAATAAAGGAAAGTGCTTTTTCTTTTGGCAGACCACATACAGCAGGCGTAGGATGTAAACTTTCCAATAGCTCCCCTATCCTATTCATAGCATTTAAGCGAAAATGAAAATCTGTTTTCCTATGTTGCAACTTCCCTGCTGTGGCTGTATAAGGTTCAGAATGTTGTACATCTGTAGCATAAGCAGACAGAACATTTTCTATATAACTGCTGACCAAAGCTTGTTCACGTATATTCTTTTTGTCCCAAGTAGAGGATTCCTGTGTGTATCTTTCTTGAGTGCCGGCTAAAGCTACGGTTCGCCCTTGATCTCCATCTATAGAAAGAAGTAATTCCGGAGATGCACCTATCCATACTCCACAATCTTCCAAACAAAGTAGTGAAATATACATAGCATCAAAAGTATCGCAAGCTCTTTTATAACTTTCCCAAACCTCTATAGCATAAGGTAAGGTACGCCTACCGGACAAAACTACCTTCTGTAAGGTATGAGTATTCAGAGCTTCTATACAGGCATCAAAAATGAGTCCATACTCCTCTTTACTTTCTTTTCCGGAGGTAGATGTATTCCCAAAAGAACTTATGTCTATATTGTTTGCTATTTGTGCAGCAGTTTCCCAACTATTCTGTATATCTACTATTGGATATAAACAGATAGGATATACATCTGTAGGAAGAAAAGGTGCCATAACAAAGCCTGTTTTATCTTTGAGCATAGATAGAGAAGTATATTTCTCTACTTTCCCCAAAGACAATATATGCACTTCTTTTTCATGTGGCTTTCTATAAATAGCCCATGAGCCTATTTTATCTATAGAATCTGCCATTTATTTCCTTTATGCTGTTCTTCTCTTTACGATTATATTCACTACGCGAGATGTAGAAATAAGATTATCGGTATGGTCTACCACATCTATGCTCCATATATGAGTTGTACGACCTTTATGCAGTATTTTTCCTATGGCTTTCACAGTGTTTCCTACAGGAACCATCGCTATATGATTGGCACTGATCTGAGCACCACAAGGCATTTCATCTTCCCCACAAAGAAACACAGAACCTACACCTGCTACCGTTTCCTGCAAAGCCACGCTGGCACCTCCATTCAAGATACCATATACTTGACAAGTACGTTCATCTACAGGCATAGTAGCCACTGCATATCCGTCTTCTACCTCTACTATTTCTATTCCCAGAGTCTCTACCATAGTACGTGTATGGCTTGAGCTATTCAAAATTTGTTCTTTTTTTTCTTCCATTTTTTAGTATTGTAGTGTGTTTTTTCTTCAGAAAGTTCCACACTATCTAAGGCAAAGATACAGACTTCTGTCTAAGTAATACACATTCTCTGTAGAAACAAGACATTTCTTTGATCTCCATGCCATATAATTTATATATCCTAAATGTTCTATCTTCCCACAAAAAATATACAGACTTAGCCTGTCTTTAATGTATGGTATTTACATGATTTCTACTAAACCTTGTTGAGGACAAATGGTTGTAAAATATATTAATCATTACACCTAAACAGTAACGCTATATTTCGATACACTACTACCTTTATCATTTTTTATAGTAAGCTCTTGCATTGATAACACCACAAAACAAGTTGGCTCTGCAAGTATATAATTGTGGAAAGATGCATTCTTTACATTATTCCATACACGTTCGGAAAAAAATCCGTGCAGGATCGGAAAAGTTTCTGTATATGTTCGGAAAAACAGAGCAAGAAATCTACGTTAGCTTTTGCAGAACAAGCTGAGATTACCCTATGATGCATAACCGGGTAAATCGTAAATTTATTTTATTCAAAAGCATCTCAAGAAGGGGACTTCTCTCCTCTTTATTGTAACTATCGCAAAAAAACGTACCTTTGAAAGCTATTTTGGGATGGTCTACAAATTTCCTCTATAAGAGAGAAAAGCACTATTCCAAGAATAGCCAACTAAACAAGAGGATATAACAATAATGGACAAGCATTTCTATGCTCAAATATAAGACACTAAAGTACTTTGTTCAGTTCATCATCATCGCCTTCTTAGCTATATATATAGGTGTAGTAGGCTTACTACGTGTACCTTATATACAGCGACAAGTATCGCAGCTCGTAGAACAAAGTCTTAGCAAGGAACTCAAAACAAAAGTACGCATAGAACAAATAGACTTAGGGCTACTCAATAGAGTGATTGTACGTAACATCTGCATTTCGGATCTTGAGGGACAAGAGATGTTGAAAGCCTCTCGCGTATCTGCAAAACTCAGTATATCCGATTTATTGCAAGGGAAAATCTATATCAACAATGCTCAACTTTTCGGATTAAAAGCCACACTCAAAAAAGCCACACCCAGCAGTCCTGCCAATTTTGCATTCATATTGGACGCACTGAAATCCGACAAGAAAGAAAGTGAAACACCCTTAGACCTGCGCATCAATACCCTGTTGATACGTAGAGGACAAGTAACCTACGATATTGTTTCTGAAACCGAAACACCACAACGCATAAACTTAAACCATCTAAAAATCAGCAATTTGTCTGCCACCATTGCATTAAAGGCATTTACACAAGACTCTCTTCACCTACAAATAAAACGTATGAGTCTACAGGAAAAGAGTGGCTTAGACATCAGAAAACTGGCTTTCAAGGTACAGGCGAATAAAGAAGCACTTCAGGTAGAAGACTTGGAGCTATCTCTTCCACAAAGTAAATTACAAATTTCCTCTTTTCAAGCCCAATACACCTACGATACCGATATACAAAAATGGCTTAATAGTGCCGACTTCGGAGGTGGAATAGAAGCTTCCATACATTTTCCGGACTTGCAAGGATTATTCCCTATCCCTCAGAATACAGACACACGAATTAAATTCTCCTGCAACGTAGAATGCAAAAAAAGAAAGCTCTATATTAGAGACTTGAACGTGAATGATATTCACCAAGAGGGAAGACTACAAGCCGAAGCTTTGATAGATTATGGTAATCCTGCCGGGCTTTACTTTTTCGGAAAAGTAAATGACTGTTATCTCTCTCAAAAAGGCATTATAGATATTGCGACAGTATTATCTGCCCCTACAGATAGTCTCTCTCCGATTCATCACTTGCAACAATTACATTTTTCTGGAGATATATCCGGCTTCCCACATCGGTTTACTACGCAAGGGCATTTACAAACAGGTATAGGAGATCTTCGTACCAACTTTACCTTACAAAAGGACAGTATAAATAATGAAACCATTTATTCCGGAACATTTTACAGCGACGGCTTACATATAGGAAAACTCCTGCAAAAAGAGGCATTGGGAGAAGTGAGTATCAGCATAGAAGTAAAAGACCTCAAGTATAAGGACAAGCTCATAGAAACTTATGTAAAAGGAGATATACCTAAGTTGGAATACAACAAACATACCTACGAAAACATTCATCTCAATGGCAAGTATAAAGATGATGGTTTCACCGGAGACTTCAGCTTGGAAGATCCTAATGGAAATCTCTCACTACAAAGTAAAATGGAGAAAAGAAAAGGTATTCCTTATTATCAATTCACTGCAGATCTCAAAGACTTCTCTCCTTACCAATTACAACTCACAGATCAATACAAAGATTATCTTTTCTCCGGTCATCTGTACGCAGACTTCTCTGGAAAATCTATAGATGAGTTTGTAGGAGAAGTTCGCTTGGATAGCATCTCTATGTTACACCCTGAAGCAGAAAAGACACTCTATATACCACAGATACACCTCTCTTCTACTACAGAGAACGGTAGAAAAAAAATGACTGTTCAGTCTCCTTTTATAGAAGGTGAAATAAGTGGAGCCTATCATTACAATAGCATACTTAAGTGCATAGAAAACGGGGTAAAGCCTTATCTTCCCACATTAGTAGCAGATAACACCCCCTGCCCCAATAAACAAGCAGAAGAACTACAGTTCTTTTTGCAAATAAAGAATACAGACATATTCAAAACTTTATTCCAAATTCCTATAGACATAGCAGAAAAAGCCACGATAGAAGGGCGATTTAGTGAAGAAAATAATTTGTTCCACCTTAATGCAGACATACCTAAGTTCAAGTACAAGAATACAAAATACGAAAATACAATCATTTCTTGCAGTAATACAGAAGAGAGTCTGTATGCCAAAATAGCGACCAAAATACGTTTGAAGCGTGATGATTTTTTACAACTATCACTCAATGGAAGTGCGCAAAACGATAGCCTATTTACAGAATTGATTTGGGAAAATAAAGCCCGCACCTATAGTGGTCAAATAGAAAGTACAACCTCTTTCAATAGACAATCCCTCAATAAGCAACTACAAGCCCACATAGCACTACACCCCAGTACCATAGTGCTTAACAATGCAGATTGGAACATACACCCTTCTTCCGTCTTTTTGACTGCCAACCATTATCAATTCAACAAGTTCTTGATAGATCACGAAGACCAACATCTACAGATTGATGGTATCATAGGCAAGGAAAAGAAAGACAATTGTCATATAAGTATCAACAAATTAGACTTGTCCTATATTCTCAATATGGTTCAATTTGATGCTGTAAGTTTTAATGGACTTGTCAGTGGAAAAATCAATGTCAATCAAGCCTTAGCTACTCCCATATTACAAACACAACTCTTCGTGAAAGACTTCTATTTCAATGGTGGAGAGATGGGCGATACAGATATTACAGCCCATTGGGACAAGGAAATAAAAGGAATAAACCTCTTAGCAAAAATGCATAAAGATGGAGAGAAAATAACAGAAGTAACGGGTTATGTCTCTCCTTCTACAGAAAGTTTAGATCTGCATATTAAGGCAGAGAAAACCAATTTAGCCTTTATGGAATCTTTCGTGGGCAATTTATTTAGTGATATAAAAGGGACAGGAAAAGGGTATGTAAGGCTCTATGGACCTTTCTCTCGTTTGGATTTGGAGGGTAATATAAATGCCAAAGCCAACGTACTGGTAAATATACTACAGACTCGTTTTGATGCAGAAAGTAGCGACATTGTTTTCCAATCCGGGCAAATGAATTTCCACAATGTAAAACTTACAGATGGTAGACAACACACGGGTACGGCAGAAGGAAGTGTAAAACATAACAAGCTACACGATATGAAGTACGACTTCAAGTTTACATCGGATAATATGCTCGTGTACAATACAAAAGAAGCTACAAAAGATTTTCCTTTCTTTGGTAAAATTTATGCTACGGGCGATTTGCGTTTGCAAGGAGAAGGAGGAGAACTACACATCAACGGAAATGTAAGATCCGAAAAAGACACCGAATTTACCTATCTATTGGGAGGTATTACGCAAGCTATCAGCAACAAATTTATCAGTTTTGTAGACAAAACACCACAAAAAGAAGCACCTACAGTACAGAAAGATGAATATAACAACATAATCCCTGTAACACAAGTAGATAATGCAAAGGCAGAAAGTTCTGACAACATTCATATAAACCTCCAAATAGATGCGACACCGGATGCTTATATAAAAGTAATAATGGATCCTATAGCAGGAGATTACATCGGTTGTAGAGGAAGAGGGGCATTACGTGTAGATTATTACAATAAGCAAGAAATGAAAATGTATGGGAATTATGAAATTCTCAATGGAGTATATAAACTCAGTATGCAGAATATCATCAGGAAAGATTTCTCTCTACAGTCCGGAGGTACGGTAAGTTTCAATGGCGATCCTCTATCCGGAAATTTGAATGTGAAAGCCGTACACACCGTAAGCTCGGCTTCTCTAAGCGACTTAATAGCTACAAGTAACAGTCGCTCTCGTTCTATCAGAGTAAATTGCATAGCCTCCCTTACAGGTATTATGAACGATCCGGATATAAGATTTAGCTTAGATCTGCCGGGAGTCAATGAAGAGGACAAAGAGCTTGTAAGAAGTCTCACAGCCACAGAAGAGCAACTGAACACACAAATCATATATTTATTGGGAGTAGGAAAGTTCTACGCTACACATAACAACCCCAATTACACCCAGTCCAATGCTACCAGCTCATTGGCTTTCAATACACTTAGCGGACAGCTTAATAATCTACTAAACAGCGCAATAAATAATCCTAACTGGAATTTTGGAGCCAATTTAAGTACTGGAAATGGCTGGACAGACGTGGAAGCAGAGGCTGTTCTCTCCGGAAGTTTGTTGAATAACAGACTTCTATTGAATGGAAATTTCGGATACAGAGAAAATACTCTAAGAAATACTAACTTTGTAGGAGATTTTGAAGCAATATGGTTACTTACTCGCAATGGCGATATTCGCATCAAAGGTTATAACAAGACCAATGACCGCTATTTTACGAAGTCTACATTGACAACACAAGGCATAGGTCTGATGTATCAAAAAGATTTCACTAATTGGAAATCACTTTTTCAGTGGTTCCCACGAAGAAACAAGAAAACAAAAAACACCAATAAGAAATAAAAGATATGAGTCAATATACATTGCCCGCAGAATGGGAAAAACAAAGTTATATACAGCTTACGTGGCCACACGCTGAAACGGACTGGGCAGATATGTTGGAAGAAGTAGAAGATTGTTTCTACCATTTGGCAGAGAATATAGCCACCAGACAACCTCTGCTACTCATTGCCCCCAGTTTTCCACAGCGTTTACAAGATGCTCCTTTCATTCAGAACATTACTTTTGTCCCTTGTCAAACCAATGATACTTGGGCAAGAGATCACGGATTTATCACATTATTGAACGCAGAGAAAAAAGCTTGTTTATTGGACTTTCAGTTCAATGGTTGGGGTATGAAATTTGCCTCAGCGCACGATAATCAAATCAATAAACAGCTCTATAAACAGGGAGTTGTAAAAGGAGAATATCGTTCGCACTTGGATTTCGTATTGGAAGGAGGATCTATAGAAAGCGACGGCAAAGGCACACTCTTTACCACCTCTCCTTGCCTATTAGCTCCCAATAGAAATGAAACCTTGACAAAAGAAGCCATAGAAAAATCCCTTAAAGAGAGCCTTGGTATGGAACGCGTATTATGGATAGAATATGGATATTTAGCAGGAGACGATACAGACAGCCATATAGATACATTGGTGCGTGTATGTCCAAACGACACTTTATTATATGTACAATGCACAGACCCCGAAGATGAACATTACGAGGAATTAAAGAAAATGGAAGAGCAATTACATACGCTCCGAACTACCGATGGTAAGCCCTATACACTGCTTCCTCTTCCTATGGCAGATGCTATTTATTATGAAGGAGAAAGACTACCTGCTACTTATGCGAACTTTCTCATTATGAATCAAGCTATCCTCTTCCCTACTTACAATCAGCCACATTATGAAGAGCAGGTAAAGAAGGTATTACAGACCGCTTTCCCACATCACGAAATTGTAGGAATAGATTGTAGAGCACTTATAAAACAACACGGGTCTTTGCATTGTGTTACTATGCAATACCCACAAAGTGTACAACCCTAAAAACAAAAATTATGCCCATTACAGCAAGAAACATACGCGTAGGTATCGTACAACAATCTTGTACTGCCGATGTAAAGACAAACTTGGAAAAACTACGTCATAACATCATCAGTCTGGCAAAAGAAGGAGCTGAACTCATTATTTTGCAAGAACTGCATAACACTCCTTATTTTTGTCAAACAGAAGACACCAATGTTTTTGACTTGGCAGAGCCTATTCCCGGTCCTTCTACCCAATTCTTCGGAGAAATAGCCAAAGAACACAAAATCGTTTTGGTTACTTCACTCTTTGAAAAGCGAGCAGCAGGACTTTATCATAATACGGCTGTAGTCTTTGATAGCGATGGTAGTATAGCAGGAAAATATAGAAAAATGCACATTCCCGATGATCCTGCCTATTATGAGAAATTCTACTTCACGCCTGGAGATATGGGATTCAAACCAATACAAACATCTGTAGGGAAATTGGGCGTACAAGTTTGTTGGGATCAATGGTATCCGGAAGGTGCTCGTCTTATGGCACTTCAAGGAGCAGAACTGCTGATTTATCCTACAGCTATCGGTTGGGAAAGCACAGATACTGAAGACGAAAAACAACGCCAGCTAAATGCTTGGATTACCGTACAAAGAGGACACGCCGTAGCCAATGGTCTACCCGTCATCGCTGTGAATAGAGTTGGTTATGAGCCAGATCCTTCCGGAGTAACGAATGGCATACAATTCTGGGGCAATAGCTTTATTGCCGGACCGCAAGGCGAGTTCTTAGTGCAGGCAGACAATAGACAAGAGCAGAATATCCTCACAGAAGTAAATTTATCAAGAAGCGAGAATGTACGTCGCTGGTGGCCCTTCTTACGAGATAGACGCATAGATGAGTTCCAAGGACTCACAAAAAGATTTATAGACAACACTATTTAATATGTATAGAAGTATGAAATCAGATATAGGAATGATAGGACTTGCCGTAATGGGCGAGAACTTAGCACTCAATATGGAAAGAAACGGGTTCCGAGTATCCGTATATAATAGAGCAGAAGGTGCAGAAGTCCACGTGGTAAAGAATTTTATAGAAGGAAGAGGTGCTAATAAGAACTTCCAAGGCTTTACAGACTTAAAAGCATTTGCAGATAGTTTGGAAAAGCCACGCAAAATTATGATGATGATACGTGCAGGCAAAGCAGTAGATATGGTAATCCAATCCTTACTTCCTTACTTGGAAGCCGGTGATATTATCATAGATGGCGGTAATTCTAATTGGGAAGACAGCCAACGCCGTACAGCTTTACTCAGCGAAAACAATATACATTTCGTAGGTGCAGGTATATCCGGTGGAGAAGAAGGAGCACTCAATGGTCCTTCTATTATGCCGGGAGGAGATATAGAAGCGTGGACACATATAGCTCCTATCTTTACAAAAATAGCAGCCAAAGCAGAAGATGGTACTCCTTGTTGTAACTGGATTGGAACCGGTGGGGCTGGACATTTCGTAAAGATGGTACACAATGGCATTGAATACGGTGATATGCAGCTCATTTCAGAAGTTTATGGTATTATGAAAAATCAAGGAAGTTTCACCAACGAAGAAATGAGTCAAGTGTTCCGGCAATGGAATAAAGGAAAGCTAAACAGCTACTTGATAGAAATCACATCGGCTATATTGGCACATCGGACAGAACAAGGAGCCTATTTAATAGATCTGATATTGGATAAAGCAGGACAGAAAGGAACAGGAAAATGGTCTGTTATCAATTCATTAGAATATGGTTCTCCTCTCAACTTGATTGCAACTGCTGTATATGAGCGTAGTTTATCTTCCAGAAAAGAACTCAGAATACAAGCAAGCAAGGCTTTTCCACGTCCTCTTACACTCACAACGGAAAAGGAAACATTAGTCGCACAATTAGAAGCCTGCTTATATGCTTCCAAATTGGTTTCTTATGCACAAGGTTTTGCATTGATGAAAGAAGCATCTGAACAAAATCAATGGAACTTAAATTTATCAGCTATTGCTAAAGTTTGGAGAGGAGGCTGTATCATTCGCTCTGCCTTCTTGAACGAGATAGCACAAGCTTACAAGTCTTCACCTACTCTTCCTCATCTATTATTACACCCATATTTCCAAAAGGAAATAACTGCTTTGCTTCCTGCGTGGAAACAAGTAGTAGCAGATGCTACATTAGGAGGTGTACCGGCACAAGCCTTTTCTACAGCACTGCATTATTTTTACTCACTGACTACAGAGAATTTGCCAGCCAATATGATACAAGCTCAACGCGACTACTTCGGGGCACACACCTTTGAGAGAATAGACCAACCGGCAGGTGTATTCTTCCACGAAGATTGGACAGGAAAAGGAGGCAATACCTCTTCCACCACTTATAATGTTTAATTCAGCTACATAACATAGGGAGAAGACGCTATCATAAAGTAGATAAGCGGTACTCATAAAAAAATTAGTACCCTTTACTCCTTTGTGGTAGCGTCTCTATTTTTTTCTTTTATACAATAGAGTGGCTTAAAGAAGCTACAGACCATAGTTCTATGATTTATCCACAGAATTTTGAAGAAAAATTAGGATTTGACCAAATACGCAAACTTTTGGCACAAAAATGTCTAAGTACCTTAGGAGAAGAGCGTATTGAGAATATGACATTTTCCACAGATTACAAGCAAATCTCGTTTCTTCTGAAACAAGTAACAGAATTTGTTAATTTGATTCAGAGTGAAGAAGCATTTCCACATCAAAATTTTTACGATGTACGCTCTGCCTTAAAGCGAGTAAGAATAGAAGGCTTGTATATAGAAGAAAAAGAATTGTACGAATTGAAGCGTGTATTGGAAACTATCAAAGACATCGTACATTTTCTACGTCCTAAAGAAGATGAGCCTGCACTCTACCCACATTTATATACCCTATGCGATGAGATAGAATACTTTCCTTTCCTCATCAAGAAGATAGATAGCATAGTAGATAAATATGGAAAAATAAAGGACAATGCCTCTCCTGCCCTCTCACAAATACGAAGAGAATTGGCTACCACCACAGGCAGTATTTCTCAAAATCTGCATCGCATCTTGAGAACGGCACAAAGTGAAGGATTGGTAGACAAAGATGCTACACCTACCATACGCGGAGGCAGACTCGTGATTCCTATTGCTCCCGGGCTAAAAAGAAAAATCAAAGGAATTATTCACGATGAGTCTGCTACCGGAAAAACCGTATTTATTGAACCATCGGAAGTAGTGGAAGCCAACAATAGAATCCGTGAACTGGAAGCAGAAGAGCGTAGAGAGATCATTAAGATACTTACAGATTGTAGCGCAGAAATACGTCCCAATATAGAAGGTATTCTACAGTCTTTGTCTTTCTTGGCGGAAATAGATTTTATTCGTGCCAAAGCATTGCTCTCTATAGAGATGAAAGCTACTATGCCAACTTTGGAGGATAGGACAATCATAGAATGGCACGAAGCTATTCACCCATTGTTACGTATGTCATTAGAAAAGAATGGAAGAAGCATTGTACCATTGGATATTCACTTAAATGCTACACAGAGAATTTTATTGATTTCCGGTCCCAATGCCGGTGGAAAATCTGTGTGTCTCAAAACTGTAGGATTATTACAATATATGCTCCAATCCGGTTTATTGATTCCATTACACGAACAAAGTAAAGCTGGAATTTTCCAAGACATATTTATAGATATAGGTGATGAACAAAGTATAGAAGACGACCTTAGTACCTACTCTTCTCACCTACTCAATATGAAACAAACGCTCAGGTATGCCAATGAGCGTAGTATGATACTCATAGATGAATTTGGAAGTGGGACAGAACCTCAAATAGGTGGTGCTATAGCTGAATCTATTCTCAAACGATTTAATGAACGAGGTGTTTGGGGGATTATCACTACACACTATCAGAACTTAAAACATTATGCAGATGAGCAAGAGGGCATCATCAATGGGGCTATGCTGTACGACAGACACGAAATGCGTGCACTTTTCCGTCTACAAATAGGTAATCCCGGTAGTTCCTTTGCTGTAGAAATTGCCAGAAAGATAGGGTTACCGGAAGAGATTATTGCCGATGCTTCCGAAATAGTAGGACAAAATTATATCCAATCCGATAAGTACTTACAAGACATCGTAAGGGACAAGAAGTATTGGGAAAACAAGAGGCAAAGTATCAGGCAGAAAGAGAAAAGAATGGAGGAAACCATTGCTGAATACGAGCTTAAGCTTTCTGCCCTCAAAGAAGAGAAAAAGACTATATTAAAAGAAACTCAAGAGAAAGCCACATCACTACTGAAAGAAGCCAATGCCAAGATAGAAAACACGATACGAGGCATTAAAGAGGCGCAAGCAGAAAGAGAGAAAACCAAAGAACTACGCCAGTCTCTTGCAAGTTTTCAGCAAGAAATGCTTCTTGGAGAAGAGAAAAAGAAAGAGAAGCATCAGAGAGAATTAGAGAAAATTTTAGAGCGAAAGGCTAAGAAAAAAGAGAAAAAAAATCAACAAGTAGTCCCAGCTACTCGCATCGTAGAAACACCTCCTATTGCAGTAGGAGGATTCGTGCGAATTAAAGGACAGAATACCACAGGAAAAGTATTGGAGTTGGGTCAGAAAAAAGCTATTGTAGCATTTGGAGAAATGAAGACTTCTGTCAATTTGGATAGATTGGAACACGCAGAAGCTCCCAAAGAAGAAAAATTTGCAAAAGCAGCTACTTTCATCAGCGTGGAAACCCACAATCAGATGTACGATAAAAAACTCAACTTCAAGCAAGACATAGATGTAAGAGGAATGAGAGGAGATGAAGCCATACGTGCCATTACCTACTTTATAGACGATGCTCTACTCATAGGTGTAAAACGAGTACGTATTCTGCACGGAACAGGCACAGGCATTCTGCGCACCCTCATTAGACAGTATTTATCTACGGTATCGGGTGTTTCTCATTACGAAGATGAACACGTACAGTTCGGTGGAGCAGGAATTACTGTAGTAGATCTATAATTCTCATATTTTGTAAAAATAACAGGCATACTTCTTCATAAAAAACATCATTATCTCTATTTCGTACCCCGGTTTACATAAACTCTACTGGAAGTTTATATAAACTGTGGTACGGAATATGTAAACCATAGTTACATTTACACATTGAAAAAGCTACTATTCTACTTTTCTTCTACAAATAAGAAAGGAAAGGCTTAGGAGGAAGTATATTTACTTTTTATCTTTGTCCACAACTAACATTTTATTACAAAGAATTATGGCAACACCCGAATTTAAGTATCAACCTATGTTTGAACACGGGCACGATACTACAGAGTATTACTTGCTTACCAAAGATTATGTATCTGTAAGCGAATTTGAGGGAAAACCCATCTTGAAAATTGAAAAAGAAGGGCTCACCGCTATGGCGAATGCAGCATTCCGTGATGTATCTTTTATGCTAAGACGTTCACACAATGAACAGGTAGCCAAGATACTACACGACCCAGAAGCCAGCGAAAACGATAAATATGTGGCACTCACATTCCTGCGTAATGCCGAAGTGGCGGCAAAAGGCGTTCTTCCTTTCTGTCAAGACACAGGTACAGCCATCATACACGGAGAAAAAGGACAACAAGTTTGGACCGGATATTGCGATGAAGAAGCTCTCTCACTGGGTGTCTATAAGACTTATACAGAAGAAAACCTCAGATACTCTCAAAATGCTCCTTTGAATATGTACGATGAGGTAAATACTCGTTGTAACCTCCCTGCGCAGATAGATATAGAAGCTACACAAGGTATGGAATACGAGTTCTTATGTGTAACAAAAGGTGGTGGTTCTGCCAATAAGACCTATTTATACCAAGAAACAAAGGCTATCCTCAATCCCGGAACATTGGTACCTTTCTTGGTAGAAAAACTCAAGACACTGGGTACAGCAGCTTGTCCTCCTTATCACGTAGCGTTTGTGATTGGTGGTACTTCTGCAGAAAAGAACTTGCTTACTGTAAAACTCGCTTCTACTCGTTTCTACGATAATTTACCTACCACAGGAAATGAATATGGTCGTGCTTTCCGCGATATAGAACTGGAGAAACAAGTATTGGAAGAATCTCACCGTGTAGGATTGGGAGCTCAATTCGGTGGAAAATATTATGCACACGATATCCGTATTATCCGTTTGCCACGTCACGGTGCTTCTTGTCCCGTAGGATTGGGAGTTTCTTGTTCGGCAGACAGAAATGTTCGTTGCAAAATCAATAAAGATGGTATCTGGATAGAAAAACTGGATAGTAATCCGGGTGAACTAATTCCTGCAGAGCTCCGTCAAGCAGGAGAAGGAAATGTGGTGAAAATAGATTTGGATAAGCCAATGAAAGAAATTTTGGCAGAATTGGATAAACACCCGGTATCCACTCGCCTATCACTCAATGGTACCATTATCGTGGGAAGAGATATTGCACACGCAAAACTCAAAGAACGCATAGACAAAGGCGAAGGTCTTCCACAATACATCAAAGACCACCCTATCTATTATGCAGGTCCTGCTAAAACTCCTACAGGTATGGCTTGTGGTTCTATGGGTCCTACTACTGCCGGACGTATGGATTCTTATGTAGACTTGTTCCAATCTTATGGAGGTTCTATGATTATGTTGGCTAAAGGTAACCGTAGTCAAGCAGTAACAGATGCTTGTAAGAAGTACGGAGGTTTCTACTTGGGTTCTATAGGTGGTCCTGCTGCTATCTTGGCACAAAACAACATAAAGAGCATAGAATGTGTAGAGTATCCGGAACTCGGTATGGAAGCTATTTGGAAAATACGTGTAGAAGACTTCCCTGCATTTATCCTCGTAGATAATAAGGGAAATGATTTCTTCAAGCAAATCCAAAATTCTGCTAAGAAGTAATTTTACATTATTCTCGCATATTAAGGCGTATCCATTAAGGGTACGCCTTTTTTGCATACGCAAGATACTAACAACTGACTTTAAGACAGAAAAATGTATATTAGTATGACTTTTTGACAATAAACCACATCATTTTATGAATGGTTCCGTTTTTGAGCTTCGGTAGTAAATATCAATCATAAAATTAAAGCGTATGAATCTGAACAATTTTACTATAAAATCTCAAGAGGCTGTACAAAAAGCCATACAATATGCACAGCAAAACCAACAACAAGTCATAGAAGCAGAACATTTGCTATATGGTGTATTGGCTACAGATACAGAAAGTATTTCATTCTTGCTCGGGAAGAATGAAGTGAACAAACAGGAGTTAGAAAAAGAAATCGTAAAAAGAATTTCTACTATGCCTAAGGTTACAGGAGAAGAACCTTACTTAGGCAGATCCGGTAATGAAACTTTGCAGAAAGCTTCTACCCTTTCCAAAGAATTGAACGATGAATATGTAACGATAGAGTTATTATTGTTGGCACTCGTAGAAAGTAATCACTCTGTCAGTTCCTTACTAAAAGAAAAAGGATTGACAAGTGCAGGCTTGAGGGCTACCATTAAAGAGCTTCGCAATGGACAACGGGCTACTTCTATGAATAACGAGGACACCTATCAAGCACTGAACAAGTATGCTATAGATTTGATCACTTCGGCACAACAAGGAAAATTGGATCCTGTAATAGGCAGAGACGAAGAAATACGCCGTGTATTACAAATCCTGAGCAGAAGAACCAAGAACAATCCTATTCTTATAGGAGAACCTGGAACAGGAAAGACTGCTATCGTAGAAGGTTTGGCACAACGTATATTGAGAGGAGATGTTCCGGAAAATCTCAAGAATAAACGTCTGTATTCCTTGGATATGGGTGCACTCATAGCCGGTGCAAAGTACAAAGGAGAATTTGAAGAAAGACTGAAATCTGTAATCAATGAAGTAAAACAAGCAGAAGGAGAAATCATTTTGTTCATAGACGAAATCCATACTCTCGTAGGAGCAGGAAAAGGAGAAGGAGCTATGGACGCTGCCAATATATTGAAGCCGGCTTTGGCACGTGGAGAGCTGAGAAGTATAGGAGCTACGACCTTAGATGAATATCAGAAGTATTTTGAAAAGGACAAAGCTTTAGAACGTCGTTTCCAAATGGTTATGGTAGATGAGCCGGATGTACAAAGCTCTATTTCTATCCTACGTGGTCTCAAAGAACGATACGAAAACCATCATCAGGTACGTATCAAAGACGAAGCTATAATAGCTGCTGTAGAGATGAGCCATAGGTATATCACTGAGCGTTTCTTACCGGATAAAGCCATAGACCTAATGGACGAAGCTGCAGCCCGTCTTCGTATGGAACGAGATTCTTTACCGGAAGAGTTGGACGAAGTAGAAAGACGTCTGAAACAATTGGAAATAGAACGAGAAGCCATCAAACGAGAGAAAGACGAAAACAAGCTCAATGAACTACAAAAAGAAATTGCACACTTAAAAGAACAAGTTAGTACTTATAGAGCAAAGTGGCAAGGAGAAAAAAAATTGGTAGCTCGCATTCAAGATATAAAACAAGAAAATGAGCACTTAAAATTTGAAGCAGAAAATGCAGAAAGAAATGGAGATTATGCTCGTGTAGCAGAAATAAGATATGGAAAACTGCAAGAAAATGAAGCTGAAATAAGTCGCATTCAAGAAGAATTGAAAGCACAGCAAGGAAGTAATGCCATCATACGAGAAGAAGTAACGGCAGAAGATATAGCAGACATAGTATCACGCTGGACAGGTATCCCTGTAAGTAAGATGCTACAAAGCGAAAGAGAAAAACTGTTACATCTGGAAGAAGAATTGCATAAACGAGTGATAGGACAAGATGAAGCCATCATAGCTACAGCAGATGCTGTGCGCAGAAGTAGAACAGGGCTACAAGACAATAAACGACCCATAGGCTCTTTCATCTTCCTTGGTACTACGGGAGTAGGAAAAACAGAATTGGCAAAAGCTTTGGCAGAAACTTTATTTGATGACGAATCTCTTATGACACGCATAGATATGAGCGAGTATCAAGAAAAGCATACTGTATCTCGTCTCGTAGGAGCACCTCCGGGATATGTAGGGTATGATGAAGGCGGACAGCTCACAGAAGCCATCAGACGTAAACCATACTCTGTTCTGCTCTTTGACGAAATAGAGAAAGCACACCCCGATGTATTCAATATTTTGCTACAAGTACTGGACGATGGACGACTCACTGATAATAAAGGTAGAACTGTCAATTTCAAGAATACGATTATCATTATGACTTCCAATTTGGGTAGTTCTTATATACAGCAGAGAGTAGAACAGCTGCGTACTACGAAGACTCAACGTGAAACTTGGATAGAAGAAGTAAAAGAAGAGGTATTCAATATGCTCAAGAAGACTATGCGACCAGAGTTTTTGAATAGAATAGATGAAACGATTATGTTCTTACCTCTCAATGAAGCAGAGATAAAGCAGATTGTGAAATTGCAAATTCAAGGAGTTTCTTCTACTTTGGCTAAAAATGGTATTATCTTGGAATTATCGGAAGAAGCCATTGATTTGTTGGCAGAAAAAGGATATGATCCGGAATTTGGTGCAAGACCGGTGAAGAGAGTTATCCAAAAACTACTGCTCAACGAACTCTCCAAGCAAATTCTATCTCAAGATTTACAAAAGAACCTACCTATAAAAATAGGAGTAAAATATGGAGTACTCACATTCAGCAACTAAAAAGGATTAAAAATAATCTCAGAGGGATAGTTTACCTTCTTATAAACAGGAAGAGAAGACTATCCCTCTTATATTTTCAACCTCTTCAGAGATACTTGTAACAAATAAGCTGCTATGCAAGAACAGGAAATTACAAGAATTGAATAGAGATAATCCGATGCTATAAAAAGGGTATTACCTCTCAACAAAGAAATGAAAATACCGTGTACTAAATATATCTCATAAGAATAGATTGAAAGGAAGTTCAGAACCTTTCCTGTAGGTAATACGAAGAAACGCAACCAAACCACAATGAGCAAAGGTAAGATACAATGCGCTATTATAATGAGATATTCGCAATGAGCTCTGAAAGCATAACATAGCATCACTATTGTACATAAACAAAAAGTAATCCATTTACGACGGAGCATCGTAAACCATATTTCTCCTCTATACGCATAAAGCATACCTGTCAAGAGAGAAAACGCACAAGCCCACCAAGCCCTTTCGTAAGTATGCGCTATAGCCCAAAGAACAAAAAGTAGATTCCCCACTCCTATTCCCAAGATAGCATAAGAACGAGAAGAGCAGTACCGAAATAAAAGTCCGAAAAGAATATAGTTATACAATAACACGAAGATAAACCACGCATTAGGAAGAGGCGTTTTACCTTCATACAACAAACTACTTAAGATACTCGTCTCTATAGCTTTTCCATCTAAATAGCACCATAGAAAATATACAAGCGTAGCTACCAGCATAGGGAGAAAGATATTCCATATTCTTTGAGGCATTTGGGATAAAAAATGAGTTCCGGAACTCATAAAAGAGTACATTAACCCATAACCACTGATGAAAAGAAAGAGGGCTACCACTGTAGTTCCTACTTTATTTAGCAGAGAAAAAGCAAGAATATCTGTAGCATAAGATAAATGGGAGCATACAATCATCATAGCTAAAATACCTTTCAGCCAAAAGGTATGCTCTTTAGGAAATAAAGCCGTTTTCATTCTGCAAGGAGCTTTGAGAATAAATCAGCCCAACTATCTACTGTAGGCTCTGCTATTGGAGTCTTTTTCACGCTTCTCAAACTACTTTCATCTCCCGTCAAGAGTTTTTTCATCTCTTGTTTCAGTGCATTGGCATCTCCGGAAGGGAAAAATGCTGTGTGTTTACTACCTGCAGTTGTTTCATATGCATAAGGAAGATCCGATAATAACATAGGCTTTTCATAAGCCATAAATTCGGAAATAGGTAAGCCCCAAGTTTCTATTTGAGAAGGGAAAACAAAACAATCCGTTTGAGCATAAGTATCAAACAAGGTTTGCTTATTCATAAAACCCGCAAACTTTATTGACGCTACACTACCCCATTTCTTATACAACCAGTGTGCATACTTGTTCTCTGTACCAGAAAGTGTAAGAATAACCTGAAACTGTCCATTTCCCACTTCTGCTTCCAACATTTCTGCAGCACGACACAGTGTTTCAAAATTTTTATGACAATCTGCCGTAGAGGCGTAAAAGAAAGTGTAGACACTGCTTCTCTGTACGGTAGGTTGTTCAGAAATAGCTTTACGTTCCGGAGGTGCTACAATAAATCGTTCATACGGTAATGAGAACATTTGAGAGAAACCTTTTCTCAACCATTCTTGTTGCACTATGAGATAATGATTTCTATGGATATTGATACGATAGGCATACCGAGTAAACATAGCAAATAAAGGGACTTTATAATCAAAGCGTAAATCTCTCCATTTCCACTTATAGAAAGGGAAAGATGTCTGACAATAAACAGCTTGTCTACGTGCCTTTACTCTTGGAGTAGTATCGTGCAATGAAAGCCAAAGGTCTATATCACCCAACTCTTTAGAGATACTATTCATAGTAACATACTCACACCATAAACGTTTCCCCCAGCCTTCTATCGCCCAAGGAATCTCTATATATTCTATATGTGGGAAGTCTGCTAAGTTACGCAAGTGTACCAAAGCTACAATACGATAATCACCTCCTGCCGCCAAGGTAGATAAATAAGAAAGACAACTTCTCAATATGGTAAGTGTTCCTCCTTTGCGGAGATTTACCGCTGATATGACTATCGTTTTCTTCATACTACTTCATTGACAATAGATTGATAAATAAATCCTCCCATCTCTGCATAACAATATCCTCTGCATATTGTTCTGATGCTGCAAGTGCTTTCTCACCCATATTCTTTCTCATCTCTATATTGTCCATCAGTGATAGCAATGCAGAGACAAATTCTTCTTCTCTATCCTCTTCTATCAAATAACCATTCTCTCTATGAGAAACTATATCTCGTGGACCACATTTACAAGCATAGGAAACAATAGGAAGTCCGAAAGCTTGTGCCTCTAATAATACCATAGGCAAACCTTCGTATCGAGAAGTTAGGGCTAAAATAGAAGCCTGTGCATATATTTGCTGTACGTCCTTAGTAGATGGTTTCAAGGTAATTTGAGACACCATACCAAGAGATACGATTTGCTTTTGTAGTTGTTCTTTCAGTTCACCATGCCCTACTATATCTAAGTGCCAATCTGAACGTTTTTCGCAGACTTTAGCCCAAATACGGATTAACCTATCAAAACCTTTTTGCTCACTATAACGACCTATTGCAATCACTTTTTTCTCTGTAAGTGGAGAGATTAGCATAGGAGAGAAAGTGCGTGCATTGGGAATCACACTGATATTAGAGAGATTTCCCCAATAAGTAGCATCTTCTGCTGTAAGCACAACAAACTTATGAAAACGTTTCACTGCTCCTTCATCTGAATAAGTACGCCATTTATCTGCCCATTTCCAGATTCCTGTCCTACCATACTGAAGCCTCTTGAATTTTGAAAAATGTATTTCCAAAACCTTTTTGCTCCCATCTTTTATAGAAGGTAGGAATGAGGTTTCATTACAAAACATTGACACTACAATATCAGCTTTTAGTGTATGTAGCAGACGAGCTAACCTTCTCTTATGTAGAAACTGTTTATAAGGGTATTGAAGCAGTTTTTTTAGGAAATTGGAGCCATTATTATCTTCGTAACCTATGTCTAAATCATAGCACTTTATACGCTCATCTAAAGCAAAAAAAGGAGTACGTCCCTTTTGCTCCGTCGTTACAATAAAGACATTATGACCATGTTTCACCCAGTAATTGGCTTTGTTTGCCAATACTCGTTCCATTCCCCCAGAATTATAGGTACCTGCTATGCAATAAACTATCTTCATTCGCTTCTTCGTCTATATCTATAATCTCTTCGCCTTCATCATCATAATAATCTTCTTCATCTATATGATCTAAGGCTTCTTCCTCTTCTTCTATCCAATAAAATAAAGCATAGATAAAGAATATATCTGTAGCCACCTTTATCCAATACACAAAAGTTAAGAGTGCAAAAGATAGGAAAGCTAATTTATAGGGTTTGAACTTCTTATACAAGACGAAAGGTGAGTAAGTTAAGAAAATAGCAAATATACCAAAACCTATAAGACCACAATAAAGAATAAATCTGCAATACCCCACATCTGTTGAGAAGACAAACAATCCGAATTTTCCTGTTCCTATAATCCAAGTTTGTATATCTGTAGGCCAAACCCACATTTCTTCATTAAGCTTGTTCGTAGATCCTGTTTCCCATTTTCCGTTCTCTACCCAATTAAAGAAACCTTCAAAAGCAAAACGAAACTGCTCATGAAAAAAGTCATTTGTATTATATAAGTATATTGCAATAGGAACTACTACGAACAAAACAAGCAATAAGGTGTTGTATGTTTTTACCATATGCCTCTTGATCAAGAGACGCTCTAACCCTGTAGATAGTGCCATAATGAGAAGAGCAAAAATACCACCCACCGTAGTAGTACGAGAAATCATATTTCCCAATCCTAAAATGATAACAAAAGAGAAAAGTAAATAAAATATCAACCATCTATTTTTCTGCACCTCTTTATGACCACAAACCACAGAAGTCAACATTACCAAAACAAGTCCAAAACGAATCCCACCAAAATCCAATTGTGCACCTATTCCATATAGTCTATCCACTTTTTCCAAGAATTCTTGTCCTTGGAAAATATAAGTATCTACTACACTTTTCACTATAGCTACATTGTCTATCAGTATTGCCATAGCACATTGGAACACACATACTGCTACAAAGTAATAAGTAAGTAACCGAAAACTCGCTCTACCATGTACTTTCCGCAAGAGAGTAATAACTGCATAAGCAGCAAATAACCATGTCAATGCTGAAAATATATAGCTTGCATAACTATAATCTCCCGTACCATTATATTCTGCCGAGAAATAACATGTGAGAGAAAACAAAACTGCCAACACCAAAGCTATAAGTAACTCTCTCTTTAAAAATAGACCTCCTTGTGATAAATTTTCTAATAGGAAAAATACAACACCCACAGATGCAGCTACCATCTTCATATTCAAAGAGGGTAAGAATGTGAAGCTAAAAGGGAAAAGGAAAAAGCTACATAGCATTCCTATTATTATATATAGTATCGTTTTCATATACGTTATTTATAGAGAACACCATAGATAAATTTGAAGACACATCTATAGTAGAGTTTTAATAAGAAAAAATATCGTTTGACAGCCCATATTTGCACTAACCGTGTTCGGAAGGCTTGAGTTTTATTCTTGGTAATATAAGCATTTGCTTCTGGAAACCATTCTAACCATGTGATATAATTTTCTTTACTATCACTCATCAGCAGAGGCAATTTGATGCTCAGTTTTAAGTATTGTATTTGTTCATTCACGCTTTTATTACCTTGAGTACAAGCAAATTCTTCCAATGATCGCATATTGCTTGTTACTTGGTATCTATGTCTTTCTGAGGATTCTTTTGTGAGAGAAGCACTATTGGTTTGTACATAGTGATACAATGGTTTATGAACTACTACTACTTTATTGGCAGACAATATAAGTTTACCCATAACCATCATATCTTCACCCATATTCATACCTTCTATAAAGGCTATTTGGTGCTTGGTATATAACTCTCTTTTCACCAAAAACAGCCACAAATTCCAACGAAGTGTTCCTGATACAAAATGATGAAAAGCTTCCTCAGATGTATTTACAGTAGGTTGTACCATTCTTCGCTCATTTTTATGATAGCTCAAGAACCATTCACAGCCTACAATATCTGCCTTTGTATCTATGGCTGTACGCAGCAACGTCTCTATAGTATTACATTCTATTCTATCGTCTGCATCTACATAATACAAATACTCCCCTGTGGCATAAGATAATCCTGTGTTACGAGCAGCGGCTACGCCTTTATTTTCTGTATGATCTATAATTTTTACGTCTATAGACTGAGAGGAATGACTGTTCAAAAATTGCTGAATACGATATTTTGTATCATCTACACTACAATCATTGACCAAAATCACTTCCAAGTGCGGATAGGTTTGTGCATAAAGACTTTGTAGGCAAGCTTCTATATAAGCTCCTACATTGTACATAGGAATTATGATTGATACAACTTTATCCATAGCAAAACATTACCTATCCCCTGTTAAAATGGCGAGTGTGCGAGGAGAGATTTTTATCCAAACCTTATAAATTCCGACACAAATCAACCAAGCCAAAAGAGGCATTAGTATATAACCAAGAAGCATTCCCCAACCTGAATTTCCTAAAGGAGTACGGTAAAAAGCTCCTTTCAACCAATTCTTGATATAGAATTCATGAATTGCCAAAACAAAAAAGACCATTGGAGATAATCTAATACACCATTGTCTTACAAAATCATTTTCCAAAAGGCTATCCATAATAAACAAGAAAGACACTATAGAAAAAATAATACAAGGACGTATCACATATTCATGGTAGGGTTCAATACCATTGTAATAAGTAGCTACCAACAATAATACAGGTGTAAGAATATAAGAGAACCATTTCAGTGCTTTCAACTCTTGTAAGACACTCTTCTTTTCTATCCCCCAATAGGCGCCTATGCCAAAGAAATAAATAGCGGTAGAACTGAAACCCGGTATCTCAGACTCCCATATTGATAAATAAAACAGTGTAATCAGCAATACGCCTATCATACGTAAATACTTGAAAAAGAAATAAAATACAGGAGAAAGTAGCACCATACACATTAAATCTCTTACATACCATAAAGGTAAATCTATCGGCATCCATTGTAACTCAAAAAAGTTGTATTCATCAAAGAGCTCTAATGTGTTATTATGTTGTATTCCCAGAAATTCTAAGCTATAAAAAACTGCCAAAGTTACTCCTATCAATAAAGTATTCCATAGTAAAAAAGGAACAAGCAATGTCTTTACTCTCTTCCTCAATTGATTTGAATAAAAATCAAAAGTCCAGTCTTTCAACTTGAAAAAGAAAAAATATCCGGAAATAACAAAGAATGTAGGTACCGCCATACGACCATAATTGTGAGAAATACCTTCCGATATCCATGTATAAAGGTTCATATCTGTAAATGTCCACTCTAAAACTTTTAGATCCGGTGGAAGCACGTGTATGATCAGTACCAAATAAATCAATGGAAAGCGTACGGCATCAAATAGTATGGATTGTCTATTTTGTGGTGTCAATTCTTTCATGGCACATAGTGCTTATTCTTTCTTTTATCTGTTTCCAGTCCTCTATGTTCTGAGATGTAAACTTACGTCCCCAAAGATAAGGAGTGTCCAAAAGCTTTTCTACCTCTTGAGAAGTATAGTTCTTAATTTCACCATTTACCCAATTTATTGCTCGCATACAACCTAACCCTTCGTGATGTGCATTATAAATATGTTCTCTGAAAGGAGTATTCCAACAAATCGTTTGTACGAAACTCTCATCTGCACAAAATGTGTTCTGATAAAGAGAAAGTTGCTCTTCTTTGATAGAGAGTAAATAAGCTACAAAATTGTTTGTTAAACTTACCCACTGTGTTCCTTTTTGAAAAACCTTATTTTTGTGTCGTTTATATCCTATATATTTCTGCAAATTTAAGAAAGAAAAACGAATGAGCCGTTTCAAGAATATAACTATTCCCGTTCTTTCTCTAAAAGTTTTTGGGAAAAGATGAAAACGTTGCAGTCTTCTATTCAATTCTTCTGTAATATCTTCCTGATGGAATCCAATAAATTCTTTCCCCGCATGAAGCGTAAAAAAATAATCTATCTCAGATATTGGCTTCAAAGGTAGGTCTACACCAGATAGCAAATGAAAATAATCATAATTACCGTTATGGTATGCAGCTTCAAAAAGTGCATACTCTGCCTCTATCATACTTACATCTGCCCAACGAACATCTATGCGCTTCTCTATTGGATATACGTTTGAGTAAACCGTATTGATACGAGGAGGTTCTTTTACTTTCTTATCAAAATGTATATAAATATCATTTTTCTCATTGTCCAAGAGGGCAACTAATAAGCGTAGTACTTCAAATTCAGCATGAGCTAATATAAGATATGCGTGTTTCATTTTAATTTGCGTACTATAGTTCTCAAAAGTGAAATAAAGCTCTTCCCAAAGGGCAAATCATATAATACAGACAAGAAATACAGTTTCTTATTAACGGGGAAGCCTTCTTTTATTGGTACCGGCAATTTTTTATAATAATCCCACCAAATATTAAACTCTACAGTGTGTGCATTCCAAGGCTTAGCACCTGTGTAGTGTATAGTTCCACTCTTTTGTACTCTGTCCCAGTCTGCAAGAGTATATATTTTTAGAAACTCCGACTTATATTGTGGCAAGAAAAAAGTACGTATACTATTGTACCAAGGCGCAAGAGGGAGAATCGCATTTTTGCAAATCATATTGAGTACGTCTTGATCCGGGAATTGTAGGTACTCTACTTTCAGAGCTTCTATAAGACGTTCTGAAATTCTGTCTTCTCTCATTTTTTTGAGATTCATAAGTAAAAAGCCTGAATTGAAGTATTTACCGAGAGTACACCCTATACTTTCTATATAAGAACGTTGAAACTCCAATGGTGACTCATAAATAGCTCCCAAATAATTTTCCTCCAAGTCTGTATTATAATATAGCTCCGATAAGTCGTTTCTTATTATCACATCGCAATCTGTATAGATCACTTTATCATACTCATTCAACAGTTCCGGTAGTAATAATCTAAAAGAGGCTGCTATAGTATAACGTGCATCTACATAAATACCTTCCATTTCTGTAGGAAGCTGAACAAAAGAATAAATCATTCTTTGATGCGGATCCAAAGAATGCAATAATTGCACCTGATTTTCCGGCAGAGGTTCTGTGAGTAAACATATCACATGATACTTCGCTTGGGAAGTATCAGACTTCAGCATAGAAAATAAACAAGTGATAGCCGGTATAAAATAATTGGGTGTAAAAGCTATTACCACAGGCACACAGCCGGATACTGAAGAAACTTGTAGATCTGATAGTTTCATGTAGAAAGGTTATTATATGCAAAGAGATGCCTACAAAGGAATTTTCTCCCTTATAGGTATCTCTTATACATTGGATTAAAAATCGAAGTGTCTATTTTCTCCTATAGATTCTTAATAGCTTTTCTTAGGAAGTTCATTCCAGTACTCCATATTTGAGATAAGCTCTATTGTTACCTTACGGTCTCCTTCACGTGCACTTTCACTTGCAGAAGCAGGAAGTGTAGCTACTCTATTACCTAAACCACGAGATTTCAACATATTGGTAGGAACTCCTCTATCTTCCAATCCTTGTACTACAGCTGCAGCACGACGAGCAGAAAGAGCTTCATTATACTTGCCATCTCCTAAAATATCTGTAGAACCCGAGATCAAGAAACGACGTTCCGGCATTTTCTTCAACAATTCTGCTGCTTGATCCAAGATTGCTGCAGACTTAGCATTGATATTGTATTTATCAAAGTCGAAAGTTACGTTAGCCAAGAGCAAATACAAAGGTTCGCAGTCTTTTTCTATTTCTACTCTCTTTTCTACTTCTACAATTTTTTCTACCGGTTTTTCTACGATTTGAACGGTAGGTACATATACGATACGTACATTGTCTTTTCTGTTCATTACATAAGTCAAACCTAATGATGCTGCCGGTATACCATCCAATCTACCACCGATTTGTTGGTCAAACTTGTCGCTGATTAAAGTTCCACGCAGATCCAAGTACAAAGACAATCTACGGCTCAAACGGAATTCATTCAAGATACCGATATTTCCGGTAAAGCTGTTAGAAGATTTTTTATCAATACTTTGATTCAGAGTGAAAGCATAACCAAGACCTACATAAGGAATGAAAGAATAGAAACGATCAGGATTGTTTCCTGCAAGTATATTGGATAGGTTCACCATGAAATCCAATGGTACGTGCATATACTTAATCTTTGTTCTGTAGAGAGAGTATGAATGTCCCGGTTTATCATAAACAGTTCCACCGATTACAGAACCTGGTTCTGTTCCACGAACCGCTCCTGTAATGAAACCATTGTAATTATGCCAATTTACATTCCAGTTTGGTGATTTGTGATCATCCCAGCCAGCTAAACCTTTCAAAGTTCCTCCTGAAATACCCAAACGGAAACCAAGATAAGGATTGAACCACTTACCTACAAAGAACTCAAACTTTGGAGTTATACGATCTCCTAATTTCATTTGCTTGTCATGATCCGAAAAATGGATATGACCACCAATACCAGCCCCTACGAACCAATTCTTACGAGCTTCTACATACTTTTCTTTTTGCACCTCTACTGCTTGAGATTCTAAAGTGTCTTGTCTGATTACAGTTTGTGCTTGCATAGCTATTGAACCAAACAATAGCCCACATAATAAAAATCCTTTTTGCATTGCGATTTTTTTTGATTGAAATTGTATAAATGTGTTGTTTTACGCTTTTATGTCTATTTAGACTATATTTTAGCTAAATCTATTTGTGTACAAAGGTATGCGTTAAAAATAGATTTGAAACCTTTTTCAGTAAAAAACGATTATTTCAAGTGTCTATTTTTCATTTTTTAGCATTTTCTTGAAAAACTTCATTCGGATAAGGCTCTTTTACCCCTGTATTCTTTGACTTCAGATTACGTTCCAAATACTCATCATAAAGATTTTTCCTGTGAATGTAATGTTTATAGTAAGAGAGCAACAAGGTAGTAGCCGGTAATGCTATAATCATACCTAAAAATCCCATTAAAGATCCCCAAATAGACAGTGATAGCAAAATAACGGCAGGATTTAGCCCTGTTACTTTTCCCATAATGCGTGGAGTCAGATAGGCATCTTGTATGATTTGCACTACAGCAAATACCAAAAGTGCTAAACCTAATATACCCCAAAAGTTAGTTCCGGTCTCTACACTCTTCAATAAAGCTAATAAGATGGTAGGAATAAAACCTATGATTTGTAAATAAGGAACCATATTGAGCAAACCGATAAACAACCCCAACACTATCGCCAAAGGAAAGTCTATCATAAGAAAACCTATACTAAAGAGAACACCTACACAGGTAGCGATCAATGCTTGTCCACGGAAATAACGATTCATACCCTCTACTACATCTGTAGTAAGCTTTAAGGCTACAGGCCGATATTTCTTTGGTAATAAAGTAATCCAGTTATTCCCTATCCGTTCATAGTCCAAAAGTATGAAAATGAAGTATAATAAGGTTACGAACGCAGTAAACAACATTACCACTAAATCAAAAGAGGTGCTTATAATGGCACTGATTTTAGGAGTTATAATCTGAATTGCCTGAAACAAGTTCTCTGCATTGATGAGATTTTGTAACCACCCTGCATCTAAATACTTCAACAATATATTATTGAGTACTTCCGAAAGTGCAGTTCCATTTTCTCCTTGCAATAAATAAGCCTCTACTATATTTTTCAAACGCAGTAACTCTGAAACGACAGGAGGAAAAAGAATCCATATAGCCAATCCCAAGATTACCATTAAGAACATCATAGTAGCTATAATAGATAGAATGCGACTTCTAAAATGTAAGGTCTGCTGGAAGAATAAGACGATAGGATACACCAAATAAGCGACAAACCAAGCCAAAAAGAAAGGCAAAAGTACATTACCCAGCTTATTGACAAGCATAAGTATACCTACCAATAATAAGATAGCCAATATACCACGTATAAAACTATCGAAAGTGATTTTCTTTTGATTCAATATCGGCATATACTCCTTATTATAATACTATTTATTTTGCTTTTTAAGATAACAATGCCTGCAAAGCGGTTCGTATTCTGCTTTTTCACCCAACAATACTCTGTTTTCTCCATCTACAATGCGATGAGATACATAAGCCAAATCTCCACATTCTACACATATAGCGTGTACCTTGCTTACATCGTCTGCTACTGCACAGAGGGCAGGCATAGGACCGAAAGGCAATCCCTTGAAATCCATATCTAATCCTGCAATAATAACTCGTATCCCATTCGCTGCCAATTGATTGCAAACGTTTACCAAACCTTCGTCAAAAAATTGAGCTTCGTCTATTCCTACTACATCTATCCCTGCACTCATCAATAAAATAGATGCAGAAGTTTCCACCGGTGTAGAAGCAATAGCATTCTTGTCGTGAGAAACCACTTCACTATCAGAATAACGAGTATCTATGGCAGGCTTGAAAATCTCTACTTTCTGCCTGGCAAAAGAAGCGCGCTTCAATCTACGTATTAGTTCTTCTGTCTTACCAGAGAACATAGAACCACAAATCACCTCTATCCTACCTCTCCTATGTGTTTCTGCTTTATAATCTTCTGAGTGTACTACCATTGTATGAAGTCAAAAAAGTATAGTTAAACGATGAAGCAAAGGTAAATCTTTTTATCGGAGTATGATTATACTTTTCCTTATATTCCCAAAGAGAGCATATATAAGTATCAGAAGTATTCAGTATAGTCTGGAACCTACAAGAAACAAAACGCAAAGTGTAAACTCTATACACAAAATACATAAACTTGCATTGAAGTTTATATAAACCTCAATGCAAGTTTATATAAACCGAATCACGAAATACAACATTAAAACTATTAAGACTATTAATGTGTAAAAGCTGAATAAGATGCACTGCGCAATGTATAGTATATACACAGAATTGGCAAGGAAGAATTTATTAAGAAGCGTCTTTTTTCTACCTTTGCGACCAAAGTATAGAATATATAACAGAATGAAGCCACAATTTCTCATCGGAGCAGCCACTTCCGGAAGTGGAAAAACCACATTCACAATGGGGCTACTACGTGCCTTAAAAAAGCGTGGACTGAATGTACAGCCTTACAAATGTGGACCAGACTATATAGATACTCAATACCATAGCATAGCAGCAGATAATGTTACTGTAAACTTGGATACCTTTATGGCATCTCAAACCCATGTGCAGCAAGTTTACAATCAGTATGGAGAAAAAGCCGATGCGTGTGTGGTAGAAGGAGTTATGGGTCTATTTGATGGATATAACAAGAGGCAAGGTAGCAGTGCAGAAATAGCTGCTCTATTACAACTTCCCGTTATCCTTGTAGTCAATGCCAAATCTACAGCCTACTCTGTGGCAGCTCTTCTGTATGGTTACAAGCATTTTGACCCCAATATAAAAATAGCAGGCGTTATTTTCAACCAAGTTTCCTCTTATAGTCATTTTACTTACCTAAAAGAAGCGTGTACAGATGCTCGTGTGAGATGTTTAGGATACTTGCTCAATACAGAACAGGTAAAAGTACCTTCTCGCCACTTGGGACTTACTCTACAAGCCAAACAAGAAATGGATACTGTCATAGAACGAATATCCGAAATGATAGAAGAAACAATAGACGTAGATGCTATTTTGGAACTTACTTCTACAGGTTTCCCTTGTGCTTATTCATTACCCTACTCCTCAGAAAATGAGAAAAGAACAAATTACAAGAAAAAGAATCTTACCATAGCTATAGCAAAAGATGCAGCTTTCAATTTTACTTATAGAGAGAACATAGATAGACTGAAAGAGATAGCCCATATAGTTTACTTCAGTCCATTGCATAGCAAAGAGTTACCTACAGCAGATATATTATATTTTCCGGGAGGATATCCGGAATTATTTGCAAGACAACTATATCGCAAGCGGAAAATTATGGAGCAAGTAAAAGACTTTGCAGAAAAGGGAGGAAAAATTTTTGCTGAGTGTGGAGGTATGATGTACCTTACACGCACTCTTACCGCCAAAAAAGGAGGAACTGCTTATTCTATGTGCGATATACTCCCCATAGATGCAAGTATGGAAAATGCAAAGCTACACTTGGGATATAGAAGTATGCAGATAGGAGATACTATATGGAAAGGTCATGAATTTCACTATTCGGATGTACTGAATCCTACAGAGCTACCCTCTATAGCAGAGCAATATACTGCCAAAGGAATGAAAGTAAAGACCCCTATTTATAGATACAAGAATGTGGTAGCCGGATATACACATTGGTACTGGGGAGAAAACGACTTTTTAGATTTTTGGAAAGAATGAAAAGAATCTACACAAAAACAGGAGACAATGCTACTACAGGCATCTTCGGTGGAGAAAGAGTAAGCAAAGACTGTAATCGCATAGAAGCTGTAGGTACTATAGATGAGTTAAATTCTATGATCGGCATCATAAGAAGCTTTATCCCGGATATAGATGAACGCCAGCAGCGACTCTTTCAAATACAAGCAGAGCTTATGAGTGTAATGAGTTTGGTAGGAACTCCTTCTGCTATCAGGGAACAAAATCCCAATAAAATAGACGAGACACTACCGGAGCAATGCGAAATGTGGATGGACGAAATGATGTCCCAATTGGTAGATAATGGTTATTTCCTATTACCGGGTGGCAATGTGGTATCTGCACATCTACAGTATGCCCGTACCCTCGCTCGTAGAGCAGAACGCAGACTTTGCACCTTACATAGAGAAGATCCTGTTCCATCTTCTATATTGAAACTCATCAATAGATTGTCCGATTTATTCTTCGTTATGGCACGTTTTGAATTGCAACTATCGGACAAAGGAGAGGAAAAATGGAAAAAATTTGCTTACAAACAAAAGAAAGTCAATAAGAACAATGAATAAACGTCCTCTTTTGCGTCCGGTTATGCTGGCTGGTACAGGTAGTGATGTAGGAAAAAGTATCATAGCTACAGCATTCTGCCGTATATTCAAACAAGACGGATACTCCCCCGCCCCTTTCAAAGCCCAAAATATGGCATTAAACTCCTATGCTACACCGGAAGGTTTAGAAATAGGTAGAGCACAAGCTGTACAAGCAGAAGCGGCAGGTGTTCCTTGTCATACGGATATGAATCCGTTATTACTTAAACCCAGTTCGGATAAGACTTCTCAAGTTGTGCTGAATGGGAAACCCATAGGACACCGGAATGCTTACGATTACTTCAAAACAGAAGGAAGAGAAGAGCTACGCACTGCAGTCAATGCCGCCTTTCATAGATTGGCTGAAAAGTATAACCCTATTGTTATGGAAGGAGCAGGAAGTATTTCGGAACTCAACCTACGACATACAGACTTGGTCAATATGTCTATGGCAAAAGAAGCAGATGCAGATGTTATCTTAGTAGCAGATATTGATAGAGGTGGAGTATTCGCCTCTGTCTATGGATCTATTATGCTGCAAACACCGGAAGATAGAAAACGTATTAAAGGAATCATTGTCAATAAGTTTAGAGGAGATCTTCGACTATTTCAGTCGGGTATTAAAATTATGGAAGAAATATCCGGTGTACCTGTACTTGGTGTTGTCCCATATTACAAGGATATACACATAGAAGAAGAAGACTCTCTGGCACTAAGTAAAAAACAATGGACAGCTATGCAAGGAAAAGTAAATGTAGCAGTCATCTTATTGAAACACTTATCCAATTTTACAGATTTCAATATGATGGAAAGAGATCCACGGGTAAATCTGTATTATACAAACAATATAGACGAAATAAAGAAAGCAGACATTATCATCTTACCGGGGAGCAAAAGCACCATTGCAGATCTGTATGAAATAAGACAAAATGGTGTAGCCACAGCCATCATCAATGCACACAAGAATGGCAGTACTGTATTCGGAGTTTGTGGAGGTTATCAAATGATGGGAGAAGAAGTCTTAGATCCGGAAGGCGTAGAAGGAGAAATTACACATTTCCCGGGATTAGGTTTATTACCTACGAGTACACAGCTCAAAGGAGAAAAAATCACTCGCCAAGTAGCATTCCAATTTTTAGACGAACCCGGTTTATGTCGTGGATATGAAATACATATGGGCATCACTACACTCACGCAAAAAGCCGGTAGACCTTGCAAAATACAAGATGGAGAGGCAGATGGTTGCTATGTCAGTGAACGTTGTATGGGTTCTTACATACACGGAATTTTAGACAATATCCAAGTCATTGATTATCTCTTACGCCCATTTATTTCAGAGAAAAAGTATTGTACTACAGTAGATTATGCCACCTTTAAGGAAGAGCAATATGATAAATTGGCAGATCACGTAAGAGAACATATAAATATCCCTTTATTATATTCTATTCTGGAAAAAAGATGATAGAAGGACACGGAGACGACTTACATAAATACCCTCATATACAGGTAAACTTCAGTTCCAATGTGTGTCATATATTAGATCATACACCACTAATAGAGCATCTGTATGCTTCTATGTCCAAAATTCGTAGTTATGCAGAGCCTATACCTTATTCTCTTCACGAGCTTTTAGCTGCCAACAAACAAATTCATTCAGAAGAAATTTTAGTAACCAATGGTGCGGTAGAATCTATTTATCTGATAGCTCAAGCATTTCAACATAAGTACACCTATATTCTTCAGCCCACCTTTGCAGAATATGCAGATGCCTGCCGAGTAAATAACATCATTCCTCGTTCTATTTTTTCTTTAGATGATCTGCCGAGAGATGCCGAAGTATTTTGGCTATGTAATCCCAATAACCCTACAGGAGAAGTACAAGATGCAGAACGTCTTTACAGATTGATACAAGAACGCAAGCAAACCCTCTTCATCATAGATCAATCTTATGAATACTTTACTCTAAAGGAAACCTTGACTACAGATCATTGCGTAAAGTTCCCCAATGTAATACTCATACACTCTATGACAAAACGCTTTGCCATACCTGGATTGAGATTGGGATATATCACTGCCAATAAAAATCTTATCAAGCAATTATTGTATTTCAAGACACCGTGGTCCGTAAATGCTCTTGCGATAGAAGCAGGCAAATATCTTATCACACACCAAGAAAAATTTGTCTATGATTTATCTCATTATCTTTCCGAGAGAGAAAGAGTTTGTAAAGAATTAGCAGACACACGTTTGATAGATATTTGGGAATCGGACACTCATTATTTTTTGGGAAGACTTAGAATTGGGAAAGCTTACGCCTTAAAAGAGTATTTAGCTACAGAGTATGGACTACTCATAAGAGATGCATCTAATTTTGAAGGTTTAGATGCAGGAGCTTTTCGCATTGCAGTACAAGAATCATCGGACAATACTTTATTGGTTAATGCCATAAAAAAATGGATCACTATTGGATAAGTATCATAGCTATCTGTATAGGTTATATAGCAGATAAAATATGGGGGGATCCTACTTCCCTCCCTCACCCTATCGTATGGTTTGGTAATGCCATTTCTTTTATGGAAAAACGCTGGAACAAAGGACGCAATAGAAAAATAAAGGGGGCAATATCTTCTATCTTCTTAATTATAGCAAGCGGTCTTATCGCCTTGCTTATCTATGTTGGTTTATATTCCATACATTGGATTCTTGCACTTCTTTTTACATCTATAGGTACTTTCTATTGCTTGGCAGGCAAGACGTTGATAGATGAAGTTACAATGGTTTTTTATGCTGTAGATCATTCTATAGAAGATGGAAGAAAACAAGTAGGAAGGATTGTAGGCAGAGATACAAATAACTTATCTGCACAGGAAGTAAGAGCCGCTGCTTTAGAGACACTTGCAGAAAATTTAAGCGACGGTGTTATTGCACCGTTATTTTGGTACTTATGCTTGGGATTACCAGGAATGGTGATGTATAAGATGATAAATACATTAGATTCTATGATAGGCTATCGCAATGACCGATATAAAGATTATGGTTGTTGGGCAGCTCATATAGATGATATAGCCAATTATCTGCCTGCCAGAATTACAGCTTTTTTTATGCTCGCTGTCTGCAACAAATTAAAGCTTCTTTCTTTTGTGTGGAAATATGGGAAAGCACACCTAAGTCCTAATTCCGGATTTCCGGAAGCCGCATTGGCAGGCATCTTGAATTGTAGATTTGGAGGAACGCATAATTACTTTGGCGTAGAAGTTTATAAACCTTATATAGGAGAAAATGAACGCCATCTCTCTACTACAGATATGATTATCTCTACAAGAATAAATAAGAGAGTGGAATTGGTCTTTGTCTTATTTATGGTTGGAGCGTTATGCTTATTGCAACATCTATTTATTTAGCCAAAGAATAGACTCCTGCATCATAACGGACTTTTTCTTCACCCATCAAATTCCGCAAACAACGTGCGAGTCTCTTTTCATTGTAATGAAAATGAGGAAGTAAATCGGTTATATAAATACTACCTTCGGATAGAATTTCCAAGATTTTACGCTCTCCATCTTTTACAGCTTCCTCTTCTGTATTTTGCTTCTTTCGTGCTACACAGAGGTCGCAAACACCACAATTATGGTCTGTTTTCTCGCCGAAATATCGTAAAAGCATTCTACTTCTACAGATCTCCTCTTCTTCTGCATAGTACAAAATTTCATCTATCAACTTTTTCCTATGTGCTTTCCGTTCTTCATAAATTTCTGGTGGAAAGACAAGCTTTTCCTTTTCTATACGCCGCACTTTGAATATAACAATAGGTGTACGACGAGAGGGTATATAGCTCAATATGCCTAATCGAGAAAGCATAACAAGTGTATCGTACAAAGTCTGTCTACTGATGCCACTCCGATAAGCAATCATTTCTTCATCAAACATAATATAATCCGCAAAAGCACCTGTATAAGAACGCAATATAGATTCTATTACCCTGTCTGCTATTTCTCCATTCCCTCTTAGTCTGTACAGTTGCTCTTTTTCTAACCTAAACCAAACTAACGCACTATAGTCTTGTGCTTCTACATATTCTATATATCCTGCTTTCGTAAGAATTTGCAAAGCACCTGTCAATTCTCTTGGTCCAAGCTTATTCAACCAGCAAAATTTATCAAAAGAGAAATCAAATCTACACCCAAATCCGTCCCCCATAGCTATTTGGAAGAAAAAACAAAGCTTTTCATAAATATCCCGAATATAATCTTTAGAGGGGAAGGCATCATTTAATCGCCTGGTTAGTTTTCCTTTATCAGATTTTGCATAGAGCAATACAGCATAAGCTTTTTCTCCATTTCTACCAGCCCTACCTGCTTCTTGGAAATAATTTTCTATGGTTTCCGGTACGTCCATATGACAAACCAATTTCACATCGGATTTATCTATACCCATACCAAAAGCATTTGTAGCCACCATTACTCTTACCTTCCCTGTACACCACATTTCTTGCTTCTCATCTTTCAGTCTATCTGAAAATCCTGCGTGATATTCTGTAGCAGTAAAGCCATTTTCGTTTAAGAATTCGGCATATTCCTTTGTGTGTCTTCTGTATCTGGTATAAACAATAGCAGATCCTTCTATACTGGACAAGATATGTAATAACTGCCTTTTTTTATCCTCTACTCTTCTGACTACGTAAGCTAAATTTGCTCGTTCAAAACTCATCTTGAACACATTCTTTGCAGAAAAATGAAGTTTTTCTTGAATATCATCTACAACCTTGGAAGTTGCTGTAGCTGTGAGTGCCAAAATAGGTTTATCGGGAAGATGAGTACGAATGATACCTATATTTAGATAGGAAGGGCGAAAGTCGTACCCCCACTGTGAGATACAGTGTGCTTCGTCTACTGCGATAAAAGTAATTGCCATATGCTTTAACTTATTCAGAAAAAGCTCAGAATTAATGCGCTCAGGAGATAAATATAGAAATTTATAATCTCCATAAATACAGTTATCGTAGGCTATTACGACCTCTTCTCTGGACATTCCTGCATATACAGCAGTAGCTTTAATACCTTTAGATTTTAAGTTCCGAACCTGATCTTTCATCAAAGCTATGAGAGGTGTAATCACAAGGCACAAGCCATCTTGTGCTAATGCAGAAACCTGAAATGTAATAGACTTTCCTCCTCCCGTAGGCATAAGCCCTAAAGTATCTTTCCCTTCCCCAATACTCTTGATAATCTCTTCTTGCACACCACGAAAAGCATCGTAGCCCCAGTATTGCTTCAATATGGATAGATAATCCTTCATAAAAAAGGAGTAAGTATTAGGCTTTGGCTGGCATTATATCTAAAATCTGTAATTGCAGTTCGCCAAGTTTATGGGTATTTTCTTCTATGGTATAACAGATATTGAAAGACTGTTTCGTTTTGATATAACGTACCTGAGAACTTTGTCCGAAAGCTATTCCATTCATTACCTTATTGGAATCATTATCTACAAGCTCCAATTTAATATGTTCTTGCCCTCTTCCTACCACTTTACTTGTACCATAATCGTAGACATTAGACGTAGAAAATACAGGTTTCTGATTATCCGGACCAAATGGCTGAAACTTCTTCAGTTCATAAAAAAGTTTAGGAGTAATATCTTTGAAACTCAATGTAGCATCTATATCCAATGTAGCGTCCATTTGATCCGGAAGTATATTATTGGCTACATAAGTTTCAAATCTTTGGGTAAATTCCTCTACATGTTCTACTTTCATAGAAAGCCCTGCAGCATATGTATGCCCTCCAAAACTTTCCAACAAATCTTTACAGCTTTCTATGGCTTTGTAAACATCAAAACCAGAAACAGAACGAGCTGATCCTGTAGCTAATCCATCTGCGTGAGTGAGTACCACTGCTGGACGATAATACACTTCTGTGAGGCGAGAAGCAACAATCCCTATGACACCTTTGTGCCAAGCTGCGTTATAGAGAACAATAGACCGTCGTTCGGATAAATCGGACAATTTTTCCACTATATTATTCGCTTCTTCGGTCATATTCTTATCCAAGTCTTTCCGAGCCTCGTTATAATGATTGATCTGATGGGCTTTTTCCAAAGCTTGCTGAATATCCTTTTCTACCAAAAGTTCTACAGCTTCTTTCCCATTTTGGATACGACCGGAAGCATTTATGCGAGGTCCTATTTTGAAGACTATATCACTCATAGTAATTTCCTTCCCGCTAAGTCCACAAATATCTATGATGGCTTTAAGACCTACGCTTGGATTAGAATTGATCTGTTTTAGACCATAGTAAGTGAGGATTCTGTTTTCTCCCATCATAGGTACTATATCCGATACAATACTTACAGCGACCAAATCCAACAATGGGGTAAGAAGAGAAAAGTCTATACCATTACTCTCTGCAAATGCCTGCATAAACTTAAATCCTACTCCACAGCCTGATAGATGTTCGTAAGGATAAGTGGAATTATCTAACTTAGGATTAAGGATAGCTACAGCATCGGGTAAAACTTCATCGGAAACATGATGATCACAAATGATAAAATCTATTCCCTTTTCCTTTGCATAAGCTATTTCGTCTACCGCTTTAATCCCACAATCTAAGACTATGATGAGTTTTACACTTGTTTCTGCTGCGTAATCTATGCCTTGATAAGATACACCATATCCCTCATCGTAACGATCTGGGATATAATAGTCCACATTAGAATAAAACTGTAATAAGAATTTATATACCAAAGAAACAGAAGTAGTACCATCTACATCATAATCTCCATAAATTAAAATACGTTCTTTTCTCCCCATAGCAGTATTAAGTCTGGCTACTGCCCTATCCATTTGTGGCATAAGGTATGGATCATGCAAATGGGTTAAAGACGGGTGAAAAAAATCATTCACATCATCTACTGTTTCTATACCGCGTTGTAGCAAGAGTTGGGCTATAACCAAAGAAACATTAGCGTCCTTTGATAACTGAATAGCTTTTTTCTGAATCGAGGGAGAAAGTATTGTATTGTTCCACTTATATTTCATGAAATTCTGAGCATATTTGGTAAGTCTATCATAGAACCAATAAGTAGCTCTATCTACGACTAAATCTCGGTAAAAATATAAAAAAACAAGATGCGAATTGCTTTTTATAAACAAAAAAAAATGCAACCGAAAGTTGCATAATACAAACAATTAAACCTCCCAAATCACAGGAGGTTTAATTGGTAAATTATAGTTACAAGAATTAAGCTAAGCTAGCGATATGAGCGCATAACTTAGATTTTAAGTTGGCTGCTTTGTTTGCATGAATACGATTTTTCTTTGCCAATTTATCCAACATTTGTTGAACACTTGGATACAAAGCTATCGCCTCAGCTTTATCTGTTGTAGCACGCAACTTTCTTACAGCATTACGCATTGTTTTTGCATAATACTTATTTTGAAGCTTTCTTTTTTCTTCTTGTCTGATTCTTTTCAGTGATGATTTATGATTTGCCATCTCGACTAATCTTTAATGTTTTACTTATTTATGAATAGTAGCCCATAGGGGAATCGAACCCCTCTTTCAAGAATGAAAATCTTGCGTCCTAACCGATAGACGAATGGGCCTTGATAAAAAAGCATATCCTTTCTTAATTGCGAATGCAAAGATATACACTTTTCATATTCTGCCAAAACATTCTTAAGATATTTTCGCTACAAGACAAAAACTTTATGCTTACACATCTTGTACCGCATAGTTTTGTGTTACTTTGCTACACATTATAAATTAAACACCGTGTGATATGAACGTTAGAATAGAGCCTCAATGGAAAGCAGCTTTATGTGATGAGTTCGGGAAAGAGTATTTCAAACAACTTACAGAGTTTGTAAGATACGAGTATGCTACTCAAAGGATTTTTCCAAGAGGAAAAGATATATTCAGAGCTTTTGATTTATGCCCCTTTGACCAAGTAAAAGTGGTTATTTTAGGGCAAGATCCATATCACGGAATAGGGCAAGCCAATGGGTTGTGTTTCTCCGTAAACGAAGGAATCAGCTTTCCACCCTCTTTGAGAAATATATTCAAAGAACTTTTATCCGACTTAGGACGTCCCGTTCCTCTTCATGGAGATTTGAGCCATTGGGCTTCTCAAGGAGTACTACTGCTCAACGCTACTCTTACCGTAAGAGAGGGTATGGCTGGATCACATCAAGGAAAAGGTTGGGAAACATTTACAGACGCCGCTATCAAAGCATTAGTAGAGCAAAAAGAGCATTTAGTGTTTATTTTATGGGGTAGTTACGCACAAAAGAAAATGCCTTTTATTGAATCCGACAAGCATTTGGTATTGAAATCTGCACACCCTTCTCCCCTATCTGCACATTATGGCTTTTTCGGGAACCATCATTTCAGTAAAGCCAATGAGTATTTAGTAAAATATGGACAAAAACCGATAGAATGGTAAAAACAGACATCTTAGTTATGCTCTTCGTTGTTTATATTTCTATACTGATAGTAAGCCTTGCTATCACGATAGCGTTATAATCCTATCGTGATACAGAGCATATGTTATCAAAATACCCATAAATAGCATAACTACAGATAATGCCTTTCTTTCAACTTCTGCAATAAACCTTCGCAAGCATCTTCCAAAATATCCAATACGTTTTCAAAACCTTCTGCTCCACCATAATATGGATCCGGCACATAATCTACAAGTAAGCGAGATGAATAATCTGTCATTCTACTGATTTTAGAGTCTGTTTCTATACTTGGAGACTTATCTTTTAAAGCAGCTATATTATTATCGTCCATTCCTATAATATAGTCAAAAGTATAAAAATCATCTATAGAAACAGGTCTTGATAGGCTTGTAAGTTCATACCCTCTTCTTTTAGCATGCGCTCTCATTCTTTTGTCCGGTAGTTCTCCTTTATGATATGCACTGATACCTGCCGAGTCTATTTCTATTTGCTCTGCCAAACCTGCCTTTCTCACATACGTACTCATCACCTCTTCTGCCGTAGCTGAACGACAGATATTTCCTAAACACACAAATAGTATCTTTATCATTTCTTTTTTATCACAAATGTATGGGTTTACATTTTACTCGTCCATATTTATCATCAGTTTTTTACGCAAGACATCTCATACGCTATAAATTGTCGTAACTTTGCAGATAATATAATTATATCAAAATGAATAAACGAGCAAGTAATATCGAATTATTAAGAATTATTGCCATGATGCTGGTCTTATTACTTCATGCTAATTTTCTTTCTTTAGGAGGTGTTGAAAAAATAACTTCCGTAGAATCTTTCAGTAGGTTTATGGCTGGACAACTATGCATCATCTGTGTGAATGTTTTCATTTTGATTTCAGGCTGGTTTGGCATAAACCCTCATTTAAAAGGAGCTTTTTCGCTCTTATTTCAAGTATTCTTTTATGCGATTTCAGTTACTCTTCCATTTGTATTAATGGGAGACCACATTGAATTAGGAAATCTCATTGACCTATTTTATTTTGGATCCTTTTATTGGTTTGTACCTGCTTATTTGGTTTTATATGGATTTTCACCTGTCTTAAATGCATTTGTAAAACAGAGTTCAGTTAGACAGTATTTCTTTGTATTACTTACTTTTTTCATTTTTGAATTTTCCCTCGGCTGGATTAGAGGAGAGATAGCTACTTATAATTTTGGATACTCCACTATTTCTTTTATAGGTCTCTACCTACTTGGACGTTTCTTAAACCTCCACTTTCATTCAATAAAGCAATTTAGTACAATGAAGTACATTTTGCTATATCTGCTATTTACCATCATTCCTGTTTTATGGTTTTTGTTCACTGGCGATGAGAGAAATATGTTTGCCTATTCATCTCCATTCGTGGTCTTTGCATCAATGTTTTTCTTCTTAGCGTTTACAAAATTAAAGTTTGAAAATAAGTATGTGAATTACTTAGCATGTTCATCTTTCTCTATTTACCTGATACATATGCACCCTTCAATATGGCCTTATTATAAAAATATTATAGCTGCTACTTATGAGAATTTGAATGGCTTAGTATTCATCTTATTCATAATCCTATTTGTCTTTGTTTTCAGTGTGTCTTGTATGTTATTGGATAAATTACGCATACAGCTTTGGAACTATCTCTGTAAAACTTTTATAGATAAATGGATATTTGGAATAGAGAATTTAGCAGAAAGATTCTGCGATAAGATGGCTTTTAACAAGAAAGAATAATCAAAAGTCTATTCATACCCTCCTACATAGGGTCTACATCATAATACATCAAGATAGATTTGAAGTGGCTATCAGTCTGTATTTGTTCTTGAACACTCATCAAAAATGCTTTTACACGAGCAAGTGGTAAGGTGTTCTCTATTTTAATGACAAACTTTCTAATATGAAATGTTTGAATACGTCCTACCACTGGTTTATCCGGTCCCAAGACTCTATCTTGTAATCCTTGTCTTAAATAGGTTGCCAATAATGCTGCAGCCTGTTCCACTACCCATTCTTTCTTATGCTTCACGTAAACATAAATCAGTTTACAGAAAGGAGGATAAAAGAAAGTACTCCTTTCTTCTATTTGATTTTGGTACATAGAGAAGAAATCATGCTTTAATACTTGATGAATAAGTGAATGATCCACAGATTTCGTTTGTAAGATCACAACGCCTTGTTGATCACGCCTCCCTGCACGTCCGGAGACTTGAGACATCAACTGAAAAGCCCGTTCGTGAGAGCGAAAATCAGGATAGCTCATCATACCATCTGCATCTAGGATACCTACGACACTTACATTATCAAAATCCAGTCCTTTGGATATCATTTGTGTACCTATGAGTATATCAGTCTTTTTGTTTTGAAAATCCGCAATAATACGTTCATAAGCTGTTCTGCTCCTCGTAGTATCCAAGTCCATTCTCGCTACCTTAGCATTAGGAAAGACTGTTTCTATAGCTTCTTCTACTCGCTCGGTACCATATCCTCGATGTTGCAATTCTGTATTACCACAAGAGGGACAAATATCCGGTACAGGATATACGCTACCACAGTAATGACACACCAACTGGTGTAAACTTTTATGGTAAGTCAAGCTCACATCGCAATGTTCACAGCGAGGTGTCCACGCACAAAGATGGCAAGTAATTATAGGGGCGAAACCTCGCCTATTCTGAAATAATATGATTTGCTTTCCCTGTTCCAAAGCATCTTGCATACGTTTTACCAACAAAGGAGAGAAAATCCCTTTCATAATTTTTTTCCGTAGCAGTTCCTTTGTATCTACTGGAATAATTTCCGGTAGGGCCACATTTCTATGTCGCTCCAACAGGCTTACAAGACCATATTTACCATTCTGTGTATGATAATAACTTTCTATAGAAGGAGTAGCAGTTCCTAAAAGAACACAAGCTCCCAAGTCTTTTGCCAATACCATTGATACACTTCTTGCATGATAACGAGGTGCAGGATCCTGCTGCTTGTAAGTATTCTCATGCTCTTCGTCTACGATAACTAATCCCAAATTTCTAAAAGGAAGAAAAATGGAAGAACGCACTCCAATGATTACATCATAAGGTGCGGAAGAGAGTTGCCTTTTCCAAACCTCCACTCGCTGAGTATCGGGGTATTTGGAGTGATAAATCCCTAACCTATCTCCAAAAACGTCTCGCAAGCGATGTGTAATTTGCGTAGTAAGTGCTATTTCCGGCAATAAATACAAGACTTGTTTACCCTGCTTTAGATATTTCTCTATCAAATGGATATAGATTTCTGTCTTCCCACTGGAAGTAACACCATACAATAAGCAAATATCTTTTTCTGTGAATACTTGCTCTATCTGCCGAAAAGCTTTTTCTTGTACTTCGGAGAGTGGACGCAGTCTGCTATCGGACACCTCTATTTTCTCCTTTGGCTCTGCTTCCACCGTATATTGCTCGAATATCCCTTTTGCCAACATTGACTGTAAAATGGCAGGACTTACATTCGCACTTTCTATGAGACCCTTTTTAGGAACTCCGGGAGAGGTAAACGCTATTTCTTCGGACCATTGAGAAAGCTGTATAAATGCCATCAGTAATGCCAGTTGCTTAGGTGCACGCCTCAAATCGTCCATACATTGCTGAACAGCAACATCTGTAGCAAAAGCAGAAGTAAACCTCACCATACAGACTGTTTTAGGTTTATACCCTCCTTGCACTTCTTCTTTTATAGAAACAGCATTGAGCTCTAATAGTTTTTTTATACCTCCTAAAACTCGTTTTCCTTGGAACTGCTTCTCAAGCTTATATATATTGACTTCCTTTTCTTGCAAGAGATAGTCCAAAAGAATTCTGTCCGATACGGAAAGTTGGATATTCTCTGCTTCCCAATCATCGTTATAGCAAAGTACCGTTTCACTTTCGGGTTTCAAGCTCGAAGGAAGTGCCGCTTTATATACTTCTCCTATCGTACATAAGTAATAGTCCGCTATCCACTTCCATAATTTAAGCTGATGGGGTAAAACGATTGGTTCATTGTCTAAAACCTCATAGATAGGTTTTACATCATAGCCCTCCGGTTTTACATCATGTAAGGCAATAATAATAGCCGTATAAAATTTCTTTTTTCCAAAATGTACAATGACACGGCAACCGGGCACTACTACTTCTCGCCATTCTTCTGGAACGAAGTAAGTATAGTGCCCGGCTATAGGTAATGGTAAAATAACGTCTGCAAAACGCATATTCACCTCTGTTTCTTAAAGTTTACGCATCAAAATATATATGCTGCGGAGAGTTGCCAAGTATTTTGCTTTACACCTGTAGAGAGTATATCTTTCAATTTATATTCTCCTATATCACTCAAACCAAAGTTGTAGTTCACACCTACTTGCAGATGCTTCAGCAACTTTACACCTGCGCCCAAATTGAAAGACATTGTGTGGTCTTTTTGTTGGAATAATTTCAATATATCCTTATCTGAGTCTAAGTTGTAATCATATTGTGGACCTCCGGCTATGTAGATAGCAGTTGTGCTACCCAAACCTATTGTCCATTTAAGATTCAAAGGAATAGAAATGGATTTATTCTTCAGCGTTCCTTCTGTATTTTCTACTTCGATGTTTCTTTCTGAGTATAAAACAGCCGCATCTACTCCCAACCCTACGATTGGCAATGTCAGTTCTGCCATAGGACCAATAAAGAAGCCGGTCTTATTCTTTCCATTTAAGTCTTCATTGGAAAAAGTTACTTTAGAAAGATTCAAACCTCCTTTTATACCAAATTTAATCTGTGCCTGCGCTGGCATTGCATAGCAGAATGCGATAAGCAATACTGCTATAATTCCATGTAGTTTTTTCATAAATTAATCTATTTAGAATATAGGCAAAGATAAAAGTTTAGGTTTTATCTACCACCACTGCATAGCAGAAACTTTCTTTTATCTCTACTTTGCTTGTGTATAACCTTCCGTATGCAAGATTTCTAAGATTTTAGTCTTTAATTCTCCTTGAATAAGTATTTGGTCGTCCTTAGCACTACCTCCTACTCCACATTTGGTTTTCAGTATACGTGCCAAATCTTTTAAGTCTTCTTCTGTACCCACAAAATTTGAGATGAGTGTAGCTACTTTTCCTCCTCTCCCTTTCTTTTCTATACTTACTCTTAGTTGCTGTTTGTGTTTGGGTAGAGTTTCCTGCTTTTCTTGCTCGTCATATTCATACTTGAAGTTAGGGTCTGTAGAATATGCCATATTGAGCCTGTCTTTCCAATCGTTTTTTTGCATCTGTCTGTTTATTTTTCGTATCTTATTGGATCATCATATTGTTCCTGCAAACGTAACAATTCGGCTTTCAGTTCCTTGATGATGTCTTCTGTTCCTATCTGTCCGTAGATATTATGCATTTCTTTCGGGTCTTTTTCTAAGTCATACAATTCCCAAACATCTATATCCTTATAAAAATGAATGAGTTTATACTTTTCTATACGTACTCCATAATGCCGCTTTACTGCATGCTCTCCGGGATATTCATAAAAATGATAATACAAAGACTTTCTCCATTCAGGCTGTTCACCTTTGAGTAGAGGCAACATAGAAATTCCGTGCATTTCTTGAGGTATTTCCACACCTGCTATATCCAAAATAGTAGGAGCATAATCTATATTCTGCACCAGTTCTGCTATATCTCCTCGTCTGCTTAAACCTTTGGGAAGTCTCATTATCAATGGAGTTCTCATGGATTCTTCGTACATAAAACGTTTATCAAACCAGCCATGTTCTCCCATATAAAAACCTTGATCGGAAGTGTAAACCACCAATGTATGTTCCAAAATTCCTTTCTCCTTTAGATAATCCAATACACGACCTACATTTTCGTCCAAAGACTTAACTGTCTTCATATAATCTCTTATGTAGCGTTGGAACTTCCATTCTATCAACTTTTTTCCTTCCGGTTGTCTTTTGTAGAAATCCTCAATAATAGGCTCATAAGTGGCGTCCCAAACTTTACGTTGTTCTTCGTCCATTCTACCTATAATGTGTTCATATGCCTTTTTCAGTCTGCTCTTTTCTTCCGGTTTGAGCATCTTCAGATCATATATCATATCCAAATCCTGAGCAATACTCATTTCTTGAGATTTGGCAGCTTCTCTACCTTCATACGTATCATAGAGATTATCCGGCAAAGGAAATTCTCTATCTTCATATAGTGATAAATGAGGTAAATCTCCCATCCAATTACGATGGACTGCTTTATGATGTATCAACAGACAAAATGGCTTATCAGGGTTTCTCTTTTCATTCAACCAGTGGATAGCATCGTCTGTAATAAGGTTGGTGATATAGCCTGTTTTTTGAATTGTATCTCCATTCTGCAATATAAAACGCGGATTATAATAATCTCCTTGTCCCGGAACGATTTGCCAAAAATCAAAGCCTGTAGGTAAACTTTCTAAATGCCATTTTCCTACCACTGCCGTTTCATAACCTGCCTTCTGGAGCAACTTAGGATAAGTAAGCTGTGTGTTATCAAACACACAAGTAGAATTATCATAGAATTTATTACCGCAACTATGTTTTCCCGTAAGCATACAAGCTCTACTGGGACCACTCAAAGAATTGGCTACAAAACTATTGGTAAATCGTACTCCATCTTTGGCTATTCTATCCAGATTAGGAGTCTCCATATAGCGAGTATCATAGCAACTCATCATTTGAGCTGTATGATCGTCTGTCATTATATAAACTATATTATAAGGCTTCTCTTGTGCTTCTATTTTATTGCCCAATAACGCTAAAGCTATTGTAGAATATAAAAATGGAGTGGTCTGTATCTTTTTCATAATTATCTATGTAGTTTCTTGGCACGCAATATCTCTCTCTTTCCTTGTGGGGGACCGGGTA